>JANYHV010000263.1 GCA_025362195.1 Fimbriiglobus sp. | reverse complement strand
TACTCGCTTGGGGTGCGAATGTCGCCGGCCCTGGGTTGATCGAGTAGCCGGGTCGCCAAGTCTTACCCCATCCATGCCGGCACGTCGCCTGCCTTTGGCAATCGCACCACGTCGATGCGCGACATGCTGGCGTGCGCCCGCACGGCGGCGACGGCGTCTTCGGGCGGGACGCCGTCGAGGTTCAACACACCGATCGCGGGGCCGCCGGGCTGGTTGCCGCTGCGGCCGAGATGCATCGCGGCGATGTTGATGCCGTGCGTGCCGAAAATGTTGCCGACGAAGCCGATCAGGCCCGGCACGTCGGTGTGGTGGAAGATGAACAGGTTGCCGTCGAGGTAGGTTTCCAGGCGGAACTCGTTGAGCTGGACCAGCCGCAAATACTGGTCGCCGAACAGCGTCCCGGCGGCGACCGTCGTGCCGGCGTCGGTCTCGACCTCGGCGACCAACACCGCCGCGAAGTCGCCCTTCTTGGGGCTGAGGGCTTCGGCGATCTCGACGCCGCGCTCGCGGGCCGTGACCTCGGCGTTGACGAGGTTCACCCCGGCGGCGAGGCGGTATTCGAGCAGCCCGGCCGTGAACGCCGCCGTCAGCAGCCGCGTCTTCTTCGACGCCAACTCGCCGCGGTACGTCAGCGACACCTTGCGGATCGGCCCCTGCGCGAGTTGCGCGTGCAGCAGCCCCAGCCGGCGGGCCAGGTCTACGTACTGCCGCAGGCCGTCGAGTTCGGCGCGATCGACGCTCGCCATGTTCACGGCGTTGGCGACGACGCCCCGCAACAGGAAGTCGCTGATGAGTTGGGCCGCCTCGATGGCGACGTTCTCTTGCGCCTCCAGCGTACTCGCGCCGAGGTGCGGGGTCACGACGCAGTTGGGGGCCGTGCGCAAGGGGTGGTCGGCGGCTGGCGGCTCGACCTCGAACACGTCGATGGCCGCGCCGCCGATCGTCCCCGCGGTCAGGGCCGCGGCCAGGGCGAGTTCGTCAATGATGCCGCCGCGGGAGACGTTCAGCACCCGTGCGGTCGCCTTCATCATGCCGAGTTCGCGCGCGCCGATGAGGTGCCGCGTCTCGGGCGTCATCGGGATGTGGACCGTCAGCACGTCCACTTGCGGCAAAAGCGCGTCGAGGTTGGGCGCGGCCTGGATGCCGAGTTCGGCGGCTTTCGCACTCGTGACGAACGGGTCGAAGCCGAGCACGGTCATGCCGAGGCCGGTGGCCCGCTTGGCGACCTCCTGCCCGATGCGGCCGAGGCCGACGACACCCAGGGTCTTGCCGGTGAGTTGCGTGCCGACGAACTTGGCCCGGTCCCAGCCGCCGGAGCGCATCTTGGCGTCGGCAGCCGGGATTTGCCTTGAGAGCGCCATCATCAGCGCGATGGTGTGTTCGGCGGCGCTGACGGTGTTGCCCGACGGCGTGTTCATCACGACGACGCCCTGCCGGGTGGCGGCCGGCACGTCGATGTTATCGACGCCGACCCCGGCGCGCGCGATCGCACGGCACTTGCCGGGGTTAGCGAGGATGTCGGCGGTGACTTGCGGCTGCGACCGGCAGATCATGGCGTCGGCGGCCTGAATCGCCGCCTTCAATTCGTCGCCCTTGAGGCCGGGCCGGTTATCGACTTCGAGGCCGTTGGCCTTCAACAACGCGATGCCGGCGGCTTCGAGCTTGTCGGCGATCAGAACACGCGGCATGTCGTCCGTCCGGTGGCAGGGGAAGAGAGGCGAAGGGGAACATCTTACGGGATTGCCGCGCCGGCGGAATCGGCCCGTGCATTCGACCGGGGTTCGGCGTAAAATGTTACTCCTGCCAGGCGTCACGTTCCGGAGCTACTCCCCATGATCTCGCGCCGCGACCTGCTTACCCGCTCCGGCGTCGGCATGGGCCTCCTCGGCCTCACGCAACTCCTCGGCGACAACCGCTTGCTGAGTGCCGAGGCGAAGCCGAACGCCAACCCGCTGAGCGCGAAGCCGTCGCCGCTGCCGTCGAAGGTGAAGCGCGTGATTCACCTGTTCGCCAACGGCGGGCCGAGTCAGGTTGACACGTTCGACCCGAAGCCGGCGCTGGTGAAGTACGCCGGGAAGCCGCTACCGACGGGGAATTTGAAGACCGAGCGCAAGACCGGCAGCCTGATGCCGTCGCCGTTCAAGTTCGCCAAGTACGGCAAGTCGGGCATCGAGGTGTCGGAGATTTTCGCCAAGACGGCGGCCCACATCGACGACATCTGCGTCATCCGCTCGATGTACGCCGACGTGCCGAACCACGAGCCGTCGTTCCTCCTGATGAACACCGGCGAAAGTAGGCTAGTGCGGCCGTCGCTGGGGTCGTGGCTGACCTACGGCCTCGGCACGGAGAACCAAAACCTGCCCGGCTTCGTGGCGATGTGCCCCGGCGGAATGCCACTGATGGAGAGCCAAAACTGGCAGGCCGGCTTCCTGCCGGGGGTGTTCCAGGGCACCTACATCGATAGCGCGCAGACCGACATCGAGCGGCTCGTCGAGAACGTCCGCAACAAAAACGCCCCCGGTGCGGAGCAGCGCCGGCAACTCGACCTGCTCGCCAAAATGAACGCCGCCCACGCTGCGACCCGCCCCGCCGACCCCTTGCTCGAAGCCCGCATCCAGTCGTTCGAGCTGGCGTACCGGATGCAATTCGAGGCGACGGACGCCTTCGACGTGTCGAAGGAAACGCAACTGGTGCGCGACAGTTACGGCCCCGGCAACCAGGCCCGCAGCCTGCTCATCGCCCGCCGGCTGCTGGAACGCGGCGTGCGCTTCGTGCAGGTGTCGCACGCCCCGGTGCAGCCGTGGGACAGCCACGACGACCTGGCCCAGGAGCACCGCAAACTCGCCCTGCAAATCGACCAGCCGATCGCCGCGCTGATTAGCGACCTGAAGCGCCTCGGCCTCTTCGAGTCCACGCTGATTATCTGGGGCGGCGAATTCGGCCGCACGCCGGTGGTTGAACTGCCGACGCCCGGGTCGAACGCCGGCAAGGTCAACGGCCGCGACCACAACCACTGGGGCTTCTCGATGTGGCTCGCCGGCGGCGGGATCAAGGGCGGGACCGTCGTCGGGGCGACCGACGAGTTCGGCTTCAAGGCGGTCGAAAATCGCATCCACCCGCACGACCTGCACGCCACGATCTTGCACCTGCTCGGCTTCGACCACGAGAAGTTCACGTACCGCTACGCCGGCCGCGACTTCCGCCTGACCGACGTGAGCGGCCGTGTCGTCAAGGAAGTCCTGGCGTGACCCTCCGCGCCGACGCCCTCGAAATTTGGCACGCCGCCGTCGATGCGGCACGGCCAGAACCGCTCGTGATCGCGGCCGTGGAGCAGTTGCGGCCACTGCTCGAAAGCGCGCCGACGGTCCGCGTCGTCGGCTGCGGCAAGGCGGGCGCGGCGATGGCCGTCGGCGTCGAGACGGCGCTGGCCGACTGCCTGGACCGCATCATCGGCTGGGTGAACGTCCCCGAGGGTTTCACCGCGACGACGAAGCGGATTCATCTTCACGGCGCGCGGCCGGTCGGCAGCAACGCCCCGACGCCGGCCGGCATCGACGGTGCCCGCGCGATGGTGCAACTCCTCGCCGACGCTGGGCCGGAGGGCATCGCCATCGGCTTGATCTCCGGCGGCGGCTCGGCCCTGTTACCGTGGCCCGTCGAGGGTGTCACACTGGCCGACAAGCTCGCCGTCACGTCGTTGCTCGCCGGCAGCGGGGCGACGATCGGCGAGATGAACTCCGTCCGCAAGCACCTGTCGCGCGTCAAGGGTGGCCGCCTCGCCGAGGGCTTCCGCGGCAAGCGCTTCGTCGCGCTGATCGTCTCGGACGTGGTCGGCGACGCCCTCGACGTGATCGCCTCCGGCCCGACGACGCCCGACCCGACGACCTACGCCGACGCCCTGGCCGTGCTCGACCGCTACGACTTGCGTAGCCGCGCTCCGGCGAGTGTCGTGGCCCAGCTCGAACGCGGCCGGCGGGGCAAACTCCCCGAGACGCCGAAGGTACTGCCGGCGACGGTCGAGCACCGGCTGATCGGCACGAACGCCTTAGCCCTCGCCGCGGCGACCCGGACCGCCGAACGCCTCGGTTACCGCGTCGTTTCACTCGGCAGCGCGGTCGAGGGGGAGACGGCCGACGTGGCCCGCCGGCACGCCGCGATCGTCCGCACGCTGCGGCCGCGGACGTGCCTGCTTTCCGGCGGCGAGACGACGGTGACTCTCGGCCGTCACCCCGGCAAGGGCGGCCGCAACCAGGAGTACGCGCTAGCAATGGCCCTCGCGCTCGGCGACTCGCCGAACATCCTCACGCTGTCCGGCGGCACCGACGGCGAAGACGGCCCGACCGACGCCGCCGGGGCCATCGCCGACGCCGACACATTGCGGCGGGGGACCGACCCCGCCGGCCACCTCGCCCGGCACGACGCCTACCCGTTCTTCGACGCCGTCGGCGGCCTGCTGCGGACCGGCTTGACCGGCACGAACGTCATGGACGTGCGGCTCACCCTCGTCGGCTAAAAACTTCCCGAAATCCTGCACGACGCCCCGGCCCGCTCGCCACTACTACTCTGCACTTAAGCTTCGGACATTCTGCACTCTGCACTATGCGTTCTGCACTCGGAGAATCGATGCGACTCACCCTACGCACGTTACTCGCCTACCTCGACGACACCCTCGACCCGGCGATGGCCCGCGAGATCGGCAAGAAACTGACCGAGAACCCGCCGGCGCTGGAACTCGTGGATCGCCTCAAGCGGGTGACCCGGAAGCGCGGCCTGGGCGTGCCCGCGTCCGGCACCAAGGGGGACGCGGCCGACCCCAACCTGGTCGCGCAGTACCTGAGCGACACGCTGACGCCCGAGCAGGTCACCGCGTTCGAAAAGACGTGCCTGGACTCGGACGTGAACCTGGCGGAGGTCGCCGCCTGCCACCAAATCTTGACGCTCGTGCTGTCCGAGCAGGTTCGCGTCCCGGCGACGGCCCGGCGGCGCATGTACGGCCTCGTCGGCGCGCCGGCGTCCCTGCCCAACCGCAAGCCGGGCAAGACCGTCCCCGTCGGCGGCACCCGGGACGACGGCCCGCCGCCGGACGACCGCATCGACGCGGCCTACCTGCTCGGCATGTCGGCGTACACGGCGGGCGAGAAGCCGGCCGTCCGCTTCGCCCGCCTCGCCGTCATCGGCCTGGTGGCGACGGTCCTCGTGGTCGCCGCGTCGATGGCCTGGCCGCGCCACCAGGATGCCGCGCGCGAGACGGCCGCGCTCGTGACCGCCCCGATCAAACCGGACGCAGCGAAGCAGGAGGTCGCCGCCGGGGAGAAGACCGAATCATCCGAGAACTTACGAGTTTTCAGGCTGGAGGATCTCATTACCTTACCGCCTAAGCCGCCGGAAACTCTGCCCTCCCCCCCCGTTAAATTGCCGGAAGCCCCTGCACCCTCCGTCGTCGAGCCGCCGAAGGAGGCCGGGCCGCCGCCCGCGGCGAGCGCCGACCGCGTCGTCCTCGGCCAGTGGGAGAAGCGCGAGCCGACGCCGGTCCTCGTCCGGCAGACGCCGACCAACCCCGCCTGGACGCGCGTCCCGGCCGACGCCCCGGACGTGATCAGCACCGACCGCCTGACCTGCCTGCCGGGGTACAAGGCGACGGTCAAGCTCGAATCGAACGTCGTCATCGACCTGTGGGGCAACCTGCCCGACTTGTTCCTCGGGTCGCCGATCCTCGAAGCGTCCCTCACCCCGACGTTCCCGGCCCGCGGGTTCGACGCCGACCTGACGGTCCACTCGGGCCGCTTCTACGTCACCACCAAGCGGCCCGGCGGGGCGGCCGTGCGGCTCCGCTTTGCGACGGAAGTGTGGGACGTGGTCCTCGCCGACGACAAGACGGACGTGGTCCTCGAAGTCAGCCGCGAACTCGTGCCCGGCCCCGCCACGGCTGTGAAAGTGTCGGCCGGCCTGCACGTCAACGCCGGGTCGGCGACGGTCACCGCCCCCGCCCTGAAGGCCGTCGTGCTGGGTAAGGCCGGTGAACTGTACTGGGAATCGGCGACCGGGAAGAGCCGGGCCAAACCGGACCCGGACGCCCGGACCAAGGCCGACCGGTCGGCGTACTGGTCGAAATTCCCGGTCTACCCGGACGCGGCCCGGGCCAAGGCGTCGCTCGCCGCCCTGGACGAGTTCTCGAAGAAGATCGCCGACCCCAACCGCGTCCGCGCGACCTTCGACGAGTCCCTCCAGGACCGGCCCGAGAGCGCCACGCTCCAAACCCTCTCGACGGCCCGCGTCGCGGTCCTGATGTTCGCCGGGCTGGGCGACGTGAACGGACTGGCCGACTGCCTGAACGACCCGAACCGGCCGTTCATCCGCGAGGCGGCGGTCCTCGGCCTGCGCTCGCTGTTCGCCGCCGACCCCGGGACCGTCGAGCGGTTCCGCGAAGTCCTCGTCGGCAAGGCCCGGCTGCCCGAAGACGAAGCCGACATGACCGTCCGCCTGCTCCGCGGCTTCACCCCGGCGCAACGCCTCGACCCGGACACGCTGACCCTGCTCGGCGGTCAACTGTCGTCGCCCGCCGTCCCCGTCCGCGACCTGGCGTTCTACACCCTGTTGGGCTACCTCGACCCCAAAGACCCGGCCGCAAAGCAACTCCTCGCCTTCGACGCCGCCGCGTCCGCCGAAGCCCGCGCCGCGTCCACGGCCGCCTGGGCCAAGAAGATCGACGAGTTGAAGAAGAAGGTGCTAGCACCTTGAAAATTGTCGATTGAAGATTGAAGAATGCCGATTGAAACCCGAGCCTCTCCGCCAGAGATTTCAGTCTTCCAATCGACAATCTTCAATCGACAATCTTCAATCGAGAAGTTAGTAGTCGCCGAAGACTTCGCCGCCGGCGCGGGTAGCCAGTGCCCGCCAGGTGGCGGGTTGGACGGCGTCGGTGACGAAGCGGACGGAGCCGTCCATGAGGACAACGTTGACGCCGCCGCCGTGGTAGCTGCGGGCCGTCACGGCGGCGTAGGTGTCGCCGACGCTCGACTCGGTCGCGGCGATGTAATCGATGTCGTAAGTCGTGCCGCCGCTGACGAACTTGACGTTCGCGTTCGGGGCGAAGACGGCCGTGAAGCCGGTCTCGTGGACTTTGCCGTCCACCCACTCGGCGTGCGTCGTCTTCGCCGGGTCGAAGGCCCCCAACGGCAGTCCGGTAATGTCCGCCGGGACTGCCGGGGACGCGGGCGGGGTGCCGTAGACAACGGCGTTCGACGCGCCGACGACTTTCGACGTGTACGCCTTCACTTCGGCGACGGCCACGGTGTTGCTCAGGCCGTCGGTGAAGTCCGCCGGCTTGAACCCGCGGTTCGGGTTGAACGCCCCGTTGCCGCCGCGCATCCCGGTCGCCTTGTTCGTCAGCACCGCCCAGGTGCCGAGGTTGACGCCGTAGTTGATCGCCCAGTGCTTGTTGCCGTAAGTCGCATCGACGCCGCTCCCGCGGTCGTTCACCTCGGCCGGGCAAATGTACGTCGCCACCCGCTTCGACGACACGCCGATCTGCGCGTTGTAGCTCACCGACAGGTCGATGTTGCGGAACAGGTTCTCCTGCTCGATGTACGGCAAGGTGCGGGCCAGCGCCGACCACGCCGAAGTGACCGTGACGCCCGACCCGTTGTAGGCGTAGACGCCGTTGACCGGCAGGCCGCCGGTGGCGTCCATCGAGCCGTGCAGGGCCAGGCCGATCTGCTTCAAGTTGTTCGCGCACTTGATCCGCGCGGCGGCCCCGCGGACCTTCTGGACGGCAGGCAGGAGCAGGCCGATCAGAACCGCGATGATGGCGATCACGACGAGCAACTCGATGAGCGTAAAGGCGCGACGGGGCGTGCGGCTCATGGCCGACCTCCGGGGAAATTAGCGGTAGCGACCAAGGTGTCATTCGTTGAGACGGAGTCGCAACAGCACACCAGTCAGGATAATTCCCCGACGGAACGCTGTCAAGATCGGCCGGCGGAAATAGTGGAGTAAACTGCTCCTATTTCGGCCCGGGTCAGTCGGCCGTCATGTGAAAGTGGTGCATAAAGCGGTGGTAAAGCGGGGTCAGAATCACGGCCACCATCGTCAGGAAGGCGATGCCGCTGTACAGGGCGTAGAAGGTGGCGAACAGCTTGCCCTCGGTACTCTCCATCTTATCCACCGGCCCCATGCCGGTCAGAATCATCGCGGCGTTCAGCAGGCCGTCGATCCAGCCGACGTTGCCGAGGTAGTGGTAGCCGAGCGTTCCCAGGGCGAGCGAGAAGGCGACGATGGCAACGGCCACGAGGACGTTGCCCCACAGCCGCGACAGGAAGACGTTCATCGGGGCGAGCCGGTCGCCGCGCCGCTCGAATTTGTGGAAGCCGATCATCGGGCGGTCACTCGCGAAGGTGCGGGCCGTGTTGTGGATAGCTTACGGCGCGGCGACCGCCGGCGGCGACTCCGCCTTCGGGGCCGGCTCGGCCAGGAGTTCGTCGATGCGGGCGGTGAACTTCTTCGCCCCGTCGTCGCCCAGTTCGCCCTCCCAGTGGTTGCGGACGTGCCCCGTCTTGTCCACGACGTAGACGCACGGCCAGTACCGGTTGCCCCACGCCTTCCAGTTCGCCCCGTCGTTGTCCACGGCGACGGCGAACGTCAGCTTGTGCTTGGTCATCCGTTCCTTGATCCGGGCCACGTCCTTCTCGGCGTCGAATTCCGGGGTGTGGACGCCGACCATCAGGAAGTCCTTGGCGTCCTTGTACTTGTCCTGCCAGGCCCGGTAGTGCGGGTAATTGTTGACGCAGTTGACGCAGCCGTTCGTCCAGAAGTGAACGACGACGACCTTGCCCTTCTGATCGGCCATCTTGAGCGGCTTCGCGTTCAGCCACTCCGACACCCCGGTGAACTCCGGCGCGGGCACCGGCTTCGGCTTCTCGTCGTCACTCCGACCGGCCGCGGTGCAGACCCCGAGGCCCAGCGCGAGCAGTGCCACTCCGACGGTTCGTAGGGCGGTCATCGGCGAACTCCGGGGGCGAGAAATTGGGCGGTGCGGCAGGCCGGGACCGTCGTCGGGTTGTCAACCGGGCGACGGACGACCATTATAGTCGGATGCACGAGATTCGCTCCGAAGCCGCGCCCTGGTGGCTCGTGCCGAACCTGCTGGCCCTCGACGCGCCGCTGGTCGCCGTCGTTTGGCAGCGGTTCCTGGCGAGCCGGTTCGGCGGCGTGGTCCCCGTCGCCGCGTCTCTGGCGTTGGCGGCCGTCGTCTGGTGCGTCTACCTCGCCGACCGCCGGCTCGACGCGCGGCGGGGCGAGTTCGACGCGGACCGGCACCGGACCGCGGCCCGCTTCGCCCGCCCGTTCGCGGTCGCCGCCGTTCTGGCGGCCGCATTCGCCGCCGCCGCCGCCGCGACCCTGCCGACCGCCTACGTTACGCACGGGCTGGCCGTCGGCCTCGGAGTCGCCGGGTACCTCGCCGTCGTTCACGGGGCCGGCGGCCGCCGGACGGTCGGGGGGACCAAGGAACTGCTCGTCGGGGTCGGCTTCGCCGCGGGCGTTGCCGTGCCGCTCAGCACCGGGGCAGTCCCGTGGCCCGAGTGGCTGCCGAGTGCTTCGGCGTTCGGCGGACTGTGTTGGCTGAACTGCCGGCTGATCGACCGGTGGGAGTCGGCCCGGCCGCGTCGGATTTGGGCCGAAGTCGCGTTGGGCGGCGCGCTGACGGTCGCCGCGACCCGCCTGCCGGCCGGGGTCGGCCTGGCCGTCGCCTCGTCCGTCGGCGGGTTGCTGGCCGTTCACCTGGCGTGCCGGGGGTGGCCGCGGGCGGCCCGGGTCCTCGCCGACGCCGTTCTGCTCAGCCCGTTGGCCTTCTGGGGCGTGCCGTGACCCCGCCGCGGTTCGACCGGCTGGCCCCGTACTACGCGGCGATCGAGGCCGTCACGTTCGGTGGCCTACTCCAAACGTGCCGGACGGCGATGGTAGCGGACGCGACCGCCGCCCGCCGGGTGCTCGTCCTCGGCGAAGGGGACGGCCGCTTCCTGGCGGACTTCCTGGCCTTCAACCCGATCGCACGCGTTGATGTCGTCGATGCCAGCCCGGCGATGGTCGCGCTCGCCCGGCGGCGGGTCGCCGGCCGGCCCGGCGCGGCCGACCGGGTCCGCTGGCACGTCGCCGACGCGCGGCAGTTCGCACCCCCCGACCCGCCGTACGATCTGGTCGTGACGAACTTCTTCCTCGACTGTTTCCCGGCCGGCGAACTCGGACCGCTCGTCGCCGTGCTCGCGGCCAGTTTGTCGCCGGGCGGGCGGTGGATCGTCGGCGACTTCCGACTCCCCGACGGCCGCGCCCGGCGTCTCGCCGCCCGCGCCGCCCTGGCCGTCATGTACGCATTTTTCAAAGTGGCGACCCGCCTCCCGGCCGGCCGGCTCGTCGATCCGCGACCGGCCTTGCGGGCGGCAGGTCTCGTCCTGGTGCGGGAGGACTGCCGACTCGGCGGCTTCCTGGTGGCGAGCCTCTGGGAGCGAACCCCGGCCGCCCGATAGCCCGGCCGGCCCGCGGGCGGATTCGCCGCGGGATTTTCGCGGCGGCCGCAATCGCAAGACGTTACACTGAGCAATAGACCCATCTCCAACCTTACGCCCGCGGGACATCATGGACCCGGTCAACAACTTGCAGCAGGTTCTGGAATCCGTGCGCGACGGGCGGGCCGACGCCGCGCGGGCCGCGCAACTCGCGCCGGGGTGGTCCCCCTCCCGGTACCCGTCGTTCCTCGATTACCTCGCCGCGTGCGGGGCGCTGGGCCACCGCACGGCCGCGGCGAACGGGGTCGCGCGGGGCGAACATGCGGCCACCGTCACGGCCCTCTCGGCCGGGACGCCGCCGGCGGCCGGGCACTCGACGGCGGTCTCGTTGGACGGCGTTGGGGACGGATCGCCGCCGACGCTGCCGTACCCCCCCGGCGGACCCTCGGCCCCGCTCCCGGGCGGCAGTGCGGCCGGCCGGTACCGACCGATTCGCCTCCACAAGACGGGCGGTCTGGGGCAAGTCTGGCTGGCCCACGACACGGTCCTGGGCCGCGACGTGGCGTTGAAAGTCGTCCGCCCCGAGCGGGCCGGGCGGGCCGATTTGGTCGCCCGCTTCCTCCGCGAAGCGCGCGTCACCGGGAGCCTGGAGCACCCGGGGATCGTGCCCCTGTACGACCTCGTCGAGGGCGGCGAGGCGTGGGGCAGCGGGCCGTGCTACGTCATGCGGTACGTCAGCGGGGGCACCCTCGCGGAGGCGATCGCCAGGTACCACGCGCGGCTGGCCAAGAACGACGCGACGCCCCTCGAATTCCGCGCGCTCCTGGACGCCTTCGTCGCCGTCTGTCGGGCCGTCGCCTACGCCCACGCGCGGGGGGTCTTGCACCGGGACTTGAAGGGCCAGAACGTCGTCCTGGGCGAGTTCGGCGAGGTCTTCCTGGTCGACTGGGGCCTGACCAAGTTGACCGGCCGGCCGGGCGACGGCGACGGCCTGTACGCCGGCGACGGGGCCGACGAGACGGCCGAGGGCACCATCTCCGGGACGCCCGCGTACATGGCCCCCGAAGTCGCGGCCGGGGGCGACGCCACGACGGCCTCGGACGTGTACAGCTTGGGGGCCATGCTGTACGCCGTCCTCACCGGCAAGGCCCCGGTCGAGGGAACGACGCCGAAGGAAGTGCTCGAAAAAATCCGCTCCGCCGACCCCTGCCCGCCGCACGACGTGAACCCGTCCACGTCGCGCAGCCTCGAAGCCGTCTGCCGCAAGGCGATGGCCCGCGACTGTACCGGGCGGTACGCCTCGGCCGCCGACCTGGCGACCGACGCGCAGCGGTGGCTGGCCGACGAACCGGTCGCGGCGTACCGGGAGCCGTGGCCCGACCGCGCCGCCCGTTGGGCCCGCCGCCACCGCCCTGCCGTCGCGGCGACGGCCATGACCCTGTTCACGGCCGTCGTCGCCCTGGGCGTGAGTACGCCGCTCCTGGTCGCGGCGCAAAACCGCGCGACGGCCCAGAAGCTCGCCGCCGAGGAGCAGCGCGACCGGGCGGAAGCGAACCTCGACGCCGCCCACCGACTCACGATCAACATCGTCGAAGTGACCGAGCGCGTCTTGCCGCGCATCGGCGGGTCCGAGGCGGCTCGGCTCGAACTGACGCAGGCCGCGGTTACCGCGTTCCGGCAGTTCGAGCGACAGCGACCGGACTCGCCGGAATTCCGTCAGTGGGGGGCCCAACTCCGTCGCGTCGAGGGCAACCTGCACCGCTTCCTGGGCGACACGGCCAACGCCGAAGCGTCTTTTGAGTTGGCTCAAAAGTCGCTCCGCGGCGATCCGGCGAATGCCCTCCGGTACGCCGACGTGCTGCGCGATTTCGCCGGCCTGCAGGCGGTGACTGGCGACCTCCCGAAGGCTCTTGAGACGTTCGCGGAGGCGCGCGGCGTCGTAGACCGGTTGCGAGCAGCCGACCCGGAATCCGTCACCTTTCAGCGGGCCGAGGGGTTGATTCACGCGGCCCGGCTCGGCGTCGAAATTTCGGCCGGACGGTACGACCTCGCGTCCGCGTCCGCCGACCAATCGATTGCGATGTTCCGCAAACTCACAGCTGTAACAGGTCCGCGGTACCAACCGTACGATTCCCTGATGCTGTCAGCGGCGTTGACGCACAAGTCGGCCGTTCACCGCGCGTCGGGCGACCGGGTCGCGGCACTCGCCGCCGTCGAAGAAGCCCTGGCGGTGTTGAAGCCGATGACCGCACCCGACGCCGAACCGAGATACGGATTCACGCCCGACGACGCGCGGCACTTCGAGGCCGTCAGCCGGTTCGAGCGGTGTCTACTCAAGGCGGGCGGCGGTCCGACCGACCGGGCCTCGGCCGAGTGCGAGTACGGGGTTGTGGCCGACCGCTTCGACGAACTGTCGAAGCGGCGGCGGCAGGTTCCGGAGTACCGCGCCCGGTACGCCAAAACGCTCGTGGCGCGCGGCGAATTGTCCGAGAGCTTGAACAAACCGGCCGGGGCCGATTTCGACGCGGCCCGCGCGGCCCTCGACAAGCTCGTGATCGCCTGCCCGGCGATCCCCGAATACTGGGCCGACTTGGGCCGGGCTTGTCTCGGCCTAAGTCGGTCCACGGCCGGGGACGCCGCGGAAGCCGCCCGGTGGCGCGACCGGGGACTCGAAGCGCTACGTCGAGCCCAGAACGCTTCGCCCGCCGACGCCGACATCCGAAGGTGCCTGACCGCCGCGACCCGGTGACGCGCGCCCGGCGCGAGCAGATCCGCCCGACGACAAAATCAACTCCCCGAACCGTCGTGGTAGCGGATTTGGACGCGCGGCGTCGGGTAAGCGGCAGCGTCCTCGGGGTTGATCGACACTGTAATCCCGGGTACGAGCAACTTGTTCTCCGGGGGTGTTGCCGCCGCAGCCGCGACTGTGGCGTACCGGAGGGCGAGCCAGAAGCCGTCCAGGGTTTGCGCGCCCTCAATGAACGTCCAGCCTTGGACCGAGGCATTAAATGTCGCGTCGATGACGTTCGACACGCCACCCACCCGGATCATCAATTCCTGCTGGCCTGCCGCGTCGTACACGAGGTCCTGGGTCGGTGCCGCCCCGGCCAAAACGGCCGGGTTCTGAACGGTAAGGAAGTTCACCGGGATCGACCCCCGGTCGTCCGACGCGGGCTGGCCATTAATCGTGGTATTCACCACGACCCGGATCGTCCCGGAAGTCGCCGGGGCCGCGATCCCCGGACGGGTTGTCGTCATGATCACGAGAACCCGGTACGGCGACGCGCTTGTCGTTTGCGTACCGAACTGGTTGATTGCGAATTGGTACCGATTGGCGGCGACGGAGTTCTCGTCCGTAACGACGACGCCGGTGAGGGTCGTGAACGGGTTGATCGTCAAGAGAAACTTCGTCCGGTGTCCGGTGTTGGCGTTGACCGTCATCGGAGTTGATGTTGCAAGAATGGTCGTCATGGGGGGCTACTCATCAGGGTGGGGCAGGGACTGATGTCTACACGTGGAGTAGATCGTTGTCGGCTCGGTCCGTCGCGTCAACTAGTTTCTCGAAAGATCGTCCGGATTGACCTCAAGTTGGTAACGGTCGAAGCAGTCCGTAGAACGACACCTACTCGCGCCCGGTGTCGGGCCGAGGATCATTTTTTGCTGCTTGAGGCCGCGGTTTAGCTATGGAAGCTGGGATTGTTGGGCTGCCGAACGTCGGCAAGAGTACGCTGTTTAACGCGCTCACCTCGTCGAAGACCGCCCGGAGTGCGAACTTCCCGTTCTGCACGATCGAACCGAACGAGGGGGTCGTGCCGGTGCCCGACGAGCGGCTGGCCCGGATCAGCAAGTACATCGTGCCCAAGAAGCTCATCCCGACGGCGTTGAAGCTCCTCGACATTGCCGGCATCGTCAAGGGCGCGAGCAAGGGCGAGGGGATGGGCAACGAGTTCCTCAACCACATCCGCCAGGTGGACGCGATCCTGCACGTCGTCCGCAGTTTCACCGACCCGGACGTGGTCCACGTTGAAGGCCGGGTGGACCCGCTGACCGACATCGAGATCGTCGAAATCGAGCTGATGCTGGCCGACATCCAGACGCTCGAATCGGCCCTGCCGAAGGCCGAGCGCGCGGCCAAGGGCGGCGACAAGGAAGCGGTCGCCCGCGCCGACGTGAGCCGCAAGTGCCTCGCGCACCTCGCCAAGAACGAGCCGCTGCGCAAGCTCGCGCTGACCAAAGACGAAGCGAAGGCCGTGTCGAGCTTCGGCCTGATGTCCGCGAAGCCGATCCTGTACGTCGTGAACGTCGATGAGAACGACCTGGCCGGGCAGGGGCCTCAGGTCAAGGTGGTCCGCGACTACGCCGCCCAGGTCGGGGCCGAGGTCGTGCCGGTGTGCGCGAAGCTGGAAGCCGAAGTCGCCGAACTCGACCCGGCCGACCGCGCCGAGATGCTGACCGCGTCCGGCCTCGCGGAGCCGGCGCTGGCCGTGCTGGTCCGGGCCGCGTACCGGGCGCTGGGGTTGCAGAGCTACTTCACGGCCGGCGAGAAGGAAGTGCGGGCCTGGACCGTCCCCGTCGGGGCCACGGCCCCGCAGGGCGCGGGGGTCATCCACACCGACTTCGAGAAGGGCTTCATCCGCGCCGAGGTGTACACGCTGGCCGACCTCGAACAGCACCGCACCGAGAAGGAAATTCGCGCCGCCGGCAAGCTCCGCGTCGAGGGCAAAGCCTACGTCCTCCAGGACGGCGACATCTGCCACTTTTTGTTCAACTAAGATCGGGTGTCGGGTGTCGGGTTTGGGGTGTCGCAGAACTGTGGCCCGCGCGCCTCGGCATCTCACAATGCCTGTGAAACGCGGTTCGAGTCTGCGACACCCCAAACCCGACACCCGACACCCGATCCTGCCATGACCAACACCCCGCTGACACTCGACCGCCTGTGGGACGCCGGGACGCCGTGCCCGTTCGACGAGGTCCTCGACGTGCGGTCGCCGGGGGAGTTCGCCGAGGACCGCGTGCCCGGGGCGGTCAACTTGCCGGTGTTGAACGACGCCGAGCGGGCGGAGGTCGGTACGCTGTACGTGCAGACGGGGGCGTTCCCGGCCCGGCGTCTCGGGGCGGGGCTGGTGTCGGCGAACATCGCCCGGCACCTCGACACGCACCTGGCCGGCAAGGAGCGCGACTACCGGCCGCTGATTTACTGCTGGCGGGGAGGTCAGCGGTCCGCGAGCCTGGCCACCGTCCTCGCCGCCGTCGGCTGGCGGGTCACCGTGTTGAACGGCGGCTACAAGACCTACCGCGCCCACGTCCGGGCACGACTCGACGCCGTGCCGCTGCTGTTCGACTACCGGTTGATCGGCGGGGCGACGGGCAGCGGCAAGACGCGGCTGTTGCACGCCCTCGGCGAGCGCGGCGGGCAAATCCTCGACCTCGAAGGCCTGGCCAACCACCGCGGCTCGGCGCTGGGCAACGTCGGCCCGCAGCCGTCGCAGAAGCTGTTTGAATCCCTGCTGCTCGAAGCCCTGGACCGGCTCGACCCGGACCGCCCGGTTTGGGTCGAGGCCGAGAGCAACCGTATCGGCGTGCTGTACGTGCCGCCGGCGTTGTGGGCGGAGATGAAGGTGGCGACGGGCGTGGTGGTGGCCATGCCGGTCGCCGGCCGGGTCGAGCACCTGCTCGGCGAGTACCGGCACTGGGTCGCCGACCCGGCGCACCTGATCGGCCTGCTCCGGCCGTTCGCCGCCTGGCACGGGGCACGCGTCGTCGCCGAGTGGGAGGACCAGATCGCGGCGGGGGCGTGGCCGGCGTTCGTCGCGTCGCTGCTGGCGACGCACTACGACCCGCGGTACGCCGCGTCGGCCGGCCGGTGCTTCCCGCACGTGACCGAAGCGGTCGATTTGGCCGACCCGTCCGCCGCCGCCTTCGGGACGTTGGCCGGCGAACTCCTACAACGGGTTGGTCACGGCCCGCCACACCCTAAGAAGTTTTAAAGCTTGGGGGCGATGGGGGCCGGGCGCACGGAGTTATTGACATGAGTCTCGCGTCCGAGTTCAAAGCCTTCATCCTTCGCGGCAACGTGGTCGATCTGGCCGTCGGCATCATCATCGGGGCGGCCTTCGGCGGCATCGTCTCGTCCCTCGTCGCCGACATCCTCATGCCGCCCATCGGCTGGGCGACCGGCGGGGTCAACTTCAACGACCTGAGCGTCGATTTGCCCGGCAAGGCGACCGACCCCAAGTACAAGGCGATGACGGAGGAGGAACGCGCCGCCATTCCCGACAGCGTCAAGCTCGTGCCGGTGAAAATCGCTTACGGCAAGTTCTTGCAGAAGGTGTTCGACTTCCTCATCGTGGCGGCGTGCCTCTTCTTCATCATCCAGGCGATGAACCGGCTCAAGAAGAAGGAAGCGGCCGCCCCGACGGAGCCGAGCGCCAGCGACCGCCTCCTCACCGAGATCCGCGACGAACTCCGCAAGCGGTAAACCCCCGCCAACAGACCGGCCCGGCGGTGCGAGGCAAGTAGCCGTCGCGCCGCCGGGCCGTTGTGTTGTCCCGTCCCCGTCAGCTCTTGACCGGGACGAGACCGTGCGTCCGCTGGCCGGTGCGGGCCACGTCCATGATCGTGCCCTCCGGGTCGAGGGCCAGGTGGAACCGCTCGTCGCCCTGGAGGCGGTGCAGCGACAGGTGGTAGTCCTCGCTCGTCTTCGCCATCACCGACATTTTGTCGGCCTTCTGCGGACTGCGGATCCGGCCCCACGACCCGTCGCCCAGGTACAGCACGCCGTCGGCGTCCGGCCGGCCGTCGATCAGCGGCTTGGTCCGCTTGAACGTGTGGTCGTGGTGCTCCAACACGACCGGCACGCGGTACTTGTCGAACAGGGGGGCCCAGTGCTTCCGCTGCAGTTCGCCGGTCCCGGGCTTGGCGTCGGCGGGGTCTTTGACCAGCGCGGCCTTCGGGCTGCGGTACGACGGGTAGCACGGCACGTGGCCGGCGACGAACACGTTCGGGTGGTCGGCGCGGGCCTTCAGGGTTTTGTCCAGCCAGTCGGTCTGGTCGCCGGCGATGGCGGACGTGTGCCCGGTGTCCATCAAGACCAGGCTCAGGTACTCGCCGAAGTCCAGGGTGGCGTACCCGGTGTCGGGGTACAGGTTCTCGAAGAGCGGGTAGAAGAAGGTGCCCTTCGCGCGCGACGTGCCGTACCCGCCGTCCACTTCGTGGTTGCCGAGGCAGGCGAGCAGCGGGACGAGTAGGCCGTCCCGCGTGACCATCGTCCGGCTGTAGTTGCGGAGGAAGGCCAGGCTGGTCTCGACGGACTTGCCGTTGTCGTACCCGAGGTCGCCGCCGATCAGCGCGAACGCCGGGTTCTGCCGGGCCGCCTGGACGTTGTTGGCGACCGCCGCCGTGTTCACCCCGCAGTCCCCGCCCGAGATGAACTGGACCACGTTGGTCGCCTTGGCCGGCATCGTGCGGAACTTGTACACCGGGGACGCCTTGCCGATGCGGAACGAGTACTCGGTCCCCGGCGTCAGCCCGGTGAGCAGCGCGCGGTAGACCTTGAAGTCGGTCGTCGGGAACGGCCGCGTCGTCGTCTCGGCGGTCCGCCAGTCCATCGCCGGGGCCAGAATGCGCGGCAGCCCGACCGCCGGGGGGACGATCTTGCCGTTCGTGTATGTGACCCGCGTGTCCGCCGTCTCCCCGGCCGTGCCGACCCACTGCACGTCCATCGTCGTCGTCGGGTCGGTGTGCCAGGTCAGGAACAGCGTGGCCGGCTGGAACGGAGCGATTTCCCGCGACGCCATCCCGGTCGCGGCCGGCCTCGGGTCCTGGGCGCGCAGCACGGAAGCGGCCAGTCCGGCGACGGACGCGCCGAGGAACGAGCGACGAGACGGCACGGTCATGCGACAAGACTCCGACGAAGTGATGCGGGGGCGGGGTGGGCAGGCCCGGTGACCGGTGTCGAACACCCGGGCCGGGCATCATCGAATAGTATCGAAATCCTACGAGCAGATGCCGCCAAGAACTGGTGAGAAATGCGTGAACAAGCCGTAAGGGAAGCGGCGGAATCCCGATTCCAGGTCGGCCGACCGCGGTGAAGAAAATTTCAGGAATCGTCTTGTCCGCACAACCAGCCTGTGCGAATCTGTGCTGCACAAGCAGTCCGGCGGGAGGGCGTGACGATGACGAGCGAAAGTCACAACACGAGCGTCAGTCACTCGCCTTCTCCGCCTGAACACCATTTGGCGGAGAAAGAATTGAGCGAGCACGAACAACCGGAGCGAGCGAACTCTTCGACATCGCTTCGGCAAACGTTGGCCCGCCCCGCCTTCGCGCTGGCAGGACTGATCCTTTTAGCCGCCGCAGTCTTGAAACTCCGCGGACAAGATTTGGCGGAGTCCAGCGCGTCCGGCTTTCTCGCGCAACCGGGGGTCCAGTCCGCGAGCGTATTCGTCGAGTTGGCCTTGGCGACCTGGCTCTTTTCGTTTTGGCAGCCCCGGGTCGCAAGGCTAGTGTCCGTTGCTTTCTTCGGGGCGTTGGCGGCCGTCAGCCTGACTCTAGCAATCCAAGGGCGGAGTGCCTGTGACTGCTTTGGCCGCCTTGAGGTCCACCCATGGGCGACGTTTAGCCTTGATGTTGCCGTTCTCTCACTGATGATCTTGGCCCGCCCGTTTACCGGCGGGCGGGTGCCGGACGCTGCCAAGTGCCTGGCTGGCGGATCGGCGATCTTGGCGGTCGCGACGCTCGGCGTCATCGTGATCGGCCGGGGTGACGTGGTCGCCGGCCTCGCCCGACTTTCCGGCCAAGGGGTCTCCGTATCCCCCGCGTACTCCGATGTGGGCGAAGGGGCCCGCGGGGAGGTCCGGCAGTTCAATCTCAGGGTCGAGAATCGCACGGGTCGAACGCTCGTCCTGACCGGCGGCTCGTCGAATTGCTCGTGCGCGGTGACCGACGGGATGCCGCTGTCAGTACCGCCGGCCACAGTGGTACTCGTGCCGGTGGCGGTGAGGTTTACCGGCACCAAGGGCCTGTTTCAGGCCGAATATTTCCTATTCACCGACAACCCCGAGCACTTGAAATTGACCGCCCGCTTCGGTGGGCGTGTCGTCGAACGCTAGTCTACACCCCGCGCACTGTGCGGCGGGTGAGTCTGGCTACCCTGAGGAGTGTGACCATGAAGTCGATTCGCTTGTGGATCGGGAGCGTCGCTGTCGCGGCCTTCGCCGTTGTGGTCGTCGCGTCGCCGGCGTGGGCCGCCGTCGAAACGAGCACTGAGCACGCCGGCCCCATCGTCGTCGGCGGCACGTGCGGTGCCGCCGCCGGTACGCCTGCCAGCGGCACTGACCCGACGGGCTGCACCTGCCCGAGCGCCGGTACCTGTACCGACACCTGTAAGTCCGGCGTCGGCCGGCCGACGCCGACGAGCGACCCGACTTGCGGGTGCCCCTGTTTTAGCATCGACATCGTCTAACTGGGTGAGTTTCTGCCCTTGGCGGCTCGGCTGCCAGGGGTCTTCCAACTTTTTTTGGGTCGCCCATAATGACACTTCCGCGCCGTTGGTCTTTGACCGCGTTCGTCGTCATCCTGATGTTGTCGTTCCCGTCCGCCGCAGGCGCGGGCGGCTTAGTCGACCAAGCGGCGGAATTGGACGTGCGGAGAACGCAGCTTTTGGCGGGGCCAACCAAAGACGAGACCGCTTCGACTTGGTCTCGGCGCACACTGGCCGGTCAGGTCGTCGTCTCCCCGCCCGACCGCTACTTGGTGCAGGTTGACCAAGGGCGATACCTTTACAGCAGCACCAACAACGGTGCCAATAAGCAGAACGAGCGTTGTTCGGCCCGGAACGGCCAGTACGCCTTCGAGTTGAAGAAGGGCAAAAAGTCCGATGTCTGGTTGCCGTCCCGAATCGACATCGTGGGCTTCGAGAAGCCAGACCCGGAACTCAATTACGGCATGACCGGCGGATACAAGGCGGCCGTGGAAACTTCGCTCGCGACTTGGACCCGAATCATGCTCATCCAAGACGGCGTGAACCGCAAAGAATTCGACGCCCGCGAGGTTGAGCAGATTCCTGGATACAAGCTAGTCTCGACGGATCAACAAGGTCAAGTAACTACTTATCGTTTTACATTCGGTGTGGGCGGGGCGGGCGGTACGGCGACTTGTGCGGTCGCCTTCGACAAGGGGTTTTACGGCCTCCCGACACTTGTCGAACAGGATCACACGCTCAACGGCACGGCGACCAGGTTCCGGTACACAGTGGCGTGGACAAAGGCTGGCGATGGATACAGCTACAAGACAATAATAGACACCAGTCGCTCCGGCCAGGCTGTTAAGCCCGATAACTCCGGGTCTGTGATCGAGAATCGGGGCACCCTGACCTTGGGTAACGCCATCGACCCGGGCTCGTTCACTCTCAGCGCGTTCGGCTTGCCAGAGCCGGCGGGCGTCACGCCTCCGAACCGAGTGCGGTCGTTATACGTAGGGCTGTTAGCTGGCGGTGCCCTCCTCGCGGTCACTGTGTACCTCGTGTACAGCAGGCGACGTTCCCGAAGGGCGTGACGGCTTACTCTCATGGAGTCGTCATGAAAATCGTTATCTCACTACTGGCTGCGGCTGGCTTGGCAGTTCTGATCTTGCACACCCTCAGTGGAGAGGGGGCCGAGCCGAGCGGTAAGTTCGATTTTGCAGTGACAGAGTTCATCATCGCCCCATCGCCCCATCGCCCCGTGTCCGGCAAATAGTGGTTTACCACGCGGTCAATGCCTCGCCTCGAAACATAAAAATCGTTAATGCGTCAACTTGTTGCGGGCAGAATTGCGTATTCGGCGTCAGCCAGGAGTTCCCAGTCGATGTACCGCCCGGTGGCACGTTCGACATCGAGTGCGAAGTACTCCCGTCCGGGCAGGGCGAAGTCTCTGGCGTCGTCCGCGTGTTTGTGGACGATCTCGGGCTTTATGGGTACGTGCTGAACTTCCGTTCGGAACCCTAAATGGGTGGCGACTATGAGAGTTGTTCGCGGCGGCTTCACGCTCATCGAGTTGCTGGTGGTGATCGCCATCATCGCCATCCTCATCGGCTTGCTGCTGCCTGCCGTCCAGAAACTGCGAGCGACGGCAGCCAAGGCGTCGTGTCAGAACAACCTAAAGCAACTCGGCCTTGCTTTGCACGGCCACGAGCCAGTGACCGGGTCGTTTCCGCCCGGCGCGTCCAGGCGCGTCGCCGGCGAGAAGTACCCGAATCTCAGTTGGCTCGGACACCTGCTACCGCACATCGAGCAGGGGCCGCTCTGGGGTGCGACCGTCGTCGCTTACGACGAGTTCCCCCGCGACCCATTCCACTTGCCGCACCTGGGTATCGTCACGCCGGTTAAAACTTTCGCCTGCCCTGCCGACGAACGCCAGTCGCAACCGCACAGTACTCACCAGGGTTACCGCGTCGCCCTGACCGGATACTTAGGCAACCTCGGTACCGACTACAAGAACTCCAACGGCGTGCTCTACTACGGTTCTCGTACCCGGTTCAGCGACATGATCGACGGCACCTCGAACACCTTGGCCGCCGGCGAACGGCCCCCCAGCCCCGACTTCTGGTTCGGCTGGTGGTACGCCGGAGCCGGTAACGGCAACACGGGAACAGGCGACATGGTTCTCGGTGTGCGTGACCTGAACTACAACGCCAGCCCATACACGGCCCAGTGCAGAACCGGCCCGTACAACTTCCGGCCCGGCAAGCTGGCCGAGATGTGCGACGTGTTCCACTTCTGGAGCCTCCACGACGGCGGGGCCAACTTCCTGTTCTGCGACGGGTCGGTCCGGTTCCTGACGTACTCCGCCGACGCGATCATGCCGGCGCTGGCGACCCGCGCCGGCGGCGAAATCGTCTCCCTCGACTGACGCGCGACGGGATCGCACGGTCAGCCCGTGGCCAGGGCGTAGGCGAGTTCGACGGCGGTCTCGAACTCGGTCAGGTCGATCCACTCGTTCACGGTGTGGATGTCGTGCTGGCCCGCGCCGAAGGTGACCGTCGGGACGCCGTGCTTGGCCATCCAGTTGGCGTCCAGGCCGCCGTTGGTGACGCGCAGGTTCGGCTCCAGGCCCAGGCCGCGCACGGCCGCCGCGGCCCGGACGACGACCGGGGCGGTGTCCTTCAGGCGGAACGGCGCGTAGTCCGGGCGGAGGGTGAACTTGACCTTCGCCGGCTTGCCCCGGTCGTCGGTCACGCGGCCGGCGGCGGTCGCGAACGCGGCCTTGTACGCGGCCGAAATCTCGCGGACGAACTTGGGGTCGTGGCTACGACTCTCGCCCCGGACGTGGGCGTAATCGGTGACGACGTTGGTCGCGTCGCCCGCCTGCCGGCCGTCCGGCCCGCCGACCGAGCCGACGTTGCTCGTCCCCTCCCGGCCGTCCTTGACGACCTTGCCGAAGTACCCGCCGGCGTGGACCTCGGCGAGCGCCAGCGCGACGACCATTGTGGCGGACACGCCCTTCTGCGGGGCGACCCCGGCGTGCGCCGCCTTGCCGCGGACCTCGACCTCCCAGCGGTCCGCGCCGACGGCCCCGACGATCACGTCCCGGGCCTGCCGGCCGTCGAAGTTGAAGCCCATCGCCACGCCGCCCAGGTCGGCCGGGTCGAGGTGCCGCGCGCCGAACAGCCCGCTCTCCTCGCGGACCGTGAACAGCAGCGTTAGCGGCGGGTGGTCCGGCTTGCGGGCGATCAGTTCCGCGGCCAGGCTGACGAGGACCGCGCACCCCGTTCGGTTGTCCCCGCCGAGCGCCGTCGCCGCGTCGTTGACGACCTTCCGGCCGCTGATGCGCGGCACGGCCCCGGCGCACAGCGGCACCGTGTCGAGGTGCGCCATGAACAGCAGCGGCGGCTCGGCCTTGCGGGTGCCGTTGCCGGGAAGTCGGACGATGAGGTTGCCGGTCTGCGTCGGCAGGGGGATGCGGGCGTTGGCGTCGTCGAAGCGGACGAACTTCGGCGCGACCCCGGCGGCCTTGAGCGCGACTTGCACTTCCTTGGCGATCTTGGCCTCCTCGCCGGTCGGCCCGCGGACCGCGAGGAACTGCATCAACCGCCCGACCGCCGCCGCCGCGTCCGTACCCATGCCGAAACCCCTTGCGCGAGTGACCGAAAGCACCAGTTTACCAGAAGCCGGAGTCAACAGCCGCCGTCGCAGCCGAGCCAGCCCTTCAGCGCGGCGATGGCGGTGGCGTTCTCCTCGACGCCGCGGAGGATTTGGTCGCGGTCCCAGCTCGACAGTGCCCAACTCAAGGCGGCCTCGCCGGGGCACTCGAACGGCACCCGGACCAAAAAGGGCGGGCGGCCGCGCTCGTTGAACTCCGAATCGAGCACGCCGAGGAGTTGGTCGTTGCGGAAGTACGCCCCCGCCGAGCGGAGGCTGAGGAGCGCTTCGGCCGGGGTGCTCAACCCCGCCAGTAGGGACACGAACGTGTCGCCGCGGCCGCCCGCGTCGGGCCGCGCCGGCCGCAGGGCCTTGGTCGCCAGGCTGGTCAGGGTGCGGACGGTGCCGGTGAGGCGGGCGGCCAGGCCGAAGTCCTCGAACTCCTCGTCGGCGAAGGCGTTCTTCGCCCGCTCCATCGGGAACGCCCGGACTTCGACCACCGCGACGCCCGCGCAGTACTTCCGGACGGCGTCCCGTTGGCGGTGCAACCAGGCGGCGAGCACCCCGACGCCGTAATTGTCGAAGTACCCGGCGTCCACGGCCCGGCGGGGCGGGTCGGTCGGCAGGTTGACGCTCGGGCTGACGAACGGGAAGGTCGCGTTCAGCCGCGCGGCCGTGCCGACCTCGAAGCGGTCGTGGGCCGCGGGGAAGAGCCGGAAAAACTCGACCGCCGAGCGCGAGAGCGGGCGGACGGCGTGACTGGCCATCCCGCCCGGGGTGAGCGTCAGCGTCGGGGCGGACTCGGCGGCAATGCCCCGCAGGTCGAGGTTGCTGATCAAAAGCCGGCGGCCGTCCTCGACCAGAAAGGGGGCGTAAATCAGCGACGGGGCGATGCCCAGGCGCTCCGCCGGCATCAACTCCGCGAAGGTCGTCCGCCACGGGGACTTCGCCCCGGTTCGCTTCGCCTTGGCGTTCCGGTGCCAGGCCGCTTCGAGCGAACAGCCGCGGTCCCAGTCGCGATGGAACGGCAGAAACGTACTCGGCAGGTCGCGGATCAGGAAGGTCTGCATCACGGCCCAGAGGCTGTCCTCGGCGAGCACGTGCGCGAGCGATTCCCCCGCGACCGGGTGGACGCGGTCGGCGGCGTACAGGCCCGCGCCGACCATGCCGCCGGACGCCCCGGTGATGATCCGCAGGTGCCGGGCGAAGCGCGGGCCGACCTCGCGGTCGAGCCGTTCCAGCACGGCCGCCGTCCAGACGGCCGCGCGGACGCCGCCCCCGCTGGTCGCCATGACGACGAGTTTCGGCTTGGTGCCCGGGCCGTAGTCGCGTTGCCACTGCTCGGAGAAGGCCGCGAGCAGGTCGGCGGCGCTCAAGAGATTCACCGGCCGCTGGGCGGTGGGCGGCTCGCCGAGCCGGGCGAAGTCGGGCGTGGCGGCGCGGGCGGCGGCGTACTCCGGCTTCAGGTTCGGCAGGCTGAGCTTGAACCGGTGGCCGACGTTGGCGACGACGCCGACCGCCACCGCCAGCGCGAGCAGGACGTACTGCAAGCCCTGGACGTGGAACACGACGAAGCCGTACACCGCCACGCCGAGCCACAAGAGTAGCGCGACGACCCAGACCGGGCAGGCCGTCCGGCCGGCGTAGGCGAGCAGGCCGAACGCCCCCAGACCGAGGCCCGGTAACAGCGTGGCGACAGTGGCCAGGAGGTGCAGCGGGTAGTCCGGCGGCGGGATGCGGCCGGACATCGCGCCCGGCGTCGTGCCGTACCAGTCGCGCCAGCCCGCGTCAGCGCCGCCGGCCGCACCGAACCAGACGGTTCCGACGGCCGCGATCACGACGACGACCGAAGCGGCCAGGCCCAACCCCAGCGCGGGGAAGCCGCCGCGACCCCCCGCCGGCGCGCGGCGCAAGCCGCCGGGCAGGTAGAACAGCAGCAGGGCCGCCGGCCAGGTCGTGAGCAGGAAACCGCCGGCGCGGCGTGCGGCGAGTGCCTCCTCGACCCGCGGCCCCGCGACTTCCGCTGGGAACAGCGTCCACTCCCCGCCCGCCCCCCACGGCCGGTCGGCCCGGGCCGCGAGGTACATCACGAGCAGCAGGTCGCCCAGGACCAGGCCGATGAGCAGCCCGTTGACGAAGCGGACGAGCCGGCCCTCGCTGTAGATCAGGTCGTAAGCCCCCAGACCGCGGCCGACCCAGCCCCAGCCGAGGAGCATCACGAGGCCGGCCGCGCCGAGGGCGACGGCGTTGTCGGTCGCCCAGGCGAGCCGCCGATTGACGGCGCCGGTCAGGCCCCCCGGGTCGGCCGGCGGCGCGGCCGCCGGCACGGCGATGAACGGCAGTTCGCGCGGGACCCAGTCCGCCAGTAGCCCGCCGATCCCGACGACGAGCGCCGCCCAGAGCAAGAGTCGGAAGCGGTACGCCGACAGCATGTGCGAGCCTCGCGGCCGAGCGGACGGGACACGGTCAGGATACGACCGGCCCGACCGGCGCTTGCCCGGCCCGCCGCGCGGCCTACACCAACCGGCGTCCCTCTGGCTCCACTCCCCCACTCGCAAAGGTCTTCGCTCATGGGCTTCCACCAGACGACCGCGCACAAAAACGGCAAGGGCAGCTTCCACCAGGTCGGCCTGGTCCGCGGGCAGTTCGGCAACATCCCCGAGGCCCCGTGGCTCAAATTCGTCAACGAGAGCGGCTTCGACGGGTGGGAAGAAGCGAGCTGGGAACTCGACCTGCGGCAGTGCGACACGGACGCCGGGGCCGCCGCCTACGCCAAGCAGCGGCACGAGACGGCGAAGAAGCACGGGCTCGAAATCTTCACCGTCGCCGTCCACCTCCAGGGGCAAGTCCTGGGCGACGAGCCGAGCGCCAAGACCCTGAACTTCTGCGCCGGCACCGGCGCGGCCAAGGCGGCGTACAAGGCGTGGCGCGTCGCCGGGAACAGCCCGCCGCGGCACGACCCGTACTTCGTCCCGGCCGAGGTGGCGAAGCTCGTCCACGAGGAGGCGACCAAGGACCTGCTCGCGGCCGTGCGGTACGCCGGGCACCTGTCGAAGTTGCAGGGCCGCAAGGTCGCACTGCCCGGGTTCGTCGGCAGCCCGGCCAACTGCTGGAGCCACTGGTTCCTCTTCCCGCCCCTGCCGACCGAGATCGAAGGGTACAAAATCCCGGACGTGCGCGACCTGTCGTTGGACCTGCTCGTCGAGCGCTTCGGCCCCGTCTGGAAGCTGTGCAAGCAGTACGGCGTGACCTACGACCTCGAGTGCCACCCGTCCGAGCGGGCGATGGGCGACCTCGAAAGTGCGGCCGACTACCTGAACCACATGAACAAGGCCGGGTTCGAGGGGACCGTCGGCTTCAACCTCGACGGCTCGCACCTCGAGTGGCAAAACGTCAGCGTGATCCAGTTCATCCGCGAGTTCCACCACGCCATCCACTGCGCCCACGTCAAGGGGGTGCAGGTCGAGTGGGAGCACACCCGCGGCGGCCGACTCGGCGGGCACCGGAACATGGGCCACTGGACGAACGGCTGGAAGTTCGTCACGGCGGGCACGGCCCGGGACGCCAACAGCCTCGAAGAGATCTTCATCGAGCTGAACCGGGTCGGGTACGACGGCGCGGTCTCGATCGAGTGGGAGGACAACGACGCCGACCAACTCGCCGGCGCGAAAGCCGCCCTAGCCAACTGCCGGCGGAGCGACCTGCCGCCGTCCGGGATGAAGCACGACGAGATGCTGAAGGGGTAACGGGGTCGCGGTACAATGCCGGGAGTCCCACACTCCCGGCCATTTTCAGGAGGGGCCGTCATGGCCGAGCCGACCGTTGACCAGCTACGCGAATACATCGATCATTTGCCACAAATCTACAAAGATGTCCTGATAGCGTTTCCGAGAATCGACCCCAACCGGCGGCGTGGGGACGCGGCCGTGATCGACCGCCATGCATTTTTTGAACACAAACTCAAGAGTTTTGATTCGGCGCTGCGAGATTGGGACATCCGCCAAGCGATCAATGCGCTGTGTGATGCTGGCATCCTCGATACCAACGAGTTCAGTTCGTTGTTCCCGACCGAAGTGGGGGAGCGACTCATCACTCTGCTCACCGGTCACGAGCCGAAGGTGTACACGATCCCGGAACTCCCTGCTCCGACGTGGTAGGGGTCCGACATGTTGTGGCAAATCCGGTCCTTCCCCAAGTGTCGCTACCATTTGTTCCTGTCGCACAGCCAAGAGGACCGCGACGGACTAGTCCGCCCCCTTGCCGAGCGATTAACCGCTTCGGGGATTAGCCCCTGGCTCGACGAGGCCGACTACAACTACGGCCGGAGTTCGTGGGAGTCGCTTCAAGACGCCGTACTCGCGTCACGTCATGTCGTGTTCTTCGTCACCGACGCCATGCTCCAATCGGCCCGCGGGTGGTGTGTGTTAGAGCTGGCCTACGCGGAAATCCTCGACGCCAACTTGCAGGGGCGCGGCGGCAGACTTGCCCACGCGTTCCTGCCGTTGTTCCTGGTCGAGCAGGGAGACCCCCGCCTGCCGCGAACGGTGTGGCAAGCGGTTCGAGACCGCGGGCACTTCATGCCGAGAGGCTCAACGGCTTCGACTCAAGTGTGGTGCGAACAGGAAATTCAGAACTTTTTGCGGCGAGAGCAGCAAAAGTGCAACGAGGTCAATGAGTCTTGCCGAGTGGACGACTTATTGGTCGGCGAGATCGACCGCCCGCCCGGCCTCCTCGTCCGCGTCACACGCTTCCAGCCACGCCGCATCCGATAGCTTCAGCTTGACGTGTCTTCGTGATTGCCGCCGCAGCACGACTGGGTCGCGGCGATCCACTCTTCGATCGTGATTTCCGGTTCCGGCGGCGGCTCCGTGGGTGCCGGCGGTGGCGTGGGCGGGGTCGGGTCGTCTGTGGGCATCGGGGCCTCGGGCGGTGGGTGATTGGGCGGGGGCGTGCCGCCGTTTACTCGGCGTCGTAGGCGACGATTTTGGTGTCGT
>JANYHV010000429.1 GCA_025362195.1 Fimbriiglobus sp. | reverse complement strand
TTGGGCCGCCTCGTCGCCGTGACGCAGCCGGCCGTCGCGGACCCGGTGAGCGGGCAGACTAAGCGCCCGGTGACGGCCTACGGCTACGACGCCTACGGCCACCAGACCTCGATCACCGACGCCAACGGCCACGCAACGCAGTTCCGCTTCGACCGGTACGGCCGCCCGACGGGCCGGACGCTGCCCGACGGCGCGACCGAGGCGACCGCCTACGACGCGTTCGGGTCGATCGACTACCACGTCGACTTCAACGGCGCGAAGGTCGACACGGTCTACGACTACGACGCCGGCAGCGGCCTCGCCACCAGGCTCGGGCGGGTGTCGCGGACCGACCTGTACGACGCGGCCAACGCCAAGGTCGAGTCGGTGAGCTACACCTACGACGGGTTCGGCCGGGCCGATGTCGTCACCGAGACCAAGGGCGCGGCGACGCGGGTGACCGACACGGACTACGACATCGAGGGGCGGGTGGTGAAGATCGCCCGGCCCGAGGGCACGATCAACTACGGCTACGAGGACGCCACCGGGCGCCACACCAAGACGTGGACCGACAAGACGGAGGTCGGCTACGCCTACGACACGCTCGGCCGGCTGTCGGACGTGACGGACGTGACCGGCGGGCTGACGACATCGTACGCGTTCGACGCGACCGGCAACGTGACCAACGTCGTGACCAGGCAGGGAACTACGACGCTGAAATCGACGGCCAACGCGTACGACCCGGCGCGGCACTGGCTGGTGGGCGTGGCGAACGCCGACGGCGGTGCCAACTCGCTGTCGCTGTTCACTTACACGCGCCGGCCCGACGGGCAGGTGCTGACCGAGTCGGAGGGCGTGAAGCAGCCGGACAACTCCGTCGTGAGCAGCACGGCGGCGTACACCTACGACGCGCTGAACCGGCTGACGAAGGAGTCGTTCGACGGGCCGGCCGGGACCGACTACGCCAAGACCTACACCCTCGACCTGGTCGGCAACCGCACGCAACTCGTGACGGCCAAGGAGGGGCTGCCGGCCGAGACGACGACGTCGATCTACAACGCCCGCGACCAGCTCTTGACCGAGACGACCGGCGCGGCGACCATCACCTCCGGCTACGACGCCAACGGGTCCTTGACATCGCAGAGTGGCAACGGGTCCAGCCGCACGCAGTCGTGGGACGTGCGGGGGCGGCTGAGCGGGGCCACGGTCGATGGCGTGGTGGCAAGTTATACTTATACGCTCGACGGCATCCGCAGCAGTGTCACTGAAGCCGGTAGCACGGTCGCATACGTGATCGACGGGATGAACCCGTCGGGGTACGCCCAGGTGGTCGAAGAACGGGCGAGTGGCCTGCTCGTGGCGGGCTACGTGTACGGCATGGGTACGGACCCGATCGGCATGAGCCGCGGCGGGGTGGCGTCGCTTTACCTGGCCGACGGGCACAGCGGGGTGCGGCAGGCGGTCGGCGTCGCCGGGGGGGTGCAGCTCGCGCAGCGGTTCGACGCCTTCGGTGGCACGGTCGCCAGGGTCGGCACGCTGGTCAGCCCGATCGGCTACCGGGGCGAGCGGTTTGACGCCACGCTCGGACAGTACTACTTACGCGCCCGTTTCTATGACCCCCGCGCCGGCCGGTTCACCGGAATGGACTCCTATGCTGAGAACTATGGTGACCCACTGCAAAACATGCGATACGGTTATGCTGGTAATAATCCTATCAAATCAATGGATCCAAACGGCCGATTCCTAGTAAGTATGGGTATTGGTGGTTTAGTCAGCGCGATGATCCGTGGCGGCAATACAGTAGCTTCATTATCAGCTAAAGCAAGATTGGCGTACAGATTGACAAGAGCTGTTATGGGTGTAGGTTATGTTTTGGAGACAATGATGTATGCTGCACTTGCAAATGAATCGTACCGCATGGGGGAGAGGCCCTTAGTAACAGGTAATGGTGGTAAGGATGTTACTGATGCTATGATGAACACGGCAAATAAAGTAACCAACTGGTGGGGGAGCTTGCCACAAGGCAATCGGGAACAGAAAATACGCGATATGTACGATCCATTCAACGGATGGGACGCTAGTCCCCTGCAAGATAGCATAGTCAATCAAAGGGCTGATTTTGGGGTAGTAGGTTGGGCGCCGAGGACAGTTACTGTCGATGGTAATGTATACTATGGACATGAGGTAAATTACTTCTTTTGGGGGCTCATGAACGCAGAAGCGAGTAAAAGCAACATAAACGTAAGTGAAGACGGGATGATTCGTGCCATCGTAGGATACAGGGCTGTATTTGGCCCAGCGTATACTATTGTTAATATGGAGAAACACGATGGTTCTATGTACGGTCGCGCGGCGTGGGCACAAGCTGGCTGGAACTACGCGAAAACTGGGGTTTTCGCGCCTCCCACAATCATGTCGCTTGAAAACGCGACGCCCACATCAGCAAAGTACTCCAAAGAGATAGTATTTAGCATCGGCCTAGAGGATATCAGATAAATATTAATAAATATTTCTCGTCATTCTTTTACCATTTGCTCCCAATACTGGCAACAATATCATCTATAGTAATATTGAAATTACTGTCAAGGCAGTTCACACACATACATCTTCTTGCGCCTATTGCTTTAATAATATTACCTGTATTTGCAATGTCAACTGCAATAGCAATATCAGTTGATAAAATTAAATTGCCACTCGACACCAAATTATACATTTTTCTAGAATTAGTTTTATGCTTGATTGCTTATTATTTTTATATAGTTTATTTCATACGTGGATGGAAATAATATGTCGAATGTTGCCGCAGTATGACGGCGGCAGGGCGGGTTTGGAGGACGGTGCTGCAGGACACTGGCTATTACTGTTACAGTGGTCGATACGGCTGACGGCCGCAAGGCATTCGGGATCGATGCGGTCGGCCAGCGCACCGACTTCGGGTACGACACGTTGGGCCGCCTCGTCGCCGTGACGCAGCCGGCCGTCGCGGACCCGGTGAGCGGGCAGACTAAGCGCCCGGTGACGGCCTAC
>JANYHV010000245.1 GCA_025362195.1 Fimbriiglobus sp. | reverse complement strand
TCACTCCACCTCCGGGCCGTCGGGGGAAGGCCCCCAAGTGGCCGCGGGCGGCGGGCTGGCATCGTGTGCCGCGTCCCGCGCCAACGCGGCGGGGACGTGTTCGAGGGGGGCCGTTTCCGGCCGGCCTTCCGGCGGGCTGTCACCCGGCGGGGCCGTGAGTTCGTCGTGGAGTTCCAGCGTCACGCGGGTCAGCACCGAGCCGCCGGCGACGACTTCGGTCAGCCCGAGCAGCCGCGTCAACTCGTCGCCGCGGGCGCTGCCGCACGGCGTCACCCACAGGTCGAGCGAGACTTCGCCCGGCGTGACGGTCAGGCCGCGCAGGAACGGCCGGATGTTGGTACGCCGCGGCGTCGGGTGCAGCCGATCGACCCAGACGCGCTCACTCGACAGCAGCCCGGCGGCGCTGGCCTCGACGGCGGGTGTCATCTCGTCGGGGAACGCGATGCGGTAGACGGCGCGGCGGACCATCGCCGTCGTTTTCAGCGGCACGACCCTGGCTTCTCGGAAGTGCAGCCCCTCCGGCGACTGCGCGTTGAGCCGCGGCAACACGTCCTCGGCGGCGTGCGGCGAGGTCAGTTCGAGTTCGACCACGTCGTCGAGGGCGTCGGCCCCGAGCGGCAGCGACAGTGCGAAGATCAGCCGCGGGCCGGGGTGGAAGCCTTGCGTCTGGCGGAAGGGCACGGCGGCGCGGCGCAGCAGCCGCTCGACGGAGCGGACGAGGTCCTGGTGGCCGAGGAGCCTCAGCGCGCCGGTCTTGGCGAAGCGGAAGCGGAGTTTGTCGCCGGTCGTCGCGGGCATCGCGGTCAGCGCCGACGCCGGCCCCGGCGGTCAGGCCGGGCGGGCGTCGAAGCTCTCCTGTCGGGTAGGCCCAACGCGGCGGTGCGGCGGCCGTAGCGCGGGAGCGTCGAAGGCCGGGTGCCCGGAAGGAAACGGGCCGTCGCGGGCTTCCCTCAAGAAGCCCGCGATCGGGGGCACGCGGTGGGGTCGAAGTCGCTCCCGGCGGGTCGCCGCGGACTACGCCAAAGGGGGCGTCAGTCGGCCGCGTCGGGGGAATACCGTCGTTGTTGTTCCCGTAAGTACGTCGTTACCTCGCGGGCCGTCTCCATCTTTAACGCCGTGTCGGCGACCCGCTCGGCGTCGGCAATCGTCAGGTTGCGCACCGCCCGCTTGATCTCGGGGATCTTGCGGGGCGTCGCGCTCATCTGCCGCAGGCCGAGGCCCAACAGCAGCGGGATGAACATCGCCTCGCCGCTCATCTCCCCGCAGACGTTCACCGTCAGGTTGTCGCGGGCCTTGGCGGCGTCGCAGACCATCTTGATCAGCTTCAGCACGGCGGGGTCGGCGGGGTTGTAAAGCCCGGCGACGTTCTCGTTGTTCCGGTCGGCGGCCAGCGTGTACTGCACCAGGTCGTTCGTGCCGATCGAGAAGAAGTCGACCTCCTTCGCCAGCACGTCGGCCATGAGCGCCGCGGCCGGCACCTCAATCATGGTACCAACCGGGATGCGGGGCTTGAAGGGGATTCCCGCTTCTTCGAGGTCTTCGACCACTTCGGCCATCAGACTCTTGCACTGCCGCAGTTCCATAACGGTCGTGACCATCGGGAACATGATGCGGACCTCGCCGTGGACCGCCGCCCGCAGCACGGCGCGGATCTGCGTCTTGAAGAGCTTGAGGTTCTTCAGGCAGAGCCGTACGCTCCGCAGGCCGAGGAACGGGTTCTTCTCGGCGCTGAGCATCGCCGAGGCGGACGAGAACTTGTCGGCCCCGATGTCGAGGGTGCGGATAACGACCGGCCGCGTCGGCCCGAGGGCGTTAAGAACGGCGCGGTACGCCTCGTAGTGCTCCTGCTCGGTGGGGTCGGTGGTGCGGTTGACGTACAGGAACTCGGTGCGGTACAGCCCGACGCCGTCGGCCCCGCGCTCCAGGCAGTTGACGGCCTCGCTGGGGAACTCGATGTTGCCCAACAGCGAGATGCGGACGCCGTCGCGGGTGACCGGCGGCACGTCGCGCATGGCGTCGTCGGCGTGGGCGACACTGTGAGAACTCGCGGTCAGGCGGAGTCGGCGGTACCTCTCGAGCGTCGCCTCGTCGGGGTCCACGATCAGGAGGCCGCTGCCGCCGTCCACGATCACCGTGTCGCCGCTCGACACGTCGTGCAGGAAGCGGCCGATGCCGACGACCGCAGGGATCTCGAGCGCCCCGGCCATGATCGCGGTGTGGCTCGTCGGCCCGCCGCTCTCGGTGGCGAAGCCGTGGACCGTCCGCGGGTCGAGTTGGGCCGTCTCGCTCGGCGTCAGGTCGGCGGCGAGGATGATGACCGGTTCGCCGGCGAGCGGGGCCGGCTCGCTCGGGGTGATGCCGAGGAGCTGGTTCAGGACCTGGCGTTCGAGGTCGAAGAAGTCCGCCCGGAGCCGGGTGAAGTCGTGGCCCGGCGGCAGGTCGTCGAACCGGCGGATGATCGCGCGGATGTGCCGGCTGAACGCGAACTCGGCGCTGTAGTGCTGGTCGTCGATGAGCTTTTCGACGTCGCGGCGGAGGGTCGCGTCCTCGTACATCACGGCGTGGCCGGTGAGGATGCCCACGTCCCGGCCGATCTGCTCGGTCAGGATGCGTTCCCGGCTGCGGGCCTCGGTGGCGGCGCGGGCGAGTGCCCCGGACAGGCGGACTTTCTCGGTCGGGAGTTGCTCGACGGGGACCGTCCGGCGGGAAATGACGACGCCTTCGGTGTCCAGCACGAGGGCCGAACCGATGGCGATTCCCGGGGATACGGCGATGCCGCGTCGAATGTCCATGAAGCGTCGTCGTCCGACTGTTCGGGGTGTCGGTCGGTCGGTCAGGCGTCGTCGCCGGGGGCGGCGAGGATGTCGCACAGCGCGCGGATGGCGGCCGCCGTGTCGGAGGAGTCGTCCCCCTCGATTTCGATCCACAGTTCCGCGCCGGGCATGGCGATCAGCATCAGCAGGTCGAGCGAACTCTTGCCGTCGGCGCACTTGTCCCCGTGGCACACGGTGACGCGGTGCGGGAGGACCCGGGCGTGCTGGGCGAACCGGGTCGCCGGCCGCATGTGCAGGCCGTTCGGGTTGGCCACCACGACCGACTGGCGGAGCGAACTTTTCGCACTCACGCGGTGCCCCCCCCGCCGATCAGCCGCCAGATGTCGTCGTTGTTGCCGGCGTTGCGGAGCGACTCCACGACGGCGTCGTCGCGCATCGTCTGGACCACGCACTCCAAGGCCCGCAGGTGGTCGCCCGGGCGGTCCTGGGGGGAAATCAGCAGGACGAGGACGTGGACCGGCTCGCCGTCGATGCTGTCGAACGGCACGCCGGCGCGGGAGACGCCGACGGTGCCGATGAGCCGCGTCACGGAGGCGTGCCGGGAGTGGGGGATGGCGATCGTCCGGCCGATGCCGGTCGAGCCGAGTTGCTCGCGGCGGAGCACGGCCCGGACGATGTCTTCGAGGTCGGTGTTGGGGAAGTGCCCCGCCGAGTGCAGGCTGCCGATGAGTTCGCGGATCACGCCCTCGCGCGTCGTCGCGTCGAGGGTCGGTAGGATCGCGTCCCGCACGACGAATTCGGTCATCGACATCACGCCGTCACCTCCCCACCGGAACCGCCGCCCGCCGCCCCGTCGGTCACGGGTGGATGCCCTGCACGCCGCCGTGCGAGGGGTCGTGGCGGTGGTCCTGGAGCTTCTGCTTGTAGTGCGAAATCTGCGTCTTGATCTTGGCGATGGCACTGCCGAGGGCGACGATCACGTCCGGGGCCTGGCACTGGCCGACGAACTCGTGCTTGTGCTCGGCCTTGGCGATCACTTCGACGATCTTGTCGTCGTGCTGGAGGTCCACCGTCACCTCGATGAACATCAGTCGTTCAAAGTAGTGGAGAAGCTTTTCGGCCTTCTCGCGGATTTCCGCCTGGTGTTCGGGACTCAAGTGGCCGTGGCGTGTGGAGATTTCGACTTTCACCGCGCAACCCCTTCGTGACATCGGGCGTGGGGGACGACCGCGGGAGCGTTAGTCGCGCCGCCGGACTCGACCCTCTCGCAAGAGGGGTGAGTCGTCGGACTGGCGGCGTGGCCCCGGCAAACGTGTCGGAACGCGTCCGACCCCCATGCCGCTGAGATTGTACCCCCCGCGCGCCGGCATTCAACGACGCAATCCTAAAGTGGTCGGGAGTTTGTGCCCGCCGGCCCGCCGTCAGATCCACAGCCGCATCTTCGCCCGCAGCGCCGGCGGCAACTTCCGGTCGAGCATCCGCACCACTTCCGACGGGTGGTACCGCGTGCTGAAGTGCCCGGCGACGATCAGTTCGTTGCGGAACCGGCCCTCCCGCTCGATGAAGTCGTCGACGTGCATGTGGCCGTACTTGTGGATCTTCTCCCGCTTGTGGGCCGCCCGGATGAAGCTCAACTCGGTGATCAGGATTTTGCAGTCGTACACCGCCGGGTAGTCGTCCAGCCCCGCCGGGCTGGTGTCCCCCGTGTACGCCAGGAGCGGCGTGCGGACCTCGCGGGTGATCTCGACGCCGGACTTCTTCAGGTCGCGGATGTCGTTACCGGGCAAGCCGATGTACTCGTCCTTGAGCTTATTCCGGCGGTCCCAGACCATGTACCCGCGGGACGGGATCGTGTGCGTCGTCGCCCAGGCCGTAACGACGTGGTCCCGGGACAACTCGAACTCCTGGCCCGGCTCCACGGACACGAGGTCGCAGATTTGCCGGCCGCGGTCGAGCCGCTGGAAGATGAGCAGCAGTTTCTTCACGTCCTCGAACGCCTCGACCGGCACGAAGACGCGCGGCGGCTCCATCTTCATCATCCGCCGGCGGGCGACGTAGACCGGCAGGGCGGCGATGTGGTCGAGGTGCGTGTGCGAGATGAACCAGTTCGGCGTGCCGTTGAAGTCCCACGGGTGCGCGCCCAGGTCGAAGCCGAGTTTCAACTCGGGGATGCGCCAGTAACTCTGCACCGCCGCGCGGCTGTAGCCTTCGATGGTCAGCCCGGCGTGGGCGTGCGACAGGTACGGGGCGTTGTCAACGGGACGGTCGGTCATGGCACCTGCCGGGCGGAGCGGTCGCGGGAGTTCGCACCCCCCCATCGTCGGCCCGCAACCCCCCCCCGTCAACGGCGGTTCGCCCCGCCCCCCGCCGGACATTGATGATTTCTTTCCCCGGGAGTGGGTCGAAGACCGCCGTCGTCAAAGTCAATGCGACCAGACCGCGCTCGCTTCGGGGCGACCGGGCGACGCGATCCTCACCTCACGACCTGAATCGCGCGCGACCCGCCTTGGGCGTGGAAGAGCGCGCACCCGGCTAACCTTTTCAGTGTGAAATCGACGACCTTGGGTGAAATCTTCAGCACGGACACCCCGATCTGTTCCCACGAGTTCATCGACAACTGGGGCAGCCACACGAGACCCCCGACGCAGAATTGCAACTCCGCCTGACACACGCAAAGATTGGGCGGGACCGGGTGGACGGGTAAAGTCCCCGGACTTCTCCATCGAAAGCCGTTGGGTCCAGTCGGTATCGGGATCGCGACGACAACGACTTTCGAGTCGGGCGATGCCGTGAAACTCCCGTCGGCGTCGAGCGTGCCGATCGTCAGGGCGACCCGCCAGTTGAGCTGGCTTTTGCCGATGAACACTTCGCCTTCAGGCCGGACTCGTACGGGAAGTTCCGGCCTGGCGGGCGGGCCGACCGTGCCGGGTTGCGCCGGGATCACCACGAGCGGGTTCAGGATGACGATTTGTGCCGAACCGGCGGTTGCCGTCACACCCACAATTCCCAGCACCAGCGTCAGCGTCACGAAAATGCGCATCGCATCACTCCACAACGTTGGGGCCAAGGCAGCCCCGAGAGTGGTGTGGATATTAACAAATCTGCCGGCTAAGTGGGGAATACGATTCTCCGGATTGCACCGAATTTGTCGAGAATCGATGTTGATCCATTGAAGAGAGTCGGCCCGCGATTTGAAGAGTCGCGGGCCGGTGTGTTGGCATCGGTGGGGTGAAACTACGGTCGCAGTCTTTCGCGGGTTAGTCGAGGTCGCCACTGTCGCCGGCGGCGGGTGTTACCGCAGCCCAGAAGGCCGACTCGGCGACGCCGGGGCGAATCGTGCGGACGCTGCCGTCGAACATTGCCACCGGTAAGCCGGCCGAAAACGGCGTCTGAGGTAAACGCTGCTCCGCCAACAACAATTGCGGTCGAAC
>JANYHV010000244.1 GCA_025362195.1 Fimbriiglobus sp. | reverse complement strand
GTCGATTTGTGTACCTTCCCGCTGTTCGCGCTCTTCGGCCCGGCCCTCGGCATGACCTGCGTCATCCCAGACATGAACCCGAGCCGCCCGGCGACGATCGACCCGGCGAAGGCGTTCGCGCAGATGCGTCAGTACCGCGTGACGAACCTGTTCGGCTCCCCCGCGGTCGTCCGCCGGCTCGGCCAGCACCCCGGCGGCGTGGACGCCCTCTCAACCCTGCGCCGCGTGATCTCCGCCGGTGCCCCGGCGCGGCTCGACGCGCTGGAAGCCTTGCAGGCGAAGTTGCCGCCGGGCGTCGAGATCTTCACCCCCTACGGCGCGACCGAGTGCTTGCCGGTGAGCAACATCGGCACCCGCGAGATTTTGGGCGAGACGGCGGCGCTCACGCGGACCGGGAAAGGCGTCTGCGTCGGCCGGCCGCACCCCGGCGTGCAAGTCGCGGTCATCGCCATCACAGACGACGCCATCGCCACTTGGAGCGAAGCGCTTGCGTTACCGGCCGGGGTCGTCGGAGAGTTCGTCGTGCGCGGCCCGGTCGTGACCCGTGAGTATTTCCGCAACTCCGACGCGACGGCGTTGGCCAATATCCACGACCCCGCGACCGGCGAAGTCCTGCACCGCATGGGCGACGTGGGCTACCTCGACGAGTCGGGCCGCCTCTGGTTCTGCGGCCGCAAGTCGCACCGCGTCGAGACCCCGACGGGAACGCTGTTCACCGACCAAGTCGAGCCGGTGTTCAACGAACTGCCCGGTGTCTTCCGCACCGCGCTCGTCGGCGTCACCCGTGGCGGCGTGACGTATCCGGTGTTGTGCGTGGAACTGGACCCGGCGACCGACTCTTGGACTTGCCCCGGCGTCCTCGACGACCCGCTCGAAGGCGGCACCGCCGGCATTCCGTACGACGAAAGCGTTGTCACGCACCTCATCCACCCCGGCTTCCCAATGGACGTGCGGCACAACTCGAAGATAGCCCGCGAGAAACTCGCCGTCTGGGCCGACAAGGTACTCGGCCTCACCTGGAACGGCGGGCGGGCGTGAAAGTCCTCGTTACCGGCGGCGGCGGCTTTCTCGGCGGGGCGATTGTCCGCAAACTGGTCGGGCGTGGCGATGCCGTCGCCGCACTGAGCCGGACGGCGACGGACTGGCACGCCCGTCTGGGGGTGGCGCACGTCGCCGCCGACTTGACCGACACCGCCGCCGTCGCCCGCGCCGCCGACGGCTGTGACGCCGTGATCCACGTTGCCGCGAAGGCCGGGGTCTGGGGGCCGTTCGCGGAGTTCCACCGCGTCAACGTGCTGGGCACGCAGAGCGTCATCGAGGCGTGCCGCCGGGTCGGGGTGCCGCGGCTCGTTTACACCTCGACGCCGAGCGTGGTCCACGGCGGATCGTCGCTCGACGGCGTCACCGAGGCGGCCCCGTACCCGGCGCACTTCGACGCCCCGTACCCGGCGACGAAGGCGGTCGCGGAGCAGGCCGTCCTCGCGGCCGACGGCCCGACGCTCTCGACGGTCGCCCTGCGGCCGCACCTAATCTGGGGGCCTGGCGACCCGCACCTCATCCCCCGCGTGCTCGCCAAAGTCCGCGCCGGCAAGTTGCGCCGCATCGGGTCGCGGCCGGTGATCGTCGATGTGACCTACGTCGAAAACGCCGCCGACGCCCACGTTCTCGCGCTCGACCGCCTGGCCCCCGTCGCGGCCTGTGCGGGCCGGGCGTACTTCATCACCAACGGCGAGCCGGTCGAACTCTGGGACTTTCTCAACCGCGTGCTGGCAATTCACGGCTTGCCGCCGGTGACCCGCACGGTCCCCGTCTGGGCCGCGAAGTTCGCCGGGGCGGTCCTCGAAACGGCGTACCGCTTAACGGGCCGCACGGCCGAGCCGCCGCTGACCCGCTTCGTGGCCGGGCAGTTGAGTACGTCGCACTGGTACGACATCGCCGCCGCCCGCCGCGACCTGGGGTACGCCCCCGCGGTGAGCGTCGCCGAGGGCCTGCGGCGACTCGCTGCGGCCCCCGCCACGAATTGACCCGGGCGGTCGATGGCCCGGCGGGGGGACGCGGCCGGGCGTTCGCGGGGATTTCCACCGGGCCGGCGGCGTTTTCTGCCGATCCGGTGATAGAATTGGTGTCGCCCCGCCGCCGCGTCGAGAGTACGGCATGAGATTGCTCGAGTTCGCGTTCCCCCGCCTGTCCCGGCTCGTGCCGTCCGGGCGGTACTTCGTCGGCTTCATCGCCGCCGCCCTCGTCGTCGCGCTCGAACTCGTCGGCCGGCTGACGCAGAACGACGTCCACGACGGCCTGGCCGCGTCGGCGCTCGTGTCGGCCGTGGCCCTGGCCTTCGCCCGCAACAAGAACCGCCCGTGGCCCGGGTCGGGGTTCGCCCGCCGCCGGCTCGTCCGCCTGTTCGAGCACGTCCGCGGCAACTACGGCGTCGATTTCCGCGGCACCCCGCCGCTGCCCCCGCGGACCCCGTCCGGGGCGTGGATGGTGCTCCTCGGGTTGCTCGCCTGGACGGCACTGGCCGGGTCGGTCTGGTGGCTCTGCCCGCAGGGCTGGCGTGACCTCGGCGTGAACACCTCTTACGTCGTCTACCTGGTGCTGTTGTCGCTGCTCTGGACGGCCCTGCTCGTCGTCTTGATGGGCACGCTGTTCCTCACGTTCACGCTCATCGACCGGCACGTCCACCCCGGCGGCCGCAAGACCCAGGAGCGGCGGGCCGGCGAACTGCTCGTCTTCTTCGGGTATATTGCGGTCGTCATCGTGCTCGCCAACCTCGTCCCCGTCGTCGCGGTCGTCGGCCTGTGCGGGGCGGTGGCGGTCCTGGCCCTGGGCGTCGCGGCCGTCAGCCCGGCGGACACGCAAGCGGTCCTGTGGCGGTCCCGGCCCGGCCGGCCGGTCTACTCGGTCCCCCAGCAGCGCATCGTCGCCGGCCTGTGCGCCCTGGCCGCGCTGCTCGTCGGCAACCTGCTGCTGAGCGCGTGCGGCGGGCGGCTTTTGACGATGCCGGACAAGGCCGACCCCATGTTGATGACCGACCTGATCGGGGCCAGTACGGCGTGGATGGTCCCCGGGTTCGTGGTCGTCGCCGCGTTCACCCTCTGGAAGCTCCGCGCCGCCGACCCGGCCAACCGCACGCCGTTGACCCTGCACTGGACGACGGCGCTGCCCGTCGCCTCGCTCAAGGGCAGTCGCCTGTTGGCCGCCCGGGGCTGGCGGATCCGCGGCAAGGGCGACCGCCGGCGGCCGGGCGACGTGGCCGTCGTCGTGGTCCCGCCGGACGAGTCCGAGGCGTTCGAGTTCCAGCCGACGTGGCCGTTGAAGGTCAGTCTGCGCGACCTCGACAACCCGGACGTGATCGACCGCCTCGCCCGCCGGGACGGGTTGCAACTCCGCCGCCGGGCGTACCGCGGGCTGCGGACGATGCTCCGCCGGGCCTACGGCCAGAAGAAGCGCAAGGGCGGGTACTACCGCCTCGCCCCGCACTGGTGGCACGCCGGGGCGCTGACCTACGAGGAGCCGCCGCGCCGGGCCGACGGGCTGCCGTCCGCCCGCCGGGTCGGGCCGTGGTACGCCGTCGTCTTCCGGCCCCGCGTCCGCCAGCAGTTCCACGCCATGCTCCGGGCCGTCGAGATCGACGAGGTGATCGTGGACGACGGCGTTCCGTCCCGGGCGGTCGAGCGGGTCGTCCGGGCGCTGTTCGAGATTTACGACAAGCACGACGGCCGGCGGCGGGCCGAGGACCACCTGTTCCGGCTAATTCCGCGGGTCCGGACGATCATCCACGAGTGCCAGCCGGACGTGCCGCGGACCACCCGCCGGCGGGAGACCGGGTTCGACGAGACCCAGTACGCCGAGTTGTGCCGGGCGCGCGTCCTGCACGTGTTCAAGGACGACGGCGAGAACGACCTGGTGGCCGACGTGCCCTACGACTCGTCCTGGGAGCCGGCCCCGTCTGTTGATTATCGCTGACGCGATCCGGGTATGGGGTGTCGGGTATGGGGTATCGCAGAAGTTAGGCGTGGGTCGCTGCGGTTTGGAGACGTTCGCTCGTGGAATTCGATTCGTGCCCGCCGCGACAGGAGAAGGCCGATGACTCCCACTCCCGACGACCAACCGCCGACCTGGGTCCCGGCCCCGGTTCCCGTGCACCCCGACCTGCTGGCGTGGGCCAAGCAGACGTTCGACATGGGCGAGTACCTCGACGGGGTCCGCGAAATTCGGGCCACCGGTGGCAAGACGCTGGATCAGTTCATCGCCGAGGTCGAGGCCGCGGCGCGTGGGTCGTGACTGTTGACGAGTTGGTGACGTACCGCGTCGCGTACTCGGGCCGGGTCCAGCAGCGGCTTGTCGAACTGGCGGCCATCGCGAAAGCGCGAGGCGATAGCGAGGAATTCTTGGCCGCCTTGAAGGAATTCGACCGCCGGCTTCAGTTGTACCCGCAGTTCGGCGACCCCCTCACCGATTTGCTCGCCGAAGATGGTCAGGTGCGACTCGGGGTAGTGCCCCCTTTAACCATGCGGTACGGGGTGCTCGAAGAGCAAAAAATGGTCTTCGTGGCGGCCCTGCCGATCCTACTTGGGCGTAGGGCTGACGGACTCGGGTCCGCCTAATCCGGTGCTACATCTGACCACACCCCATACCCCACACCCGGTACCCCAGAGCGAATCGATGCCCAGCCACTTCTCCACTCTTGGCATGGCCGTGGACGGGGAGGACGAGTTGCTCCAGCTCGCCGAGGCGATCGGGCCGCTCGCTCAGCCCGTCGGGTTCGACGGCGGGACGTACTTCCACTGGCACGACCCCAGCGGGGCGGAGCTTTGGCTCCAGGTCAACGCGGACAACGAGTTCACCGGCATCAGCCCGCACTTCGCCGGGCAGTCCCGGGTGATCGTCCGGCTGGCCCACCGCGTCCGGGCGGCGGACGCCGGGCCGTTCGACGGCGGGTTCTACGCCTGGGCCGACCCGGCCGGCGAGTCGGACGACGCGGACACGCCGGACGTGCAGGGCGTCTACCCGATGGTCGTCGATTCCCCGGAGTTCGCCCGCCTGGCCCCGCTCGACCTGCCGGTGACCGTGCCGATGCAGATCGCCGCGTTCGCCCACGAGGTCGAGGCCTACGACACCGAGGCCGACTTCGACGCGGCCCAGAAGTCCGAGGGGGCGGACGGCCCGCGGATGGCGGCCGAGTCGTTCATCCCGAGCGGCCTGTTCCACCCGGACGGCGGGGAAACCAGCCTGCCCGAGGCCCGGGTGATCCTGAACGGCCGCGTCCTGAGTTCGGAGCGGCGGACCAACGCGTTCACCAAGCAGCCGTTCGTCACGGCCCTGGTCCAGACCGTCGGCGGCACCTACGACGCCGTCATCGACGTGTCCCTGCTCGACCGCGCCCCCAGAGTCGGCGGCATCCTGTCCGGCTCCTTCTGGCTCAGCGGCCGCGTCGTGATCGATTAGAGCGGGCGGCGGGGTGACTCGGGCGATCAACCTGGTAACGGCCTCTGGCCCTCGTGGTCGGTTGCTGTGACTGGTTCGGCGTCTGACCTCGCGTCAGCCTCAAGGACTAACCTAGATCCGTAAAAATTTGACTGCATCCGTCAGTGCCGCTGTCGGTATCGCCACCATTCGGAAACTCGATTCGCACCGACAGAAGCGCGAACGGCGCTATACCATTAGAAGTTAACAGTTTTGTAAATTCTATATTTATTTTGTTTCGATAACTTAATAACTGCCTGTGACATTTAATTTTTCATTGCGGTATAGGACACCTCTTTTGCGATACTTACCAGCTATAGTAATTTTCGCTTTGGTGTTAAGTTGTTCCGGGAGTGTTACCACGGACATCGTGCTCCACAGTAGTGCTGCCGAGATTTCCGATGGGTTGTACGTCGTCGCACAAAGCAGTGATGCTAAATTGCACAAGCAGAGCGGTGTCGTCACCATCGAGTTTGCCGACTCGCACATCAGTTACGTGCCGGACAGGAGATTGTTTGGTCACTTCATTGTGACATTTACCAACGCCGACGGCACTGAAGTTCTGCCGATGGCATTTCACCGCCAGACACTCGAAGCGGGCAAGAGGTACGTCATTCCACTACCGTACGGTAACGATCCTTTTTGGTTTTACGTCGGGACTGACGAAGGCTACAAGGTGTGTCGGGCGAAACTCAAACACAAACTTGGCGACTACGAGATCGACTTCAGTCCGTGAGGCGGGTAGTTGATGAGGACTACGCCGCTGTTATCGGGAGCCTTGGAGCGTTCACACGCCAATAGTGGTAGCGTGCCCCCGGTGATAGGGGGGCTAAAACGGCCTGGGTCAACTGCTTACCGAGTACCAGGCCTACGGGGCGGCGGTCGATACGGCGACGACCCCGTAGGTCTTACGGCAAGGCTTCGCCTGCACCGCGTTGAACAGACATCAAGCTGACCCATACAAGTACAACACCGGCATCAGCAGTGCACTATATTTCGTGGATGATGTGTTCTCGATCCAACGGCGAATCGCTTCAGCCCGGGGCTTCTACGACGTACGGATTGTTAGGATGCGCTGCTTAGGGTCGCGTCCCTGATGCTACCGCAGTATCCGGCATGCGGGAGTTCTGTCAAGCGTCTTGCCTACCGTCCGGCGGTGACACCACGGCCCCGGGGTCCGGTGTGGCGAGTCCGCCGCGATCACTCTACGGGCTGCGCGGGGTGAGGACGGCGACGCAGTCGGCGCGGAACCTGGCGTAGCCGACGCCGATGGTAACGGCGCAGTACGCCGCGATCAGGGCGGGGGACGTGCCGGCCGCGAGCATCTTGGGCGTGTCGAGGAGGGGGTCGCCGGTCGCCCACCCGAGCGCGAGGTAGGTGCCGTTGGCGATCAGGCAGAAGTCGGCGACGAACCTCGGCCCGCGCCGCCGGACGGCCAGGGCGGCGGCGACGGGCACGGCGACGCCGAGCAGGGGGCCGGCCCACAGCGTGAGTCGGGGGTTCGGGTCGGGGGTGTGGACGCTGTACGGGAGCCGCCAGGGGGCGAGGTCGAAGTCCGTCAGCGTCCCGCCACCGGCCCAGCCGCCGACGATGTGGCCGACCTCGTGGGACACCGTCATAGCGACCCACGACGCGGCCAAAAGCAGCCCGAAGTGTACGAACCGGTTGCCCACGGTGACGGCTCCCTCCGATGTCTTTTGCCGCTCCGCGGCCGAACGACCCGGCTCATCACCGGACGCAGTTTTGAGCGGCCGTCAGGTGAAGCGGATAGGGCGGCATGTCTAATCCGCCGGCACCCACTGCTTGACGACGCGGACATCGGCGGGCGGGGCCGGCCACAGCACCGCCAGGTAGTGGTCACCACCCTCGAGGCCGAACCGATCGATGGTGCCGAACCCGCCGCCCAGGGACCGCACCCGGTACCACCCCGGCGGCACCTCGAACCCGACCGACAACAGCCCGATGCATTCGTTGACCGTCAGTTGACCGGTGGGCAGGTGCAGGCTGGCCTCGGCGATGTGGTCCCAAGCGGCGGGGTCGAACCCTGGGTCGTGATCGTAGATTTCCACTGCGACGGGCACGGTCATGTTTCGCTCGGGTTGGATGACGAGCGTGTGTGGCCCGGTCTTCACCCGCCGCAGACAATCTTCAGCTGTGTACGTGTCGGGGATGCGGAAGTCCGCACCTGGGTCGAACAGGTAGAATTGGTGGTAGTCGGCGAACACGTCGAACGCTTTACGCTGAACCAACCCCAGCCCCTCCGAACGCCGGACTTGTCGAGTTGCAGGTGGAACCTTCCCGCACACCACCAAAACCATGATAGCCGCGCCCGCCGCGAGGAATGACCGCCGATGCATGGACCGCCCTCCGGCTGTCGAACTGGTTGTTTAGGTTGCGCCGCGTGAGGGTGCGTCCCTGAATCCAGTCGCATTATCAGGGACGCGGAGAGGTCCGTCAAGCGTCTTGCCTACTGTCACTCCTCGCGTCGGCGGCTTCCGCCGTCGAACAAAATCCGGCCGCGGCAATTCTTCCACAATTTCCTCCCGCGCGGTAAATCCCGGCGCCGGCCCGGCGAATGCTCGTTGTACGCCGCACGAATCGGCCCGCACGGTACGGGCGACACGCGGCGAAACACACGCAACGAGGGGTTCCTTTGATGAAGCTCAAGAAAATCTTGCTGGTGGCCGGTGCGGTCGGCCTCGGC
>JANYHV010000208.1 GCA_025362195.1 Fimbriiglobus sp. | reverse complement strand
CCCGGCCGGGCTGGGCGACGTGTACGGCCGGCGGCACCGCACCCTGGCCGACACCACCCTCGTGATTTCGCAGCAGCCGCTCGACTTCGAGCCGGGCAGCAAGTGGAGCTATTGCAACGCCGGCATCGACACCCTCGGCCGCATCGTCGAAGTGGTCGGCGGCGTCTCCTACGAGGGCTTTTTGCAGGCCCGCCTGTTCGGCCCGCTCGGGATGACCGACACGACCTTCGCGCCGACGGCCGACCAGCAGAAGCGGCTTGCGCTGACCTACGGTGTCAAGGACGGCAAGCTCGCCGTCGGGTCGGCCAACTTCCTGACCGTGTACGAGCACTCGAAACACCCCATCCCCGCCGGCGGCCTCTGCTCGACCGGCCCCGACCTGGCGATGCTGTACCAGTGCCTGCTCAACGGCGGCGAACTCGGCGGCCGCCGCGTGATCGGCGAGAAGACGCTGGCCGAAATGACCCGCACCCAGACCGGCGACATCAAGACCGGGTTCACCGACGGCATGTCCTACGGCTTCGGCTTCGCCGTCGTCAAAGAGCCGAAGGGCGTGACGGCGATGCTGAGTCCGGGGACGTTCGGCCACGGCGGCGCGTTCGCCACGCAGAGCTGGGCCGACCCCAAGCAAGACCTCTTCCTGATCCTCCTGATCCAGCGCACCGGCGTCCCCAACGGCGACGCCTCCGTCTACCGCCAGACCTTCCAGGACCTCGCCGTGAAGGCACTCAAACCCTGATCGCCTTCGTTCAACGAAAATCGCCGCGGGCGTTGGCCTGCGGCGACGGGATGACTGCGAATCGTCGGCGGGCGGTTAGGCTCGGCGGGTCCGGCGGAAGCCGAACAACCCGGCCCCGCCCAGGAGACCGATCATCAGCCCGGCCGGAACCGGGACGACCACCGGCGGAACGACTTCCCCACTCCGCACGTTGAACAGGTACCGGCCGGCGATTTCACTGTTCAGCGAATTCGCGGGCAGACTGTTCGGGCCGCCGTTCTTGAATGCGTTGTTCACTCCGGAGCCGGTCAGCTCGAAGAACGAGCCGGGGGCACCCGTCCCGGCCGAGAAGCCGGCACGAGCCGATTGCCCGCCGCTCGCGGAACCCGTATCCCACTGGATCGAGGTGTAGTTGAATTCAATGTCGAAGTTGCCCGCCCCCGTGTCCGATCGGTCGGAAAGCACGACCTGGAATGAATCTAAAAGACTGGTCGAGACACCGAATCCGGCAACGCCACCCCAGGTCGCGCCGAAGGCGTTGAAGCCATCGACCGTCCCGGTGCCGTACTTCGTCTTACCCGACGCCGCCGGGCGGGTGTCCACGTCCGCGAAGAAGGGCGCGATGATCGGCGTCGCAGTGTTGGTCGTCAAGCCGAACGGCGTGAACGTGCCAAGAGGGCCGGTGAACGTCAAGTTGCCGTTGTTGTTCACAAAGGCGGTCGTGTAGTTGGTCCCGAAGAAGTTGGCCGTGAAGCCCAGGGCATTCGCGCCGGTGGACAAGTCGTCGTTGGCAGCCAGGGTGTTCGTGTCGAAGCCGGAGCGGAACCCGGCCGAGGCCAGTCCCGGCGTCAACAATGTCAAAACTGTCGCCAGTGCGCTGAGCAACAGGCGGGGGCGAATCGTCGTCATCATCATCTCCTTTGTCGAATCGGAGTGCAAGTCAGGGCTGCACTCGGTGTTCCGCCCAGGCACACGGCCTACCGGTCAAAACGCTCTGCGGCCCGAGGACAAGTGCTCATCCTAACGCGTAAATGTGGCCATGTCCAGAGTCCAGAAGCAATTATTTGTGTACTCCCGTCGGGCGGTCGCATCTGGCGAAGACGGAGAAACCGGCGACCCTGCTGAGCGGTACTCTTTACCAGTGACCGACCTGCGGTTGCTTCGATCTGGTGTGGCATGATGGTTTGGGTTCGCCGTGGGGTGGGGGTATCTGATGCGTGCCGTGATTTTTTTACTCCTACTCCCAACAGTCGCGTTCGCCGGGGACCGGGAGGCTCCGCGGGTCGTGCCGGCGGCGGCGGTCGGGGTCGGCCGGCTCGTGCCGGATTTGACGGCGACGGCCGTCGGCGGGCGGGCGGTGTCGCTGGCCGCGCTGGCGAAGGGGTCGAAGGCGGTCGTCGTCGCGGTC
>JANYHV010000179.1 GCA_025362195.1 Fimbriiglobus sp. | reverse complement strand
CCAGCAGCCGCACCGTGAGGCCGACCGCGTTGATGACGACGACCGGCGGCATCACTTCGCCTCGGCAAGGCGGTACGAAAAAGCCCCGAGCAAGTCGCCCCGCCGGCCGCCGTGGCACTCCACGCAAGCGGTCATGTTGCGGATCGCCCCGAGTAGCCGCACCTTCGACCCGACCGCGTTCGCCACCAGGTCCTCCCCCGCCGCCAGCCGCCTCAGCCCCGCCGCCTCGAACCCATCCGCCGGCCGCGAGGCTACCGACCCGAGTTCGACCATCCGCGGCAGGAACTCGCTCACGTACACCGCCGGTTCGGAGTTCCGCACCAGCCCCACGAGTTCGAGGCGTTCGAGCATGTACGGCACCGCCGGCTTCGGCTCCCGCTCGAAGGCGTGCGGCGCGAAGCCCGCGACTTCGTGGCGACTCTTGAAATAGCCGAACCCCTTCGAGTTCACGAAACTCCCGATGCTGTCCGCATGGAACCCGAAGAACTCCCGCACCTTCGCGTCCGGCACCGCGTCGCCCGACGGCTCGATCTCATCCCGCAGGATGCCGGGTTGGGGGATCGGCTCGGGCAGTCGAATTGCGCGGCGAATCGAATCGACGGTGTGTGTGGACGAAACCATACGACCGACGCCGAACCCGGGTGTCCTGACGAAGTCTTTGATCCGTTCACTGTGGAGGTACTCAAAGTTCCAACGACTCGGGCCGTGCTCAAAACCAACCCGGGTCTCGACCGCATCGATTTGTGAGTCCGGTACAGCATCCGTCGTTTTCGCAATCGGCAAGCGTGCTTCGAGTGAGACGAACGGGGTCGCCTCTCGTAACTCATCGACTTCCCGGTGATAGTGCGAAGCCTTGGAAGCTATCATTCCCCACGAAATGACGCACGCCGAGATTGAAATCACGCTGGCGACTTGGCGACCGTAGCGGGGGATCACGAGGCCGACCGTTCCGAAGGCAGATGCCACGACTTGCAAGATCAGTGTCGGCGTCGGTAGTAGGCCGCACAACAACGAGAGGATTGCAATCACGACGAGTAATTCAATGAGTGTCAACGAACCCTTTTCGCCGGGCGGTTTCCAAATCTTAAAGTTCACGCCAACTAGTACTAGTAGCGATGCGACGATCATGATTAAGAGCATGGTCAGCCCTCCGGGGCGAGAGTGCGTCACGCCGCCATCTTACCACGCTGACCGCAGCGGGGGCGCGGATTGCGTCGGCGTTGAATCCCGCTCACCGCTTCTCGGCAAGGCGGTACGAGAAGGCTCCGAGCAAGTCGCCCCGCCGGCCGCCGTGGCACTCCACGCAAGCGGTCATGTTGCGGACCGCCCCGAGCAGCCGCACCTTCGACCCGACCGCGTTGGCCACCAGGTCTTCCCCCGCCGCCAGCTTCTTGAGCGCGGCCGCCTCGAACCCGTCCGCCGGCCGCGTGGCCATCGTTTCGAGTTCGACCATCCGCGGCAGGAACTCGCTGACGTAGACGGCCGGCTCCGGGTTGCGAACGAGGCCGACCAGTTCGAGGCGCTCAAGCGTGTACTGCGGTTTCGGCTCCGGCAGGTACTGGAAGGCGTGCGGCGCGAACCCGGCGACCTCGCGGCGGCTCTTCAGGTACCCGAAGCCCTTGATGTTGACGAAGTTCCCGACACTGCCCGCATGGAAGCCGAACAAGTCGCGGACATTGGCATCCGGCAGCGCGTCGCCGGAGAGATCGAAGTCGTCGCGACGGACGCCGGGTTGAGGGATCGGCTCGGAGAGTGTTGCCGCTTTGTTGATGTGGTGGCGCATCCGGATTTGTCCGACGCCGGGAATCATTGAGAAAGTCCTGACGTGGCTCGTGTGAAGTTCCGCGAAGTCCTTCGAGTAGTCGAACAACTCCCGGTCACCCTGCAAGTAGTACTCGGTATCTGCGACTTGCCCCAAGTTGTCACCCGCACTTGTCCGAGGGATTGGCAACCGCTCCTCCATCGAGACGAACGGGTGCGACGCGCGAAGTTCGTCCACCCGCGCGTCGTACTCGTGCGAGATCACGGCCACCCGGTACCACGGGAACAGCACGACAACGAAGGACAGTAAACACGCAGCCGGTCGCCCGTACTTCGCCGAGATCGGCAACGGGACGTGGAGCCGGCCCCAGTGCCGCCAGATCAGGATGTTCGGCCCGGCGAGCAGCCACAACGACAGGACGACGCAGAACGTGAACATGTCTCGGCCCTCGGGAGTGCCGCCATCCTACCACGCCAAAGACAGAACTCTCACTTCGTCTCGGCGAGGCGGTACGAAAACGCCCCGAGCAAGTCGCCGCGCTGTCCGCCGTGGCACTTTACACACGTCGTCATGTTGCGGATCGCCCCGAGTAGCCGCACCTTCGAGCCGACCGCGTTGGCGACGAGGTCTTCGCCCGCCGCGAGCCGCTTCAGCCCTGCCGCCTCGAAGCTGTCGGCCGGTCGCGTGGCTACGGCGTCGAGTTCGGTCATCCGCGGCAGGAACTCGCTGACGTACACCGCCGGCTCCGGGTTGCGGACTAGCCCCACGAGTTCGAGCCGCTCGAGCGTGTAGGGCACCTGCGGCTTCGGCTCGCTCTCGAAGGCGTGCGGGGCGAAGCCGGCGACCTTGCGGCGGTTGATGAAGTAACCGAAACGTTTGAAGTTGGCGAAGTTCCCAATGCTGCCGACGTGGAAGCCGAAGAAGTCGCGCACCTTGGCGTCCGGCCAGGCGTCGCCGGTGGGTTCGATTTCGTCGCGAAGGGTGCCCGGCTGAGGGATCGGCTCAGGGTAGTCCTTAGATCGACGAAATTCCTCAAGGATCAGTTGACTCCTTGGCATTCGCCCGACGCCAAATCCAGGGGTTGAACTGAAATCTTTGACGTGGTCACTGTGCAAAAGTTCTAACTGCTCAGCTTGCGAAGCGTTGTCATTAGGCTTGCCAATAATTTTCTCTGCCGCGTCCACTCCAGACTCAGACCAGTCAGGAGTGGGTGACGGGGTCGGCAAGCGATTTTCGATGGATACAATCGTGTATTCATTGCGAATTTCATCAATTTTGTGGTGGTGTTCCGATACTGTCCAAGCTAGCATTCCCCAACCCAGTACGCACGCGGAGACCGTAATCCCACTAGCCACCCGCCGGCCGTGTCGGGGTATCACCAATCCGATTAGACCGAGCAGGGAGGTCGAAAATTGAATCAAAAAAACCCAACCGAACAGCCCACTACACATACTGAACAGCCCGCTACAGATAATGCCGATTGGCATAGTGACGGCTAGCAGCAATTCCAACATTGTGAACTCGTCCCGCTTGGTGGGCGGCTTCCAGATCCCGTAGTTCATCGCGGCCAAAGTGGACAGTGAGATCAAAATCGTGAAGGTCAGCATGGTCAGCACCCCGAGTCGCGCGTGAGACGCGCCGCCATCTTACCACGCCGGCGGTTCGGGGGGGCGGGCGTATCCGGAGAGGAAGAGGCCGCGGACGGTTTCGCCTTCGCAACTGTGGGCGACCGGCACGGCGGCGTCCGGGTCGTCGAGGCGGAGGGTCAGCGTCGTCGTGTCGTCGTCGGGGTAGTTGGGGTCGTAGACGTGCAGGGCGACGAGGTTGCCGTCGGGGCTGAGGGTGTAGCCGTGGGCGAGGACTTGGTGGTTCTTGACGAGTTGCCGGGGGTCGAACGACGCGACGGTGACGAGGCCCAGCGGGGCGGGGCGGCCGGTGTCGAGGAGGTCGCGGATTTTCGGCCACTCGTCGAGGACGGTTTGCC
>JANYHV010000110.1 GCA_025362195.1 Fimbriiglobus sp. | reverse complement strand
CGCGCCAGCAGCAGCCCCGCCGCCAGCCCGCCGCGGACTTCGACGCCGCAATCGAGCACATCGACCACGCCGGGGTGCCGCCGGATTCGCAGTGCGTCCGCGTCGTCGAGTATCGCCAGGACGAGCCGTTCGGCCCGCTCGTTCATCGTCATGACGCAACCTCCACGCGGTGCCGGGCGAACAGGGCGTCGAGTTCCGCCGCGCGACGCTTCAGCGCGGCGCGGCACGCCTCCGCGTCGGCGGCTCGCTCGAAGAAGCTCAGGACCGGCTGCCCCGCGTCGATGACGCTGCCGACGGCCGGGATGTCGGCGTACTCCGGCAACGCCCACGGGTCGGCGGCGACTTCGATGGCGTGCTCAATCGCCGCGACCTCGGGGAAGCGCAGCGCGTGCGGGGCGTAGTAGACCGCCTTGCCGACGACGCCGGGGATCGGCTCGCGGCGTTGCACGCAGTCGAGGACACTGCGGCCGGTCGCGTGTTCGAGCACCTCCATCGACGCGGTGTACCGGGGGTTGATCTCGATCAGGATCGGCTCGCCGTAGCGCACGACGATATCGAGGCCCCAGGAGTTCCGCAACGAGGCGGAGTTCGTGACGAGTGCCACCAGATATTCGACCTTCGCGATTAACCCGTCGTCGGGCGGCAAACGCCCGATGCTGCCGGCGTACTGGAACGGCTTCGCGTGTAGCCAATCCGTGCTCACGAGTTGTTCCGTGAGGCCTAAGACTGTGTCGGCCCGTCCGAAACTTTGCACGGCGACGGACATGTTTGGGCCGGCAACGAACTCTTGCAAGTACGTACCGATTCGCGGAGCCAAGTCGGTCGCCCACGACACACCAAGGCCGCCAGAACTGCCGTAGGATTTCCTCAGCCAAACCATTCTCGGGTCGCCATCCTCGTCGGTCTCAAAATGCGGGACGGGCGGGTAGTCCATGTCGGCGGTCAGCAGTGTCAACCCACCCTTGCCGCGAACCCGCCGAAGTACCCCCGAACAGTTCCCCCACAGTGGCCGCTTCGCCGCGATGCGGTCCACGAGGTCGGGGTGGTTTTCGAGGCCGCCGGTGTACATCCATGGCATCGGCGGGAAGGTGTCGGCCAGGCGTTCGAGGCCGTCGGGGTAGTCGGCGAGGTCGCACTTGTGCACGGTCGCGTAGGCCGTGGCGTCCCGGTCGGCGAACAGGTCGGCGGCGTGCGGGGTCAGGCCGGCGCGGCGGGCGGAATGGATCGCCGCGCGGGCGCTCGCCCCGAGGATGAGCACGTCGGTCACTCGCCGCGTTCCTTCGGCACCGGCAGCCCGAACTTCCGGCGGAGCCAGCGGATTTCGTCCATGCGGATGACGCACAGCACGTCCGAGTAGTCGTCCGTCCAGACCTTCACTTCGGGCACGACCGGCAGCTCGCGCCAGGGGAACTTGTGGACCCCGGCCTGGCCGTTGTCGAACAGGTGGTAGCCCATCGGGCCGGCGACCGCCCCGTACCGCTCGTCCCCCGCCGTGCCGGTCACCGCGTCGCCGAGGTCGGCGTCGGTCTTGGCCAGCAGCACCCACGACGACCGCGTCTTGCCCGAGTAATCCTCGTCGTTGTCGCTGAACAGGCGGCACTTCAGGCCGGTCGCTTCGGCCAACCGGGCGACGACCGGTTCGAGGTCGATGTACCGGTTCGAGATGTGCAGCGCGAGCAGGCCGTGCTCGGTCAGCCGCGACTTGTACAGCTCGACGGCCTGCTTGGTGATCAAGTGGATCGGGATCGAGTCCGAACTGAAGGCGTCGATCAGCAACAGGCCGTACCGATCGGCGGTCGGTTCGAGTTGCAACCGGGCGTCGCCCAGGACGATGTTGACGACCGCCCCGCGCTTCTTGGCGTCGTTCACGTAGGTGAACTTGTCGCCCTTCTCCATCATGTCCACGACGTACCGGTCGATCTCGTAGTACGTCAATTTCTGGCCCGGCAGGGCGTAGCACGACACCGACCCGGTGCCGAGGCCGACCATGCCGATGGGGCCGAGCGGGTCGAGTTCGCGGAAGCGGTGGACGATCGCGCCGACCGGGCCGGTGCGGTGGTAGTACGTCAACGGCTCCTGGCTGAAGTCGAACGACTTCTGCATCCCGGCGACGGCGAGCGCGCCCCACGGGCTCGCCGCGGCGAGGGCTTGCAGGTCGTCCCGCACGGGGACCGTCCAACTGCCGACGGCCTGCACGCCGTGCAGGGTCGTACCGTGCAGGAGCTTGCGGAACGGCTGCTTGTGCATGTAGAGGTAAACGTCTGCGGTGCCGTCCGCACCGACCGGTTCGGCGGGGTCGCTCCAGGGGAAGTAGAACGGGCGGTAGGCCTCGTCGTAGGACTCGACTTTCATGATGCCGAAGTAGCTCCGCACCGAGTGCTCGACCCCCTTGCGCACGCCCGGTTCGGCCTGCTCGCCGGAGTGGTTGCGGTACAGGTTGGTGCCCAGCACGGCGGCGACGCACAGGCCGAACCGGAGCGGCCGGTCGATGAAGAAGAAGCACAACATGCACGGCAACGCGTAGAGCGGCAGGAGCGTGAGCGTCTCGCGGGTCATGACGTACCGGACGCCGAGGCGGTTCGCCACGCCCGTCACGTGATCGGCGGTCCAGGTCAGCGCCGGGGCGAACCACGACGCCCGGGTGGCAATGTAGAAGATGCCGCAGATCAGCGCGACCATCAGCGCGGGGACGACCAGGTCGAGCGCGAACCCGAGACGGCGGGCGGTCAGCGTCGGCGGTCGGGTCGGCGCGATCAGGACCGGCACGAGCATACAGCCGAGCGCGATGGCGATGGGGTACTCGAAGTCGGACGTGAAGACCATCGGGGCGACCAGGGCGTTGAAAATCCCGCCGAGGACGCCGCCGACGGAAATCCACAGGAAGTACTCGGTCAGGTACTTCGGGTTCGGCCGGGCGCGGGCCAGCTCGCTGTGCATCAGCAACGCGGTGAAGAAGTAGACGACGAGGTGGATGACCAGCGAGTAGAACGGCAGCTTGGCCATCGCCCCGGAGATCAGCACGAACACCAGCAGCAGCGACAGCACCGGACTGAGGTTGCCGATGAGCGGGCGGAACCACTCGGGCAGCTTGGCGAAGGCGATGATGAACGTGAGCAAGTACAGGGCCAGCGGGATCACCCACAGCAGCGGCACCGAGGCGATGTCGGTCGTCATGTGGAAGGTCACGCCGAGCATCAGGCTCGACGGCACGAAGGCGTACCCGACCCAGCGCAGGCGGTCGAACCCGGACGGCGACGGGCCGGTCGAGGGCGGGAGGGCGTTCGGGCGGGCCGGCGGCGGGCGGAGCGGGTTGTTCGCGGCGACGGCGCAAAACGTCACCATCACGAGCAGCAGCGCGAACCCGCCGGTCCAGAGCCAGGCCTGTTGAATCAGCGTCAGTTGCGGCTCGATCAGGATCGGGTACGCGAGCAGCGAAATCAGGCTGCCGGCGTTGCTCGCGGCGTACAGGAAGTACGGGTCTTTGGCCGACTCGTGGCCGGTGAAGGTGAACCACTTCTGGAGCAGCGGGGCGCTCGTCGAAACGACCAGGAACGGCAGGCCGATCGACACGGTCAGTAGCATCAGCACGCCGAAGATCGGGTACGACTCGCCGGTCGGCGCGAGCGACGGGAAGACGGCGACGGGCGAGTGGTCCGGGGCGAGCACGCTCATGCCGAGGAGCCAGACGAGGGCGGTCCCGAGGACGACCCGGTGCAGCCGCGTCTGCGGCCGGGCGGCCAGCCGGGACGTGACCGTGTGAGAGTACAGGTAGCCCAACAGCAGGAGCATCTGGAAGAACACCATGCAGGTGTTCCACGCCGCCGGGCTGCCCCCCAAGAGCGGCAGGATGCGCTTGCCGACCATCGGCTGGACCATGAACAGGAGCATGGCGCTGACGAAGATCGTCGCGGCGAAGAGCGCAGGCACGGTCGGCTCCGGGTCGGGTGGGCGAGATCGTCGGCGGCAACGGGGCTAGTCGTCGAGGCCCGAGCCGAAGCCGCCGGCCTCCTCCGGGGGGGCCGGCTTGGGGGCCGGTTTCGCCGCGGCCGGCTTGCGCTCGGCCGGCGGCTTCTCGGCCTTGGCCGGCGGCTTCTCGGCCGGCTTCTCCGCCTTCACGGGCTTCGGCGCGTCGAGGTCGCGGACCGGCTTGGTCCCCGCCTTGACCGGCGACACGGTCCGCTTCTTCGGCGGCGGGGCGTCGGCCGGCTTCTCGGCCACCGGTTCGGCCGGCGGCTTCGGGGCGACCTTGCGCGGCATGTACGACGGGATTTCGTCCTCGTCGTCGAACACGTCGTCGATCAACTCCCGGCCCAGCGGGGCGCGGTCGTTCTCCGTCCGCTCGGGGGCACGCTGCGGGGCACGGCCACGACCCCGGGCCGGCTCCCGGTCCCGGACCGGTTCGCGGTCCCGCACCGGCTCGCGGTCCCGCACGGGTTCGCGGGGCGGGAGGACGATGGGGGCCGGCTTCGGCGGCAGGGGCGGGGCGACCCGAGGCGGGGCCGGCAGGTCGGCCGCGGGCGGGCGGGCCGGCGGGGCGTCGTCCCGGCGGGGCAGGTCGCGGGGCAGCGGCTCCCGGGACGCCGGCAACGGCAGCGGCCGGCGGGGCAGTTCCAAGGGCGGCAAGGGGCGCGTCCCGCGGCCGCCGTTGATGGCGGGGGGGAGCACGATGGGCACCGCCCGGCCGTCCACCATTCGCGGCTCGGACCCGAACCGCGTGACGACGTAGGTGCCGCCGCTACTGCGGTGCTTGTCGAGGTCGAGCAGGCCGAGGGTCTGGGCCTCTTCGAGGAGTTCGCTGAACGTGCGGTAGCCGTGGTACTCCTCGTTGAAGCTCGGCTTCTTCCGCTTCATCGTGTCCTTGACCATCGACGAGAAGATGAGTTCCTTGTTCTCCCGGCGCAGGGCCAGCAGGGAGTCCAGGAGGAGCGCGAACATCTTCCGCTTGGCCTCGGGGATCGACTCGTCCTCGCCGACGGAGATGAGCGGGGCGCGGTCGAGGTCTTCGTAGTAGATGAACTCGTCGCAGTTGTCCCGGAGCAGGTTCGAGGTCGAGTCGGCCAGGCCCAGCCCGATCACGTCCCGGCCGAGTTCCTTGAGCTTCGACACGAGCGGGGAAAAGTCGCTGTCCCCGCTCAGGATCACGAACGTGTCGATGTGGTCCTTCGAGTACGCCAGGTCCATCGCGTCCACGCACATGCGGATGTCGGCCGAGTTCTTGCCGGTGATGACCCGCTTGGGGATCTCGATGAGTTCGACGGCCGCCTCGTGCAGCGCCGTCGTGTAGTACCCGAACCGGCTCCAGTCGGCGTACGCCTTCTTGCAGACGATCTTGCCCTTCTCGACCAGGCGTTCGAGCACCTTTTCGATGCTGAACCGGTCCCGCCGGCCCCCGAAGCCGAGGGCCAGGTTTTCGAAGTCGATGAACACGGCGAGGATGCGTTCCCCGTCGGACAGGCGTTGGGACTTCATACGCGGTAAGGCTCCCTCAATCGTCGGGCGGGCGGCGGGCGACGGCGGCCGGGCCGGACCGACGGCACGAATCAGGCCTATCTTCGGCCCCGACCCGGGTTTCGACAATCGCCGAGTTCGGATTCCCGGTTGGCCGATGGACCGCCGGCCCGTTAACCTGACCCCACCCCCGGACCCGAATCACCCCGCCCCACGCCGAAAGCTCCCCCATGACTGCACAATTCTCCCTCGCCGGCAAAGTCGCGGTCGTCACCGGCGGCGGCCAGGGCATCGGCGAAGCCATCTGCCGCCGGCTCGCCGCCGCCGGGGCCAAGGTCGGCGTCTTCGACATGTCCGCCGACAGCGCCAAGCGGGTCGCCGACGCGGTCGGCGGCGTGCCGTTGGTCGGGGACATCACCAAGGAGGCCGACGTCGAGCGGGTCTTCTCCGAGATCGTCCACAAGGCCGGGCCGGTGGACGTGCTCGTCAACAACGCCGGGGTGGCCAGCCGCAAGGGCCGCGACCTGCCGATCTGGGAACTCGTCCGCGAGGACTGGGAGTTCGTCATGAACATCAACGTGACCGGCCTCGTGCTGTGCTGCAAGGCCGTGCTGCCGGGCATGATCGCCAAGGGCTACGGCCGGATCGTGAACATCGCGTCGATCGCCGGCAAGGAGGGCAACCCGAAGATGGCCCCGTACTCGGCCAGTAAGGCGGCCGTCATCTGCCTGACCAAGTCGCTGGCCAAGGAACTCGTCGGCAAGGGCGACATCTGCGTCAACAGCGTCGCCCCGGCGGTCATCCAGACGCCGATCCTCGACCAGCTCAGCGCCGAGCAGGTGAACATGATGCTGTCGAAAATCCCCCTCGGCCGGACCGGCAAGCCGGACGAGGTCGCGGCCCTGGTTCACTTCCTGGCGAGCAACGACTGCAGCTTCACGACCGGCCAGTGCCTGGACATCAGCGGCGGGCGGGCGACGTACTGAGCCGGCGTGCGTTCTCGTCCCGCGCCCGGCGGCGCGGGACCGGCCCCTTCTTGCGCGTCGTCCGGAGTGTTCGCCATGTCCCGGCTCGGTCAGTTGGTCCCCGGCCCGCTCAAGCCCATCGCCAGGAGGCTAGTTCGGTCCCTCCGCCCGGCGACGACCGACGCCCCGCTGTCGGCCGAAGACGCTCGCGGCGAGTTGCAGGCGAAGGCCTACGCCCTGACCTTCGTGACGGGCGAAGCCAAGGCGGCCCCGGTGCGGGTCACCAACCGCGGGCAGGCCGTCTGGAGTTCGCGCGGCACGCACCCGGTGGCCCTGAGCGTCCAGTGGACGACGAGCCGGAAAGTCCCGCTCGACGGCCCGCCGGTCACGGTCGAGTTCCCGGTCGCGGTCTACCCCGGCGAGAGCGTGGACGTGCCGGCGACATTGATTGCGCCGGATCGTGTGGGGCGGTTTTTGGTCGGCATTTCAATCCGCCAATCGAACGGCCCGGACCTGACCGCCGGGGTCCGGCCGCTCCTCCTCGACGCCGACGTGGCCGGGCCGGCGGTCGAGGACATCGACTACCACAGCGCCTTCGCCACGGCGAACTTGGCCCTGGACTACTGGACCGTCGTCGGGCCGAAGACGAAGACCGAGTACGACCACCTGGCCGACGAGAAGATGGTCCACCTGCGGGCCGCCGGGCTGACGCCCGACTCGCGGGTCCTGGACGTGGGGTGCGGGACCGGGCAACTCGCCGGGCCGCTCGAACCGTACCTGTCCGACCAGGGCTGTTACACCGGCACGGACATCGGCATCGAGGCGATCCCGTTCTGCCGCGACCGCTTCCGCCGGCCGAACTTCCGCTTCCTGCAGAACGAGATGACCCGCCTGCCGCTCGAAAACGAGGCCTACGACCTCGTCACCTTCTTCAGCGTCTTCACGCACACCTACCCGGACGAAACCGCCCTGCTGCTCGCGGAAGCGAAGCGGCTGCTGGCCCCCGGCGGCTCGATCCTGGGCGATCTGTTCGCCTCGACGGCGACCGACCGGTGCGCTGGGAACCGCGGCAAGATGGAGGTGAACGGCGACCACCTGCTCCGGCTCGTCGCCCTCGTCGGGCTGACCGCCGAGGTCGTCCACGACTGGCCGCAGTCGCCGCACCTGAGCCGCAGGCTGTACCGGTTCGCGCGGCGGGCGTGACGGTTCCCAAACGGGCCGGGCGGGGTATCGTAACGGGACGGGGCCGCGTTCGCCGGCCCCGCACCCAGAGCCACCGCGATGCGCATCCTGCTGACCAACGACGACGGCTTCTACGCCCCCGGCCTACGCGCCCTGCGCGAGCAGTTGCTGCCCCTGGGCGACGTGACGGTCGTCGCCCCGGCGACCGAGCAGAGCGCGACCGGGCACTCGGTGACGCTCCTCACGCCGCTGCTGGTGAACCAAATCTTCGAGGACGTGCGGGGCGAGAAGGAGTTCATCGGGTGGGCCGTCGAGGGCCGCCCGGCCGACTGCGTCAAGCTGGCCCTGCTCGAACTCCTGCCCGACCCGCCGGACGTGATCATCAGCGGCATGAACGCCGGGTCGAACGCCGGCATCAACGTGCTGTACTCGGGCACGGTCGCGGCCGCCATCGAGGGCGCGTTCTACCGGAACACGGCCATCGCCTGCTCGCTGGAGTACGACCGGCGGATTTACGACTACGCCAAGGCGGCCGGGTACTGCGTCCAGATGATCCGCCAAATCCTGGCCACGAAGCCGCCGGCCGGCAGCCTGTTCAACGTGAACATCCCGGTCCTGGAGCGCGGCCCGATCCAGGGTGTGCGGGTGGTGCCGCAGAACGTGACCCCGTACCTGGAGAAGTTCGACCGGCGGGTGAACCCCCGCGGCCGGACGTACTTCTGGACGAGCGCCGAGTTCCACTGCCCCGAGCCGCACCCGGACACGGACGTGACCGCCCTGGCCGAGCAGTTCATCACGATCACCCCGCTGAAGTTCGACCTGACCGACTACACCCGCCTCCGCGCACTCGAAGCCGAGACGTTCACGGTCACCGAGTGACCCCGGCCCAAACCCGGCGGTCTTGTTAGCCCGACGCGCGAGCGAGGGACCCAACGGTTCGTCAACAACGTCGAAGTCCGTGACGGTACGATCACTTCCCGCCGACACGGCGAACGAACCGTTGCGTCCCTCGCTCGCGCGTCGGGCTAACAAGACCGCCCGGCGTCAGCTCTCGGTCATCCGCTTCGCCCGGAGCGTGTGGTGGTAGTGCTGGGCGAACCGGTGGGCTTCGTCGCGGGCCGACTGGAGCAGCCGCAGGGCACCCGAGTGCCGGCTCAGCTTGAGCGACTCGGCCTCGCCCGGGCGGAAGATTTCTTCCTCCTGCTTGGCCAGGGACAGCAGTGTCGGCGGGTCGATGCCGAGCATCTTGAAGGCGTCCAGGGCGGCGCTCAGTTGGCCCTTGCCGCCGTCGATGAGCAGGATGTCCGGGAACACATCGCCCTCGTCGGACAAGCGCTTGAACCGGCGGGTGATGACCTCGCGCATCGACGCGAAGTCGTCCACGCCCTGGACCGACTTGACCTTGTACCGGCGGTACCCGGCCTTGAACGGCATGCCGTCGATGAACGACACGAGGGACGCGACCGTGTCCTGGCCGCCGAGGTGGGCGATGTCGAAGCACTCGATAGTCCGGGGGGTCTTCGACAAGCCGAGGACTTTCCGCAGGCCGACCAGGCCCTTCTTCGGGTCGATGGGGAAGACGTGCGGCTGGGCGTCCTTGTCCGCGTCGCCCCGCAGGCTCAGGGTGCCCATCGCCGTCATCTCGTCCCGCAGGCGGGCCGCCTTCTCGTACTGCAAGGCCGTGCTCGCCTCCGTCATCTGGTCCTTCATCTCGCGGAGCATGCGGGCCTTCTTGCCCTCCATGATGAGCATCAGCTTGCGGACCTGCTTGCGGTACTCGTCCTTGGTCACCTTGAAGTTGCACGGGGCGGAGCACTGGCGGATGCTGTACAGGATGCACGGCCGGAAGTACCGCCAGCGGGCCTCGGTACTCTTGATGTCGAGCGTGCAGTTGCGGAACTTGAGCACCCGTTGAAGGACTTGCACGGCCCCGCGCAGGTTGCGGGCGCTCGTGAACGGGCCGTACAGCTTGACCCCGGTGCGGCGGGGCGTGCGGGTGATCTCGACCCGCGGGTACTCCTCCCGGACGCGGATCTGCAAGTACGGGAACGACTTGTCGTCCTTCAAGTCCTTGTTGAACTTGGGCTGCAAGTCCTTGACCAGCCGGGCCTCGTACAGCAGGGCATCGACTTCGGTCTCGCACGGGATGAAGTCGATGTCCCGGATGTGCTGGACGAGTTCGCACGTCCGCAGGTTCTCGGCCGCTTCCTTGAGGAAGTAGCTCGACGCCCGGCTCCGCAGGTTCTTCGCCTTGCCGATGTAAATCGTGTCCCCGCGGTCGTCCTTCATCAGGTAGACGCCCGGCGTCGTCGGGAAGGTCTTGACCTTCTCGTGCGGCGGCAGCTTCGCCTCGGGGGCGGTCGTCGGCAGCGGCAGGCGCTCGGCCATGAGCGGGGGACTCCGTCGGGCGGGCGGCGGGGGACGGGGCATTATAGGCGGAGCGTGCGGCGCGGGTTTCGGGCCGGGCGACGGGAAATGCCCGGGGGCGTACAACGAACGACTGTCGAAGCCCGGGCCTTCGGCGCGGCGGGACACCCGGACGGGGGCGGCGATGGCATCGTGGATTTGGCGGACGCAAGAGCGGTACATCGGCGTCGTCGGCATGCACTCGTCGGGCAAGACGGTGTACCTCACGTCGGTCATCGACCACCTGATGAACCACGACCCGGCCCGGTTCCGCCTCGGCCCGGACACGGCCGCCCCGGTGACCCTCCGCCGCGTCCGCCCGGAGCCGGTGAACGCCGGCTGGGAGGCGTTCAACTACGCCGGCAACCGGGCCGCCCTGGCGACCAGCGGCCGGTGGCCCCGCAAGACCCGCGACCGGGCCGAGTTCGCCGTCGCCTTCGAGCGGTCCGACTGGCGGTTCAACGCCCCCCTGTTGCGGCTCTTCGACATGCCCGGCGAGCGCCTGGCGGACGCGGCCATGTTCGGCCAGACGTACGCCCAGTGGTCCGACCACTGGCACCGGTACGCGGCCGACGACGCCCACCAGCGCGCCGCCAGTGCCGGCTTCCTCGACGCGCTGGCGAGTTCGCCGGTCGTCGCAGCCGCGCTGATCGACGCCTACCGGCTGGCCCTGGCGACGGCCGTCGGCGAGCACTACAAGCCGTTCGTGACGCCGTCGAGTTTCCTGCTCGACGCGGCCGGCGGGGTGGCCCACGGCGAGACCCCGGCCGAGATCGCCGCCGGCCGGTTCGTCGGCACCAGCGAGGCGACGCAGTTCGTGCCGCTGCCGGCGGCCGTGCGGGCCGCGCACCCCGAATTGACGGCGAAGTTCGCCCGCCATTACGAGACGTACCAGCGCGAGATGGTCGGGCCGTACCTGAACAGCCTGGCCCGGTGCCACAGCTTGATCGTGATGGTCGATGTGGTCGAGATGCTGCGGTCCGGGGTGGCGATGGCGAACGACGGCCGGCAGATGGTCCGCGACCTGATGCGGGTCATCGAGCCGGGCGAGTCGGTCCTCGGCACGGCCCTCCGGCGGCTGTCCGAAGCGGTCCTCCAGCACCGCCCGCGGTGGGTCAGCAAGATCGCCTTCGTCGCCCCGAAGATCGACCTCGTCCACCCGGCCGACCGGGACCGCGTGCTGCACCTGATGCGCAAGCACGTCGGGTCGCTGGCCCAGGACCACGACGGCCTGGAGTGCCGGTTCTTCGTCACGTCGGCCGTCGTCTCGACCAAGTCGATGCCCGGCGGCGAATCGGCCCGGGTGATGCGCGGCCTGCCGTACCGGGACGCCGACGGGGCCAAGATCCCCCGCGGCGGCGAGCAGCAGTTCCCCGTCAGCACCGTGCCCGAAGAGTGGCCGAGCACCTGGCGGCCGGGCGACTACTCGTTCCCCGAGGTGTACCCCGTCCTCCCGGCGTACCAGGGCTACCCGCCCGACCAGATCGGCCTCGACCGCGTCCTCGAATTCGTCATGGACTGACGCCGACCCCACTGGTAGCATCGCCCCATGACCGACACGCCCACGACGTTGCCCCGGACCCTCGGCCCCTGGATGGCGGGGGCGATTGTCGTCGGCACCGTCATCGGGTCGGGGGTGTTCAAGAAGCCGCAGTACGTCGCGGAGCGGGTGCCCGAGTTCGGCCCGGCGCTGGCCGTCTGGGTGCTCGGCGGGCTGCTCGCGCTGCTGGGCGCACTGGCCCTGGCGGAAGTCGCCGTGATGTTCCCGCGGGCCGGCGGCAACTACGCCTTCTTGAAGGAAGGGTACGGCCGGTTCATCGCCTTCTTGTGGGGCTGGGTCGAGTTCTGGATCATCCGGTCGGCGTCGATTGCCGCCCTGGCGGCGATGTTCGCCGAGGGCCTGCACGACGTCCTGCGGCAATCCCTGCACGAGCCGGAAGTCTTCACCTTCTGGCAGCGGCAACTCCTGGCCGTGGCGACCATCGCCGTCCTCGCCGCCGTCAACTGCCTGGGCGCGCGGGTCGGCGGCGGACTACAAATCGTCGTCACCACGGTCAAGGTCGGGTCGATCCTCGGCATCATCGCCCTGCCCTGGCTCGTCCTCGCCCTCGTCGATCAACCACTCCACCCGCCGAAGTTGGCGAACCTCGGCACCATCTGGCCGGCCGACTGGTCGGCGTTCGACTTCGGCAAGTTCGGCGCGGCGCTCGTCGGCGTCCTCTGGGCGTACCACGGCTGGATGAACATCGGCCCCATCGCGGAGGAAGTCCGCCGCCCGCAGCGGAACATCCCGCTGGCGTTGTTGGGCGGGGTGACGCTGCTGATCGTCATCTACCTCGGGGCGAACGTCAGCTACGCCCTCGTCCTCCCGCGCGGCGAGATGGCCGAAGTCCGCACCACGGCCGTCTCGACGGAGTTCGCCTTCCGCCTGCTCGGCCCGGCCGGCGCGGTGCTCGGCTCGGCGGCGCTCATGGTGTCGGTGTTCGGCTCGCTGAACGGCAACCTGCTCGTCGGCCCGCGGCTGTTGTTTGCGATGGCCCGGGACAAGCTCGCCCCCGAGACCCTGGCCCGCGTGACGGCCCGGACCCGCACCCCGGTGATCGCCTCGGCCGTCCTCGCCACCTGGTCGGCGACCATCGTCGTCCTCGGCGGGGCGCTGACCGTCTACCGCGTCCCGCTGCTCGAAGTCGGGTCGCTCACACTCGACCTGAACGTCCCCGCCGGCAAGCCGCTGTACGACGTGGTGACCGACTTCGCCATGTTCGGCGCGGTCACCTTCGAGACGCTCGTCATCGCCGCCCTGTTCCACTTCCGACGGAAGTACCCGGTCGAGTCGAACGCCCTGCCGTACCGGTGCCCCGGCTACCCGTTGGTGCCGGCGCTGTACGTGCTCCTCATGGGCCGGGTGCTGCTGAACATGTTCCTGACGCCGGACCAGCGGACCGAAGCCCTCGTCGGCGTCGCCTTCATCCTCGTCGGGGCACTCGTGTACGCCGGGGTTTACGCCCGGCGGCGGTGACCGGTCGGCGACATTGACTTTGACGGCGGCCGCGTCCGACCCCCCCCGGGGGAAAGCGCAGTCAATGTTCCCCGGGCAGTTTACTGGCCCTTGCGCGGCTTCTTGACGGGCTTCTTCGGCGTCTCGGGCTCGGCGGCGGGGTCCACCGGGGCCGGCGGCGGGCTGCTCAGGCTCGGCTTCGACGGGGCCGGGGCGGCGTTGAACGTGTACCCCAGCGGCTTGAGCGCGGCGATCAGGTGCTCGGCCTCCGCCCGGGCTTCCGGCGAGTCCGGACGGGCGGCGGCAATCGCCGAGTACCAGCACCGCCGGCGGTCCCGCGGGGAGACGACCGCCGGGTCGAGGCCGAGGGACACGATCAGTTGCGGGTCGATGCGCAAGTCCTTGAACAGGGCCGCGATTTCCCGCCACGTCGCCCCGCCGCTGACTTCGGCCCCGCTCGCGTCCTGGATTTTCCGCCCGACGAGGAGATGGAAGACGCCGCGCAGCTTTCCGGGCAGCAACTTGCGGCTTTCGAGCAGTTGCACGAAGTGGCCGAGCTTGTCCATGCCGGGAAATCCTCTACGGTCGGTCGGTCGCCAGGCGGTCACTGCGCGTGGCCATCTTACCGACGTACTATCCGCCGGCGCGGCCCATTTTATCAAGCCCACTTCTCTCCCCGGCATCGCCCAAGCCCCCAAATCTCGCCGCCCCGTCCGACGGACGCGGTGACCGGTCCAGGGCCGCCCGCAGGCTCGTCGCCACCGCCTTCGGGTCGTCCGCCGTGGCCAGGGCCGAACTCACCGCCACCCGCCGCAGCCCGGCCGCGACCACACCGGCGACGTTTCCGGCGTCGATGCCGCCGAGGGCGAACGCCGGCAGGGTCGTCAGGCCGGCCACTTCGCGGACGAAATCGAGGCCGGGGAAGGCGTCGAACGGCTTCGTCTTCGACGGGAACGTCGGCCCGACGCCGAGGTAATCGGCCCCGTCGAGGACCGCCCGCCGGACTTGCTCCGCGTCGTGCGTGCTGACGCCGATGATCGCCTCCGGGCCGAGAACCCGCCGGGCTTCCGCGACGCCCAGATCGTCCTGCCCCAGGTGAACCCCGTCGGCCTGGCAGAGCGCCGCGATGTCGGCCCGGTCGTTGACGACGAACAGCACCCCGGCCGCCCGCGTCCAACGGCGAACGTCTCTGGCCCGCGCCAGCAACTCGCGGTCGCCCATTCCCTTTTCGCGCAACTGCACGACCTCGACGCCGCCGGCCGCCGCTTCGGCAATCGTCCACTCCAGGGACGCCGCACACTGCGACCCCGTCAGCAGGGCGTACAACTGCGCCCGGTGCAGCCGGTCCCCCGGCCGGCGGCTCAGCAGGGCGCGTTCGAGGGTGTAGGTCGCGTAGCGCAAGCCCTCGACGCGGCGGGCGAAGGCGTCGCTCAGGATTTTGCCGTACTCCTCCAAACTGCGCAGGCTTTCTTGCAGCCGCGCGAGGTTGACGCGGGCGACCTGGGCCGGCGTCGTCCGCTCGTACTCGCCCGGCACGTCGACGGCCGTGCCCACGTCGTGAACGGTGTCCCGCGCGGCCAGCAGCGGCCCCGCCGGCAGCCCGCCGACCGCCTCGACGAGATCGTGCCGCAGGCGCTTCACCTCGCCGGTCAACAACGCGTCGTTCAGCACGAACCGGCAATAATCGTCCAGGACGCGCAAGCTCTCGCGGGCGCGGTTGGCGTTCACGTCCACGACCCGGGCGGCTTGCACCAACTCCGTCGGCTCGGGGACGTGGAACTCGGCGACCGCATCCGTCGCCATCTCCGGCAACTGCGGCGACGCGGTCGCCAACAGGGCTTCGACCGCCTCCGCCGTGACGCCGAGGTCGGCCAGAATAGCGTCGGCGTCGAGGACCGCGAGCAGCACAAGGTCGGTCGTGACGGTCGCGTCCGACCGCAGGAATAGCCCCTTCTGGCGGGCGATTTGGTACAGGTTCGCGGTCACGGCCCGGGGCGAGTCGCGGCGGGCGAGGGCCGTCCGGACCGCGTCGAGTTCGACGCCGAGGGCCGCGACCAGCAGCGCCGGCTTGGCCTCGTCGTCGGCGAGCAGGGCGAGCAGCCAGTCGGCGAGCGTAACGGCCCCGTCGCCCCGTTGGGCTGCCGAGGCGGCGGCGTGGGCTTCGGCCCGTTCGACCCCGGGGCTGGTGTCCGACGGCATGGAAACTCCTTCAAAGCGAGGACCCGGCACGACTGTTGCAATCCCGACGACCTGCCCCGTCGTCGGAGTGAGTGCGCAGGGCGGACCGGCTTCACCTGCACAGCCCGACTAACCGGACGCCGGTTGCCGCCCGACCCGGCCCCCGGGAATCTTACTGTTCGAGAGCCTTTGCGGGTTCGGCCGAAAGTGATCGTACCGGGCACCGTTGCAGGACGCGACCCCCCGGCTCCCGGCTCTCAGGACGAGGCCGCCCGAGGTGGCACGATGACCGGACGACTCCCCCGACGCTGGCGGCACCTCGCGGCCGCCCTGCTCTTCGCCCCCGGCGTGACCGGCACGGCGACCGCCCAGACCGCCGCACCGGACGCCAAGCCGGCGGCCAACACCCCGAGTCCGACGGCGACGCCGCTCACCCTCGGCGAGTGCCTGGCGATCGGCCGGGACAAGCAGCCGATGATCCGCGCCGCGTACCACAGCTACCAGGCCGGGGCCGTCGGCGCGGGTGCGCTCGACCGGCTGGGCTTCCTGGCCGGGGTCGTCACGCCCGACCTGCCGTTCCGCAAACAGCAGGCGAGCCGCGGGCTGGCCCTCGGGGCGGCCGAGATCCAAAAGGTCGCGCAGGAGAGCACCCAGGACATCACCGTCCTGTACTTCAGTTACGTCTACGCTCGGCAGCAGGAGTTGACCGCGACCGACATCATCGAGCAGTTGGAGATTTACTACGAGGTGGCCGAGGGTATCGTGAAGTCCGGGGCGCGGGACCCGAAGATGCGGCTGAACCAGTTCTCCCTGTACGCCCTGCAAAACGTCATCTCCGAGATCAAGGCCCAACGCCTGAAGGCCGAAACTGGCCGCCGGCTGGCACTCGAAGCCCTGCGGGACGCGATGGGCGCGGACGCGAACCTCGACTTCGTCCCGGCGACGAAGGAACTGCCGCTGATGCTCAGCGGGGTCGTGACGCAAGAGCAGGTCGTGGGCGAAGCCCTGGCCCGCCGGCCGGAACTGGCGCAAGCCGCCGCCGGGGTCGATGCCTTCCGGCTCGAAGTCTGCGCCCAGGCCAGCGTCAAGCGGACGCGGCAAGTGCCGACCCTGGCCAGCGGCAGCGACCTGCACTCGAAGCAGGTGCCGATGGCGGTCCGGAACGGCGAGTACAAGCCGGGCGCGCTCGCCCCGGAGATGCCCGTCGGCCTGGTCGGCAAGACCGAGGACCGCGTCGCCCGGGCGACCGAGTTGAGCCTGCGGCAGGACGCGCTGTACGACCGCACGGCCGGCCTGATCCGCCTCGAAGCGGCCAAGGCGTACCTGACCTGGGACGCGGCGACCCGGCGGGTCCAGGAGGCGAAGAAGAAGTACGAGCGCGGCCGGCAACTCGTCGAGGAGTCCCGGTCGGCGGCCATCGCCAAGCAGGACCCGGAAATCCTCGTCACCAACGAGGCGCTCGCGGGCAAAGCCCAGACGGAGTACGTCGAGGCCGTGTTCGAGCACATCAAAGCCCTGGCGGCGCTCGAGCGCATCACCGCCGGCGGCATCGTGACGCAGTTCCCCGGCCGCTAAGACGGGGCAGACGGCGGGCATCCGAGTCGATACCAAATGGGGAGTGTACCCGTGACGATACGAGTGTTGACGGTGCTGACGGCGGTGCTGGCCGGCGGGGCGGCGACCGCGGCCGAGCCGGCCGAGTCCCTGCAAATCGGCATGATCCAGGGCATGTTCCGCGACGTGCAGCCGGCGATGGTCCAGGCCATGTCGAAGCCGCTGCGGGACATGATCCGCAAGCAGACGGGGCTGACCGGGGAGGTCGAGATCTGCCCGGACGCGAACGCCCTGGCCGAGAAGATGAAGGCCAAGCGGCTGCACCTCGGCGTCTACCACGGGTTCGAGTTCGCCTGGCTGCGCAAGGCCAACCCCGACCTCGTGCCGCTGGTCATCACCGTCCCGCCGGCCCGCAAGCTGCAAGCGTGCGTCGTCGTCCACCGGGACTCGAAGGCGGCGACCGTCGCCGACTTGAAGGACGAAACCGTGCTGGTGCCCCGCGGCACGAAGGCGCACTGCTTCCTGTACCTCGAGAGCCTCCGGGCCGGCCTCCCCTCGACGACGGCCAAGCCGCAGGCGAAGTCGACACTGACCTCCGAGGAAGCCCTCGACGCGGTCATCAACGGGGATTCGGCCGCCGCCCTGCTCGACGCTTCGGCCATCCTCGGGTACAAGAACTTGCAGCCCGGGGCGTTCCAGCACCTCCGCGTGCTGGCGGAAAGCCCGACCTTCCCGCCGACCGTCCTCGCCTACACTAAGGGGACGATCGGCGACGCGACCGTGTCGAAAGTGCGGACCCTGCTGACCGAGGCGAGCCAGAACGCCGCCGGCCGGCCGCTGCTGATGATGTGGAACGTGAAGGGGTTCGAGGAGATTCCGGCGGACTACGAGGAGCACCTGGCGCGGATCGCCAGGGAGTTCCCCGAGCCGAAACCGGTTGGCGTCGCCCGCACCGTCGGCCTGACGAAGCCGGAGTAGGGTGATAGCGACTCTTGTTAGCCCGACGCGCCAGCGAGGGGAGCAAAGGTCGTTGACGATGTCGGGTGTTGTCGTCACCCGTCCGCACCGTCAACGACCTTTGCTCCCCTCGCTGGCGCGTCGGGCTAACAAGAGTCGCTATCACCCTACTCCGGCTTCGTCAGGCCGACGGTGCGGGCGACGCCAACCGGTTTCGGCTCGG
>JANYHV010000063.1 GCA_025362195.1 Fimbriiglobus sp. | reverse complement strand
ATCGACATCCACCTTGCCCACGACCGCTCGACCCTCGCTAGCGCGTCGGGCTAACACGAGTCGCCTGCGGCGGAGCCGAGAACCTTCCCGAAACCCGGAGTTCGACGGGATCAACGACACGCTACGATCACTCGGATTTCGCTCAGGCCTTACTCCACCAGGGCGGCGACGAGTTCGCGGTGGATCGTGCCGTTGGTCGCCGACACGTCCGTGCGGAAGGGGTCGTAGTCGCCGCCGTGGACGCCGGTGACGGTGCCCCCGGCTTCGCGGACCAGGACGACCCCGGCCATTACGTCCCAGGCGTAGTTGTCGTAGGCCCAGTAGCCGTCGAACCGGCCGCAGGCGACGTAGGCGAGGTTGATCGCCGTCGAACCGGTCCGCCGCAAGGCCTGGGCGTGCCGGCTCAGCTTCTGCCAGGCGGCGAAGGCCCGCTTCTGCGCGTCGAAGGCGGCCGGGAAGCCGGTCGAGATCAGGCCGTCGGCCAGGGCCGGGCAACTGCTGACGCGCATCGGCTTGCCGTTCAGGAACGCGCCGCAGCCGGTGGCGGCGGTGAAGAGTTCGTCCAGCCGCGGGTCGTAAATCACGCCGACGGTCGGTTCGCCGGCGATGACCAGGCCGATCGACACGCAGTAGCACGGCACGTCGTGGACGTAGTTGACCGTGCCGTCGAGCGGATCGACGACCCACGTCGGCGGGTGCCCGGCGGGCGGCCGGGTCTCCTCGACCGACTTGCCGACGCAGTCTTCTTCGCCGAGGAAGGCGTGGCCGGGGAAGCGGGCCAGGAGCAGGTCCTTGATGGCGAGTTGCGACGCCACGTCGGCTTCGGTGACGAGGTCGGCCCGGGCCTTCTCCTTGACGTGAAACTTGGCCCGCCAGGATTCGAGGACCGCCGCGCCGGTCTTGGCGGCGTCAACGGCGGCGGAAAGGTAAGCCGAAAGGTCGTGGGTACTCATGCGGTCAGTGTAGGCCGCCGGCCCCTAAAATGGAGGGACGGTTGGTTCCGGGGGGCGGGGAGTTTGCATGCGCACGTTCGTGACGGACTTCGACGGCACCCTGGCCCGGCGGGACTTCTACTCGGAGGTCCTGTCGCAACTGATGCCGACCGGCACGCCGGCGTTTTACCAGCACTACCTGCACGGCGAAATGACGCACTTCGAGTGCCTCGCCGCGTACTTCGGCAGTTTGCGTTGCACCGAGGCGGAACTGCTCGAAGTCGTCCACACGATGGAGCTGGAACCGGGCCTGCCTAAGCTCGTCGGGCGGTTGAACGCGGCCGGGTGGGAGGTCGTCGTCGCGTCGGCCGGGTGCGCCTGGTACATCGACCGGCTGCTCGCCGCGGCCGGCGTGACGCTGCCGGTCCACGCCAGCCCGGGCCGGTGGCGCGGCGACGGGCTGGGGCTGGAAATGATGCCGCCGACCGAGTCGCCGTTCTTCTCGCCGAGCGTCGGCATCGACAAGGCGGCCGTCGTCCGGGACGCCCTGACGCGCGGCGAAGTCGCCTTCGCCGGGGACGGGCACACCGACGTGCCGGCGGCACTGCTCGTGCCGCCGCACCTCCGCTTCGCCAAGGACGACTGCGCCGCCGACCTGCGCCGCCGCCGCGAAACGTACACGCCGTTCCGCGACTGGGGCGAGGTCGCCGCGCGGCTACTGCAGCACGGCCGTTGACCGCCGGCCCGCCTCGGCCGTGGGCCTCAGCCGCGGGGACCGGCCGGCCATCGTGCGGACGTACAGCGGGTCGCTCGGCCGCATCCGGTAGATGCGTTCGAGCAGCCCGGCGACGACCTCCCGCAGGTACTCCGGCGTAAATCCGGTCGCAGCCCGATCGACCGGCTTGACGAACAGTTGCAAGACGACCGGGTCGCCGTCCTCGTCGCCGTAGTTCGGCGTGAAGAGTTCGAGGCCGTCGAGCCACAGGCCGCCGGCGCGGTCGAACAGCCTGACGCGGGCGTCCCAGAGCTTCCAGTCGGCCTCCGGCGCGTCGCCGGTAGGCCGCTTGCTCTCCCAGACGACGAACGGCAACGGCTCGTCCAAGGCCCCCGCGTCGGCCGCGAGGACCTTGCCCATCTGGGCCATCAGCCGCGTGCCGACGCGGCGCTTCCGGTACGCCTGCGCGACGCCCAGGTAGCTCATGTACCCGCCGTACCCGGGGACGTGGCTACCGTAGGCGAACCCGGCCAAATGCTCGGCGCTCTCGACGTGCTCTTCCGGCATGGCCGTGAGCAAGTGAGAGCCGGCGGCATTCGGTCGCCGGGCGGCGCGACCTTTCAAAGATTTCGCAATCCAGCCCCAGGGGATTCGCTCCGCCGGGTGTTGCGTGGTGAGATAAAGCCGTTCGGCGGCCCGCACTAACGGGTCGTCAACGTCGAAGGCTTCCAGGCAGAAAATGCGGTCATTCCGTAGCATACCTCCACCCCTCTTCGCCGAATGCCGGCGATTTGCGGTTCGCCGCATTCTAGCACAGGCGTCGCCGGAATCCGCGCGGGGACGCGACAAATCGGGCCGCAAGCGGTCGCCGCGTCGATTCTTCACACGCCCCCAACCCGTTGGCCGGCAGGAGTTTACGATGGCCAAGTCGGCGAAGCCGAAGTTCACTTACGACTTTCCGCGGCCGGCCTTGACCGTCGATGTGGTTCTTTTGACCCGCGAGGCCGTCCCGAAGCTGTTGTTGATCCAACGGAAGCGCGACCCGTTCGCCGGCGCGTGGGCGTTGCCGGGCGGGTTCGTGGAAGAGGGGGAAACGCTCGCCGCAGCGGCCCGCCGGGAGTTGCTCGAAGAGACCGGCGTCGAGGTCGGCGACCTCGAACAACTCGTGACCGCCGGCGACCCCGGCCGGGACCCCCGCGGGTGGACCGTGAGCGTCGCCTACCTGGCCCGCGTCAACCCCGGCGAGGTGACCGCGAAAGCCGCCGACGACGCCCGCGCCGTCGGCTGGTACGCGCTCAAAAAACTCCCGCCGCTCGCCTTCGACCACGCGATGATCGTCGGCCGCGCCGCGACTCGGTTGCGCGACCGCGAGAGTTAAGGTGTCACTTCTTCGTCGCCGGGACGACTTCGCCGCCGGCCTTCGCTTCGACGCTCTTCTTCGCGCGCTCGACGGCGAGGGCCGGCGCGATGACCTTATCGGTGAGGACGCCGAAGAGGCCGACCGACGCGAAGGCGAGGGCCAGCAGCCCGGCCTTGCCCTTCCGGCCGTACATGTTGAACAGGCACAGCACGATTTGCGCACTCAGCCCGAGGCCGACGACGCCGCCGGTCACGAGGATCGCCTGCGCGAACAGCGGGCCGTAGTAGTAATCGACCCGCGACAGCCACCAGCACGAGATGTCGGCGAGTTGGGCGACCAGCACGAGCGGGCCGAGGAAGCCGCGGAGGAGGCCGGGGTAACTGGTGAACGCGAAGGTCAGGCCGGTCAGGCCGAAGAGCATCGAGAAGCTCAGCAGGTGGGCGTGCGTCGATTGCGTCAGGCCCTCGACCGTCGTCTGCTTGGTGCTGCGGACCCACTTTTCGCCGCCGATGCCGTCGATGAGTTCGGCCGGCGGGGCGGTGGCGAGCGGTTCGAGTTTGGCGTAGGTGTGCATCTCGGGCTTGTTACTGCCGCCCTCGCCGTGGCACTTCAAGCACCGCGCCTCGAAGAGCGACTGCACCTCGACCGTCTTGCCGTCGTCCTTGACGAACTCGGCGGTCAACGGCTGGTCGGGGAGCCGCGGCATCGCGTTGGCCTCGAACGCCGCTTTGCGCTGGTCGGCGGGCAGGTTGAGCCAGGCGGTGAGGAGCTTGCGCTCGCCGTCGCGCTCGTCGCGGACGTTTTTCTCGCCGCGGTCCTTCACCTCCTTGTCGTACCCGGTGGACTTGGCGAAAAAGGCGATGGCCATGTTCGCCTTCGAGAAGCCGCCCTCGGGGTCGCCGTTGATCAAGCCCTCCAGCTTCGACACCGCCGCGACGCCGTCGAACTTCTTCACGCCCGAGAAGTGCTCGATCACGTTCTCGGGCGTCGGGAGCGGGTTGCCGTCGCGGTCGCCGTGCTGCATGTGCAGTTGCACGAGCGCGGAGAAGTACCCGACGCCGACGGAGATCAGGAACGCTGAGACAACGAGCTTGGCCGGGAGGGGCAAGTGCCGGAGGGTGAATCGCGCCGCCATGTCTTGTCTCTTAGGGTGTGGGGTCTGGGGTCTCGGGTATGGTCGGACCAAAGCACGGTGGGCGTTCACTTCTGCGACACCCGGAACCCGACACCCGACACCCGACTTCGGGCTACAACGCCGCTTCGACCGCCGCGAGGACGGCCGCGCGGGTGGCCGGCAGGTCGCGGTCGTCGCGGGCACCGGCGGCGAGCCGGTGGCCGCCGCCGCCGAACGACTCGGCGAGCTTCGACACGTCCACGCGGCTCTTGGCCCGGAAGCTGACCTTCGTGCCGCCGGCCGCCTGCTCGATGAACACCAGCGCGACCTCGACGCCGTCGATCATGCGGGGGTAACTGATGAGGTCTTCCGTGTCTCCAGGGACCGCCCCGCACGCCGCGTAGTCGGCGGCGTGGACCTCGGTGTACGCGACCCGCCCGCCGCACACGACCGTTAACCGGGACAGCGCGACGCCCGTCAACTTGAGCCGGCCGACCGACGCGAACTCGAACAGTTGCTCGTACAGCAGCGACGGGTTGGCCCCGGCGGCGACGAGCTTTTCGGCCATCGCAAAGGACGCCGCGGTCGCGTTGGGGTGGCGGAACCACCCGGTGTCGTGGCCGAGCGCGAGGAACAGGTGGTTGGCCGCCGCGACCGAGAACGGCACGCCGAGGGCCTGCACGATCTCGTACACCAGCCGGCCGGTGGACTCGGCCGTCGCGTCCACTAAGGCCACGCCTCCCAGGTCTTCCTGCGTACGGTGGTGGTCGATGACCGCCTTCGGCACGTCCAGGGTCTTGAGGAACGGCCCGAAGTCGCCGAGTTGGTTCCAGGTGCCGGTGTCCAAAACCAGCACGCACTCGCTGCCGCGGAAGTGCTCCGCCGTCTCGGCGGTGAACTCTTCGATCGCCGTGCGGTCGGGGTCGAGGAAGCGGTACCGGGCCGGCAGCGGGCTGGCGATGACGACGCGGACCGTCTTGCCGAGCGTGCGCAGGGCGTCCGCCAGGGCCAGTTGCGCGCCCATGCCGTCCCCGTCCGGCCGGACGTGCGTCATCAGCAGGAACGTCCGGTGGCGGTGGATCAGCGTTACGAGCGGCGACCAGTCGATCGGCATGGGGAATCCTTCTGCGGCGGGACCGACATTATACCGGATTCCACGCACTCGGCTGGACAGTTTCGCCGAAGGTGGTTAAGAATGAATTGGCGGACGGACCAGTCCGTCAGCGATTCGACCGTCGGGAGTAGCTGACATGCCGAGGCCGGTGGTGACCGACGCGACCGCGGCCCGGAAGCCCGGCCGGCCGCGCGACCCGGACCTGGAAGCCCGGCGGAAGCGGGAAATCCTCGCCGCCGCCGCGACCGTGTTCGCCCGCACCGGGTTCGCGGACACCGACGTGCAGGCCATCGCCGACGCGGTCGGGGTCGGCAAGGGGACCGTCTACCGGTACTTCCCGACCAAGACGGCCCTGTTCCTCGCGGCCGTGGATCAGGGCTTGCAAGAACTCGCCGAGCGGATCGACGCCGTCATCCTGGACGACGCCCGCGACCCGCTCGACCGGTTCGCCGGGGCCGTCCGCGCGTACCTGGCTTTCTTCGCCGACCGGCCGGACATGGTCGAACTGTTCGTCCAGGAGCGGGCCACCTTCCGCGACCGGCACCCGCCGCTGTACTTCGCCCGCCAGTCCGACGGGACGTGCGACCGGACGGACGAGTTCCTCGTCGGCCTGATCCGCCGCGGGGTCCTGCGGCCGCTGCAACTCGAACACGTCCGCGAAGTACTCAGCGACCTGCTGTACGGCACGGTCATGGCCAACGCGTTCTCCGGCCGGCGGGTGTCGGCGGCGCGGCATGCGGACGAGATTCTCGACCTCGTTTTCCACGGCATCCTCAGCGAAAGCGAACGCCACCGCATGACCGCCCCGCCCCCCCCGACGCCGCCGAAGCCGAAGCGGACCCGCGCCGCCAAGGCCCCCGCCTTCCTGCTCGCCTTCGGGGCGCTCGCCCTGCCGGCCTGCACGCCGACGCCGACGGCCGCGACCACGGCGGCCGAGTCGCCGGCCGTAACGATCACGACGGCGACCGTGCAGACCCGGAGCGTGCAGCGGTTCGTTGCCGCGGTCGGCAGCCTGACCGGGTACGACGAGGTGATCCTGTCGCCGAAGGTGGACGGCCGCGTGCTGAAGGTCCACCGGGACGTGGGCGACCGCGTCTTCCCGGGGGACGTGGTCCTCGAACTCGACCCCGTCGATTTGCAGCTCGAAGTCGATAGCGCCCGCCGCGCCCTGGAGAGCGAGTTGGCCCGCCTCGGCCTGGCGTCGTTGCCCACGCCCGACGCCGCCGGGTCGGGGTTCCGCCCCGAGGACGTGCCGGCCGTCGCCCGGTCGATTCTGGTCCTGGAGAACGCCCGGGTCGAGCAGCAGCGGATCGCCGGACTGGTCGCGTCGGCGTCGATCTCGAAGCGGGAGAGCGACACCGCCAACCTGGACTTGAAGACGGCCGAGGTCGGCAAGCGGGACGCCATCACCCAGGCCCTTTCGACCCTCGCCACGGCCCGGCTCAAGCAGGCCCAACTCGAAAGCGCCGAGCAGCACCTGAAGGACGCGGTCGTGTGCGCCCCGGTGCCGGACGTGTTCGGGGCGTGGGCCGCCGCCGTCGGCCCGGCCTTCACGCCCCTCTCCTACGCCGTCAGCGCGCGGATGGTCAGCGAGGGCGAAATGCTCCGCAGTAACCCCGTGTCGAACGTCTTCCGGCTCGTCATCGACCAGGGGTTGAAGCTCCGCGCGAACGTGCCCGAGCAGTACGCCGCCGAAGTCCGCGGCGGCCAGTCGGTGCAACTCCGGGTGGACGCCTACCCCGACCGCGCGTTCACCGGCCTCGTCACCCGCATCAACCCGACCATCGACTCCCAGACGCGCACGTTCCTCGTCGAAGTGTCGGTGCCGAACCTCGACCGCCGGTTGAAGGCCGGCGGATTCGCCCGCGCCCAGATCGACACCCGGACCGAAGTCGCCCGCACGATCCCCCCGTCGGCACTGCTGACGTTCGCCGGGGTGACCAAGGTGTTCACGGTCGTGGACGGCAAGGCCAAGGCGGTCGAAGTGCGGCTGGGCAACCGCGACCGCGAGTGGCTGGAAGTGACGAGCGACCTGCCCGCCGGCACGACCCTCGCCACGAGCGGCTTCTCGCAACTGATTGAAGACAGCGCCGTGTTGGTGCGCAAGTGATCTCAGGCTACTTACGCCTCATTGCGGATAGGCGAGTGTGCCAGCTAGGGAGCCGTGTCCGCAGTGTGGCATCGAGATTCGGTTCGCCGCTTGCGATGACCCGACAGCACTGAAACAATGTCCGACGCCCCCGAACTGCGGGGTGACTTTTCACCCCGCGGAGGGCGTTCCGATGAGGCGGTCCTGGTTCAGTCTGATTGTGCTGCTATTCCCCGGCCTGACACTGGCCGGCGAACCGCCGCTCGTTTTCATGGGCGTGACCGTCGTGGACGTGGAGTCGGGCCGACTGGTGGCCGACCGGGTCGTCGTCGTCCAGGGCAAGTCGGTCACCGCCGTGGGCGCGGCCAACGTCTACGTGCCCCCGCCGGGCGCGACGGTGGTCCCCTCCGCCGGCAAGTACGTCATCCCCGGCCTCTGGGACATGCACGTCCACCACACGTTCGCGTGGCCCGGCCTTCTCGACCTCGCGCTCGTGTCCGGCGTCACGGGCGTACGCGACCTGCAGAGCGACGATTTCCTCTTCACCTGGCGCGACGAGATTCGGGACGGGAAGCGGGTCGGGCCGCGAATCGTCGCGTCCGGTGTCTACCTCGACGCCCGCCGGGAGGGGCAACCGCCCGACCGCAAGACGGCCGACACCCTCGACGAGGGCCGCGAACTCGTCCGGGCGCGCAAGAAGCAGGGCGCGGACTTCGTCAAGGTCTACTCCGGACTCCGCCCGGACGTGTACGCGGCCATCCTCGACGAGGCGAAGGCGCAGAAACTGCCGGTCGCGGGACACTGCCCGGAACTGGTCCCCGCCGCGGAGGCGTCCCGCCTCGGGCAGCGGAGTTTCGAGCACCTGGCGGGGGTCGCCCTGAGCTGCTCCCGCAACGAGGCGGGGCTCCGCAAGGAGATGGCGAACGCCTTTGCCGCGAAGTACGGCTACGACGTGGCGCTCGCCACCGAGTTGATCGAGCGGGCGATGGAGACGCCGGACGACGCCAAGGAGGCGACGCTGTTCGCTACCTTCAAGAAGAACGGAACTTGGCAGGTCCCCACCTTGACGGTGCTGCGGTCGTACCCCAAAGCCGACGCGGCCCCCGACCCGCGCGTCCAGTACCTGCACCCGGCGTTGACGCAACTCTGGGGACGCATGCAGGCGATCGACAAAATCCGCAACCACCTGGCGATCCGATTCGCCCACGCCACGAGAACGGTCCGGGCGATGCACAAGGCGGGGGTCCTACTCCTGGCCGGCACGGACAGCGGCGGCGCGATGTGCGCCAACGTCTTCCCGGGGTTCTCCGTGGCCGACGAACTCGAACTGTTCGTCGGGTGCGGGCTGACCCCGGCCGAAGCACTGCGGACTGCGACCCTCAACCCCGCGCTTTTCTTCGGCGAGGAGAAATCAGCGGGGACGGTGGCGACCGGGAAGCGGGCCGATCTCGTGCTGCTCGACGCCGACCCGCTGGCTGCCATTGGCAACGTCCGCAAGGTGTCCGGGGTGGTGGTCGCCGGCAAGTGGCTGCCGAAGGCGGACCTCGATGGGCGGCTGAAGGGGCTGATGCAAAAGAACCCGTCTCCCTGAACTGCCTGAGAGCTTGACGATTTGACGACTCCAGACGGTGAGGAAGAACTATGGCGATTTGGGAAATCTGCATCCGCCGGCCGGTGTTCACGCTGATGCTCGTGCTGGGGCCGGTCGTCCTCGGGGTGGCGTCGTACACGCGGCTCGGGGTCGAACTGTTCCCGAACGTCGATGTCCCCGTCGTCGTCGTCACGACCACGCTCAAGGGCGCGAGCGTGGACGAGATGGAGGCGGCCGTCACCAAGCCGATCGAGGAGGCGGTCAACACCGTCTCGGGCATCGACGAGTTGCGGAGCACGACCCGCGAAGGCTCGGCCGAGGTCGTCGTCGGCTTCAAACTCGAAAAGAACGGCGACCTGGCGGCCCAGGAAATCCGCGACAAGATGACGCTCATCTCGGCGCAACTCCCCGCCGGCACCGAGTACCCCAAGGTCGAAAAGTTCAACCTCGACGCGGCCCCGGTGATCACCCTCGGCGTGTCCGGCAAGCGGTCGGTCCGAGAGATTTCCGAACTCGCCAAGAAGCTCATCAAGGAAGACCTCGAAGGCAACGTGTACGGCGTCGGCGCGGTCATCCTCACCGGCGGCCAGCAGCGCGCGATTAACGTCACCGTCGATCCCGAAAAGCTGCGGAGCCGGAACCTGAGCATCGAGCAGGTGCGGCTCGCGCTCGGGGCACAGAACCTCGAACTGCCCGGCGGCCGCGTCGATCAAGGTGTGCGCGAAGAGGGCTTGCGGACCCTCGGCCGCGTCAGCAAAGTCGAGGACTTTCCGAACCTGACGGTCGTCAACCGCAAGGGCCACGCGATTCAGCTTTGGGAGGTCGGGAGCGGCCCCGGCCGCGGGGTCGAGGACGGCGTCGAGGAGCCGCGCACCCTCAGCCGGCTCGACGGCGACGTGGCCGTGAGTTTGATCGTCCAGAAGCAGTCCGGCGGCAACACGGTCAAGGTCGCCGACGCCATCAAGGCCCGGCTCGAACTCATCAAGTTGACCCTGCCCAAGGACATCCGCATCGAGGTCATCCGCGACCAGTCGAAGTTCATCAAAGGCTCCATCGACGAGGTCAAGTTCCACCTGCTGCTCGCGGCCGTGCTCGTGAGCGCCGTACTGCTGCTGTTCATCCGCGACTGGCGGACGACGGTCATCGCGGCGCTGGCCGTGCCCACGTCGATCATCGGCACCTTCGCATTCATGGATCTGATGGGCTTCTCGCTGAACAACATGACGCTGCTCGGCCTCATCCTGGCCGTCGGCATCGTCATCGACGACGCGGTGGTCGTGCTCGAAAACGTCTTCCGGCACATGGAAGAGTACGGCAAATCGCCGTGGGACGCGGCGGTAGAGGGGACGCGCGAGATCGCCCTGGCGGTGCTGGCGACGACGATGTCCCTGGCCGTGATCTTCGCGCCGATCGCCTTCATGTCGGGCCAGGTCGGGCGGTTCTTCAACAGCTTCGGGTTCGTCGTCGGGTTCGCCATCATCCTGTCGATGGTCGTGAGCTTTACCCTGACGCCGATGCTGTGCGCCCGCTTCCTGAAGGCCCCGAAACTCGGGCACGACGGAGCGAAGCGGGGCTTCTGGGCCTGGCTGACGCGGCGGTACGTGGCCGTCCTGCGCTGGTGCCTGGGCGGCCGCTTCGGCTGGCACCGGGCCGTCGTCGTGCTGGCCGGCGTCGCCGTCTTCGCTTCGACGCCGGTCCTGTTCGTCCTCGTCGGCACGGACTTCGTGCCCAAGGACGACCAGAGCGAGTTCGAAGTGGCGTTGACCCTGCCCGCCGGCACCGCGCTGGGCGACGCCGACCGGCTGTGCCTCGACCTGGCGGGGCGCCTCCAAAAGGTCCGCGGCGTGACCAACGTGTTCACGACGATCGGCCAGACCAACGGCCGCGCGGCCAAGGGCCAGGGGGACGTGACGCGGGTGCTGATTTACTGCAAGATGATCGACCTCCGCGAGCGCACGTTCGGCCAGCGCGACGCGATGCAGGAGGCCCGCGCGGTCCTAGCGGGCTACCCCGACTTGCGGGCCACGGTCCAGGAAGTCAGCCTGTTCAGCAGCAGCGCGTTCAAGAACGTGCAACTCGAAGTCTGCCTCACCGGGCCGGACACGGCGGTGCTCGAGAAGGCCGCCGACGCGCTCAAGCGGCGCATGGTCGCGGCCGGCAGTTTCGCCGACGTGGACACGACGCTCAAGGAGCGCAACCCCGAGCTGCAAGTCGCCATCGACCGCCGCAAGGCCGGCGACCTGGACGTGAGCGTGCAGTCGATCGCGTCCACCCTCGGCGTCCTCGTCGGCGGCGAGCCGGTGAGCAAGTTCAAGGAGGGGGCCGACCAGTACGACGTGTGGCTGCGGGCGGCCCTGCCGAGCCGGGACCGGCCCGAGGCGATTTCGTCGCTGACCGTGCCGACCGCCGGCGGCAAGCTGGTCGAGTTGCGCAACGTCGCGGCGATTTCCGGCGAGCGGTCCCCGGCGGTGATCGAGCGGTTCAACCGCCAGCGGTTCGTCGCCGTCCAGGGCAACCTCGGCGAGGGCGCGGTGCTGGGCAAGGTGCTGCCGGTGGTCGCCGGGTACATCGGCGAACTCGACCTGCCGGCCGGCTACCGGTACGAGTTCCTGGGCGAGGCCAAGCTCATGAAGGACTCGAACTCGAACTTCGCGCTCGCCTTTTTCCTGGCCTTCGTCTTCATGTACATGATCCTGGCGGCCCAGTTCGAAAGCCTCGTCCACCCCATCACGATCCTCGCAGCCGTGCCGTTAACGTTACCGTTCGCGCTGCTATCGCTGTTGATGTTGCGAACACCGCTGGACGTGTACGCGATGATCGGCCTGTTCATGCTGTTCGGCATCGTCAAGAAGAACGGCATCCTGCAAGTCGATTACACCAACGTTTTGCGGGCACGCGACTACCCCCGCGACGCGGCAATCTTGAAGGCGAACGAGGCCCGCTTACGCCCCATCTTGATGACGACGATCATGCTCGTCGCGGCGATGATCCCCATCGCCACCGGCCAAGGCCCCGGGGCCGGTGCCCGCGCGAGCATGGCCAAGGTCATCCTCGGCGGCCAACTCCTCTCGCTGCTTCTGACCCTCCTCGTCACTCCGGTCGCGTACAGCCTCTGGGACGACGTGTCCCGCGGCCTCGCCTGGCTCGCCACCCGCCGCCGCCCGGCCGAATCGAAAGAGACCCTCGTGGACCTGGTCCCGGTGACGGCGGTGGGCAAGCCGGGAGATTCATCGGCTGGTGAGCACCCCGCACACAGCTCCGGCCGATGACATATTCCTTCGGGAGATTCTGATGCGATGGGCAAGACAAGATTATATCGGATTCTTGACTGCCGTTACGCTGACTACTGTGCCAGTCTTGGGACTGATCTCGTTTTGCGATCAAGGATCAAAGTACGGGCCAATCGGTTGGCCCCTGTACCCAATCCCCTTGGCCATCACAGTGGCCAGTGCCGTGCTCTCCACCGGCGTGACGCGTGTGATCTGTCGCGATTGTCCGAACAGGAAGGACTTTCACATCCTCTCAGGCATCGTCATATCGCTCGTACTGATCGTCAACTTTTTCGGATGGTGGGGCGAGTTGCTGTTCATTTTTTGCGAACGATTCCGCATTTAAGACGGACCTCGACTGATCTTAGCACGTCGTCGACCCCGTCGAACACTACCGGCTTCGGCCAGGTTTTCGGCTCCGCCGCAGGCGACTTTTGTTAGCCCGACGCGCTAGCGAGGGTCGAGCGGTTGAGGGTAAGGTTAGCCGGTGTGGACCTTTCGGCCCGCGACCCCCGACATTGTCAACGACCCCTCGACCCTCGCTAGCGCGTCGGGCTAATAAGAGTCGCCTGCGGCGGAGCCTCTTGATCCTCAGCTCGATTCATAAGTCGGCACGATGGCGAAGGCGTAACCGATGGACGGATTGGACTTGGCGGCGAACTGAGTATTGGCCGAAGCGTTCGGAAGTTAAGCGGGCGACGTGTTTCGGCGTCACCACACGTCGAGTGCAGGAACCCCGTTCAATACAGCAGGTATTCCGCGTAATCGATTTGCAGTCCGCTCGAATTCGACTCGTCCGGCGGTGCCGGCCGGTCAGTCGCCGTAGACGCGGGTCGATTCTTCCTTGGCGACGCTCGTGGTCAGCGCGTCGGAGTTCATTGTCGCCTTGAAGCGGATGTCGCCGGTCGCGGCGGCCTTGACGACGATGCGGAAGACGGCCTCGGTCTTCGGCGCGAGTTCGCGGACGGGGTCGAACTTGACGACCGTGCAGTTGTTCAACGCGGTGGCGGTGTGCCCGGTCGGCCCGTCGGCGCGGACGAACTTCATCGCCGCGGGGATCGGGCAGGCGACGATCACGTTGGCGTCGGCCTTCGTGCCCGTGTTGGTCACGCGGACCTCGTAGACCGTCTCCTGGCCCTTCTCGACCGGGTCGATCGTGTCGATCAACTCCATCCGCAGCGCGGCGATGCCGTCCACGACCGTGACGCACTCGGCGGCCACTTTCGCGCCGCGGTCGCCGGTGGCCTCGGCGAACCAACCGGCCCGGCCGGTGACAGTCGGCGTCGCGTCGAAGGTCGTCTCGCGGGCCTGGCCCGGGGCGAGTTCGTCCGCGAGGATCCGGCCGTCGGTCGGGGCCGTGGCGGCCGTCCACCCGGCCGGCACGACGCGGCGGAAGCGGACGGCCTTGACCGGGATTTCGCCGGTGTTCTCGACGCGGGCCGTGTACTTGCCCGTCCGCCCGACGAGCAATTCCTTCGGCCCGGTTAGCGTCAATTTGAGTTGCGGGGCGACGACCGTCGTCGCGGCGTTGGCCGTCGCCGGCTGGCAGTCGGTGCCCGTGGCGACGGCGGTGAAGGCGAGCGGCCCGGCGGCCGTGGCGACGAACGTGTGCTTGAACTGGACGTCGCCGAACGACCGGCCGGCGTCGAGCGTCGCCGGTTTGAAGACCGGCACGTCGCCGGACGGCGTGCGCAGAACGACCGTGACGTTCTCGGCGGCACAATCCCCGGTGTTGCGGGCGAACACCTTGACCTCGACGGCGTCCCCGACGGCGACCTTGGCCGGGGCTTCGACGGTCACGGTCAGCTTCGGCTCCTGGACTTTCATCTTCATGGCGGCAGTGCCGGTGAGGGTCACCCAGGCCTGGCACCCGGCCTCGCCGCAGCGGGTCGGGGTGACGCGCAGTTTGAAGTCCTTCGACTGCTTGGCGTCGAGGGCCGGGAGTTCCCAGAGGAGCACCCCGTCGGCGGCGGCCGGCTTGTCGGCGACGACGGTCGCGCCCGGGGTCGCGCGGACCTGTACGGTCACCCGTTGCACGGCCTGCGACGAGACGTTGCGGACGGTCAGCGTGTACTCGTTCGGCCGGTTCAAGCGGACGACGGGCGGGCCGGACCATTCGAGGCTGACGGCGGCCTCCGGGCGGACCGGCTCGATGGCGTGAACGGGGACGACGGCGTCCGCCGGCGGGATGGCCGCGGGCACGGCCACCGGCACGGCGTAGGGGATCGCGGCCGGCTCGTCGCGGGCCGACAGGCCGAGGGAAACGCCGCCGAGGGCGACCGTGGCCGCGAGACCGACCACGAACCGCCGCGTGAACGCCGCCATGCGAAACCCTCCGCCGTGAGCCACCGAACCCGAATGGGCCGGCGTGATAACCCGGGCAAGCGGAGGGGTCAAGGCGAAGCGCCGACGCGACGGAGTCGCCGCAGGGCCATTCCTTGCCCGACGCGCGGACGGCCAGTGAGGGCGGCAAGGGGCACGGCCGGCGGGGGAGTCGGACGCACCGAGTGACGCCGATCCTGACGATTCACGGGCGTCGGAAAGGGCGGCTCGCAGTCGTCGGCCGGCTCGCGCGGGTGAAGCGGATTCGCGTCCGGTTCGCCGCCCGGCCGCGGCAACCGGTGCGCGACCTACACGGCCGGGCGACCAGAGAACTGAGCGTCCGCTCCGTGACCATGGTCGCTGACGCCCGCGCCGCGCTGGCGTAGTACTACCGGGTCGAAGTCCGTAAGCTCCTCCGGCTTCTGCTGGACCGATCGCAGGCGGAGTACGGCGTGGCCTCGGGCGACGACTGGTCGGGCCGAACTCGGTTGTCAGACGCGAAGTACGCCGTCCTCCCGGCCTCGAAGAGTTGCCCAATGGACATCGGACTCGCGCCGCCGTAGGGCTTCGGCCCTAATCCGTCGGACTTCACCAATTCGCAGCCGGCGACCTGGGCGGTGGACAAAGACCTTGCCGATGGCCCTCACGTTGCAGTCTCGGGCAATATCGCCGGTCGATTCTTGCTCGCCGGAGTTGTCGAATCCGTTCGTCCGGGACTAAAACGTACCGCACTCGGTCGGTCAGCGAATGGCTGAGGTTACGATTCCCCTGATCACTGTGGGTCGCGTCGAATGCAGCGGGTCGCGGGCATCATCGTCGCCCTGATCGTGACCGCCGCGGTCGTCGGGGGAGTCTGGCACTTCCGAACCGGGCCGGACCCCGGTACGGTCGTGGCCAACCCCGGGCCGCGGGTCGTCTGGACTTACGAGGCCCCGCAGCGCGGCGGATTCGTCGCCGCCCCGTGGGTCGAAGGGGATACGGTGTTCGCGTCCGCCGTCCTGACGCACGGCCTGCGCCAGTCCGGCGGGGTGTACGCGGTGGACGCGGCTAGTGGCCGGCAGCGGTGGGCGTTTTTCGGCGGCGGGGCGATGCGACCGGTTGTGTCGGCCCCGGTGCTGGCCGGCGGTCGGGTGTACGTCGGCGAGGGGATGCACGCGAACTTCGTCTGCAGGATGTATTGCCTGGACGCCGCGACGGGCCTGCCGCACTGGACGTTCGAGGCCGCGGATCACATCGAGTCCACGCCGGCGGTCCGCGACGGTACCGTCTACTTCGCCGCCGGGAACGACGGCGTGTACGCCCTCGACGCCGGCACCGGGGCGAAAGTCTGGCAGTTCGCGGCGGACGTTCACATCGACGCCAGCCCGGCCGTGGCGAACGGCCGCGTCGTCGTCGGCAGCGGCCCGAGTCGTCGGTTCAAGACCATGCAAGTCGTGTCGCTCGACGCCCGAACCGGTCGCCCGGTGTGGCGCACGCCGGTGGACCTCCCCGCCTGGGGTTCGCCGCGCGTGGCGAACGGCCGCGTCTACGTCGGGCTGGGCAACGGCCGCATGACGGAACCGGCCAAGCCGCCCGAGACGCCGCGGGGCGCACTGCTCTGCCTGGACGAGGTCACAGGGAGGGAACTCTGGACGGTCCCGGTCGGCGACGCCGTCTTCCAACAACCGACCCTCGACGGCGGTCGGGTCTATTTCGGCTCGCGCGACGGCTACCTGTACGCGGCCGACGCGGAGACCGGGAGTGGAGTCCGCCGCGTGGCGGTCGGCGGCCCGGTCATCGCCCCGCCGGCGGTGGACGGCGGGCGGGTCTACGTCCTCGCAATGAACGGCCTCCTAACGTGCCTCGACGCGGCCGACTTCGGGGTGGTGTGGCGGTTCGACATTCGTGACCGCACCGGGGCGGAAGTCCTGGCCATCGGGGCACCGCGCGTCTACGCCGGCAAACTGCACGTGGCCGCCGAACTCGAAACCGGTGCCGGGCGAACGGCAATTCTGTACTGCTTACAGCCGTGACCAACTCTCGTAGGGAAGATGGAATGCGTCCTCCAAAATTGGTTCTCGCGGCAGGTGTCGTGTCGATTCTCGGGGCGGGCGGCCTCGCCGCGGCGTATTTCCTCGACCCGGGCAAGCGCCTGGAAGCGGTCGCCCGCGGCTACCCGACCTTCCAGGGGCGGTCCGCGTCGGCCTGGGCGGAGGACTTGAACGCCCGCGACGACCTCGACCGGTCGATCGCGTTCGACCGGTTGAAGGGCGGGAAGGCGGACGCCGTGCCCGTCGTCGCCTGGGTCCTCCGCTCCCCGGGCCGGTCCGAAGCCCGCTGGCAGGCGGCGGACATTCTCGGGCAACTCGGGGCCGACGGGCGGACCGGGGCGACCGACCTGATCGCCGCGCTCGACGACGCCGACCCCTACGTGAAGGCGATGGCGGTGAAAGCCTTGGCCCGGCTCGCGCCTTCGGCGACCGAACCCCTGCCCCCGGAACTCGCCGGCGTCGTGCCCGCCCTCCTGGGCCAACTCCCCGAGACCGAAGTGATTCGCGCCGTTTCGGACTACAAGCGGCACGCCGCGGGGGCGGTCCCGAAGTTGACGGCGGTGCTGGCCCACCCGGACCCCGCGGTACGGTGGAACGCCGCCCGCGCGCTCGGCAAGATCGGCGAGTCGGCCAAGCCGACGACGGCCGCCATCGTCGCCCAGCTAGCCGACCCCGTGCCGCTGGTCCGGGAGCACGCCGCGGAGGCATTGGGCGACATCGGGCCGGCCGTCGCGGACGCCATACCGGACCTCGTCAAGGCGCTGGCCGACCCGGAATGGAAGGTGCGTAAGGACGCGGTTCGCGCGCTGGGTCAGATGGGGCCGGCCGCGAAAAGCGTCCTGCCCCGGGTGCAAGCCCTGAAGGCCGACCCGGAAGCCGAAGTCCGCGAGAAGGCGACCGTCGCGGAGCGGAAGATCGACCCGACCCTGGCCGTCGAACCGAAGCGGTGACGGTCACTTCCAGGTAACGCTGTCGATGGCCTTCTGGGCCTGGTCGCGGGCCTGAGAGTCGTCGTCGTGGTGCGTGAAGGCGATCAAGAATTGCCGGTCGCCGCGCGGAAAGGCGACGATGTCGCGCCGCTTCTTCGCGTCGGCCTTGACCCCCGCGAAGGCGTACCGGGTCGCCGGAACGCCGTGCACGGTCAGGGCGGACGGTTTGCCGACCGGCGTCCAGACGTCCGGGCCGATCTTGTGCCCGGCCAGGTAGTCGAGGAGGTCCGTCCCGGGCGGCACATCGACCGCGTAGAACTCGAACTCGGCGTGGAACTTCTCGACCGACCGGCCGTAAGCGGTCAACCGGATCGGCCGGTTCAACGGCCCCGGCGGCAGGGTCGTCTTGGCGAACAAGGTCCAGCCTTCGGGGGTCACGAAGGCGATGCCGACGGCGTCGTTCTGGTAGACCGTCTCGTTCGTGAGCGCCGGGGCGCGCGGCGCATCGTGACAGCCCGCCGAGAGCGCGACGAGAACGAAGACGGGGAGGGCGACCGCGCGGAGACTCGTACTCACTCCCACGCCCCCACCACTTCGCCCCCGGCCCGGGTCGCCAACCGCTGGAGGGCGACGACATCGACCGCCGTCCGCAGGGCGTGAACGGACCCGTCGCAGAACGCGAAGTTACCGACGGCGTGGTGCGGGGAAAAGAAGTCGTACGGCTCGCTCCACGGGTCGTTGAGTGACTTCAACCCGACGCGGGCCATCGTCATCGCCGTCGGGTCCATGAACGTCGCGGTGTAGACCGGCGCGCCCGGCGTCGTACGGATCGTCCCGTTCGTGATCGCACCGACCCACGGTGCCCGGGCGAACATCGCCGGCCGCTCCCCGACGAGCAGGGTGTTGCTCGCCCCGTCCGAAATGTCGAGCAACCGCGTCTTGCTGTTGCGGTAGAGCACGCCGTTGCCGCTTTCGGGGGACACGCTCATGAGCATCATGGCCCCGTAGTTCGCCGTGTAACTATTGGTCGCCGAACTGACGATCCACTTGTCGAAGAACGGGCTGAGGACTTTGAACGGCCCGGTCGTGCGGTCCGACGGACAGGTGTAGATCGGGAGTTGTGTTTCCCGGACGGCGTTGTTCGTCGGGCTGTCGGTGTTCTTGGTCAAGTCTAGTGCGTTGAACACGTTCTGTTGTTCCAGGTGGGGCAGCAGGAACGTCGCCCACCCCCAGCCCGGGTCGGCCGTGACCAGGATCGACGCGGGCGGAATCCGGTCCCAGGCGGGTGTACTGACGGGCGGCACGACCGACCCAATCGGCGGCGGCGCGACGTAAGTGTAGGCCGGGGGCAGTCGGTCGTTCGCGTCGTGATACCCGTGCGCCGCGAGACCGATTTGCTTCAGGTTGTTCTGGCAACTGAGCCGTGCCGCAGCCTCGCGGACTTTCTGGACCGCGGGGAGTAGCAGGCCGATCAGGATCGCAATAATGGCAATCACCACGAGCAACTCGATGAGCGTGAAAGCGCGCCGAAGAGTCATCGAGAGCCTCGGTGGAAAAGTTACTGTGAGCAAAGGGATGCCTGAGAGCCAGTGGAGACGCTGAATGCCTATTATAGTCAAGGCCGGGCCTTCGAGTGGAGATCGTCGGCGTCGCAAGAGAGGATGCTTGACACGAATGAACACAATATCGGCCCGCAAGGGCACGGACACTCCGTAAACCCGAATCGTTCGCCCGAACGACTGACGCTGCCCGCCGTCCGCGACGCTTAACGTGGAGCCGACGCGCACCTGGTCATTGCCGCCGACCGTTGTGTCCCGCGCTCGCGCGCCGGGCAAACGCGCCTGAGGCGAGAGCCGAAGCCGTCACTCGAACAAGTTCGCCGGCGTCGCAACCTTACCGGCCCGCACGTCGGCGATGCGCGGGAGGCCGCGGACGAACTGGTAGTACGCGGCGAGCTTGAACTTCTTGGCCGTGCTGTCGGAGGTCATGTAGCGGATGTTGCCGAAGACCTTGCGCTCCGGGGGCCACGGCCGGTCGAAGAGGCCGAAGCTCCACAGCACCCCGGTGTAACTGTTCGGGTCGCGGCCGTCGATGGCGTACTTGTTGTTCAAGTGCTCCAGCACGCGGTAGGCGTCCTCCGGCGTCGCCGACCATTCGAGCACCTTCTTCGCCCACAGCATCCGCAAGTAATTGTGGACGCGGCCGGTGACGACGAGTTCCTTCTGCGCCGCGTTCCACAACTCGTCGTGCGTCTTCGCCGACTCGAACTCGGCCAGCGTGTAGGTGTGGGTGCGCGCGTCCGGCGTGTGCTTGTCGAGCGACGCCATCGCCCACTCCGGCAGGGCCACGCGCAGGGTGCCGGACGCCGGCAGCGGCGAGAAGTCGAACGTCTCGAAGTTGAACGACGGCTGCGCCTCGGCATCGGCCTGCCGGCTGACGGTGCCCTGCCCTTGGACCGCGCGCTGCGTCATGAAGTGCCACTGATACCCGACGTCCCGCCAGGTGATCGCCTCGTCGAGGAAGCCGTTGACGTTCTCGTCCCGGCAAAAGAAATCGTCCTTGTTGCGCGTCTTCAAGTTGAGTTGATCGACCGTCCACCCCGGCACTTTCGCAAAGGTCGCTTCGCAAACGTCCTGGATGCCGACGTGGCCGTAGTGCAGGTGCGCGCTCAGCCCGCTGGCCGAGTTGCGCTCGGGGTCGTCGGGCTTGTTCCGCTCGGTCGTGTAGCGGCCGAGTTTGATCTTCAAGAACTGCCCCATCAGCGCCATCCCGGCGACCCGGCCGCCCTGGACGTGCTTGAGCGCGGGCACGCTCTGGTCGATCGGCAGGGACTCGACGAACCCCGACAAATCTTCGGGCGGCGTCCACGTCTCGAACGGCGGCGTCAGGTCTTCGTGCGGCAGCGCGGCGAAGTCCGGCTCCGTTTGGGCCTTGTTCAGCCACGCCTCGGCGAAGAGCTTGTGCATCTTCGGCCGCAGGTGCGCGGCCGCCTTGGTCGGCGGGCCGAGTTTCGCCAGCGGCACGATCCCGTTGCCGTCGATGGCGTGGACGGCGACCTTGACCGCCGCCGCGACCGCCGCGATTTGCGCCGGCACGATGAACTGCGGGTAGTCGTCGGTCACCAGCAGGCACGCCTTGGCGCACAGTTTCCGCACCAGGCCGCGGCCGGGGTTTGCCGGCGTCTCGACGAACGGCCAGTAGGTCGCCCCGCGCCGCGCCGCCTCGGCGGCGTTGTCGCGCATTCCTTCGAGAATGAACTGGTGGAAGCGGGCCGACGCCCACGGGTACGTCAGCTTCAAGCCCTCGTAGATCACCAGCGGTTTGCCCAACTCGCGGGCCGCGGTGACGGCGTAGTCCAGCGCGTGGTTCGACGCCAGCCGGCGGGACATTTGCGCCCAGTACAGGACGTACGCCCCGCGGCGGTTGATCGCGGCGGCGTTCGCCGGGCGGACGCGGGCGTCGTTGAACGTCGGTTCGGCGGTCTTCATCCGGAGTTCCTGTCGGGGGGCCGGGGCGGTGCCCTATCATAGTCGGCATGACGCCTCCGATTCTCACCGTCACCGCGGTCGAAAAACACTATCGCGGCACCCCGGCGTTGCGCGGCGTGAGCTTCGACCTCGCGGCCGGCGAACTCTTCGGCCTGCTCGGCCCGAACGGCGCGGGCAAGACGACCCTCCTGTCCGTCCTCGCCGGGCTGACCGACGCCACCGCCGGCGGCGTGACGCTGTTCGGCAAGCCGTTCACGAGCCGCGACGCCGAGGCCCGCCGGGAGATCGGCCTGGCGACGCAAGACCTCGCCGTCTACCCCGAACTGACGGCCCGCGAAAACCTGCTCTTCTTCGGCCGCCTCTACGGTCTCAGTGGCAGCAATTTGAAGCGACGAACCGACGACATGCTCGCCCTCGCCGCGCTGACCGACCGCGCGAATCACCGCGTCGACACCTTCTCCGGCGGCATGAAACGGCGGCTCAATCTGGCCGTCGCCCTGGTCCACGACCCGCGCTTACTGATCCTCGACGAGCCGACGACCGGGGTCGATCCGCAGTCCCGCAACCACATCTTCGAGCAGGTCCGCCGACTGAACGCCGCCGGCCTGACCGTGATCTACACCAGCCATTCGATGGAAGAAGTGCAGGCGTTGTGCCCGCGGCTGGCCATCCTCGACCACGGCCGGGTCATCGCCTGCGACACGGTGGCGAACCTGCTCCGCCAGTTGCCGACGACCGCCCGCGTGACGACGGCCCAGGCCGTCCCGGAAACGCTACCGGGCGTCACCGGACGGCGACGGACGGAGTCGGGCGTCGAACTCGACGCCGCCGACGGCCCGGCCCTGTTCGCGGCGTTGCGGCACTGGCCCGGCCTGGAAATGGCAGCGCTCGACGTGGTGCCCCCCACGCTGGAGCGGGTGTTCCTCAAGTTGACCGGCTCCGCCCTGCGAGACTGACCCGATGCCGACGCTGACCATCGCCCTCAAAGACTTGCGGTTGCTGCTCCGCGACCCGCGGTCGGCGATCATCCTCGTCGTCATGCCGCTGGTGGTGACGCTGATCCTCGGGCTGACCCTGGGCCGCGTATTCACGGACAAACCCGACTCGAAAATTCGCATCTCGGTCGTCGTCGAGGACGAAGGGCTGGGCGACGAGCCGCGCGCGTTTCCCGACCGGCCGTGGAGCGAGATCCTCCTGGACGACCTCGCCGACACGGCCAACATCCGCGTCGAGCGCATCCCCAGCCGCGAGCAAGCGGCCCGGCTCGTCGAGCGCGGCGACCGGTCGGCCGTGGTCATCCTGGGCAAGGAGTTCAGCCGGCGGGCGCAGCGGTGCTCGTTCGTCGGCGGGGAGTTCAAGCGCGACCCCATCAACCCGCTCTACCGCGACGGCGTCAAGGCCGACGAACTCGGCGTCGAGTTCCTGACCAACCCGACGCAACCGGTCGGCTCGTCGGTGATCCAGCAGGTCGTCCAGGTGTCGCTGTTGCGGGTCGTGATCCCGTGGATGATCGGCCAGGCCTTCGACCTGATCGGCACCGACCGCTTCATGGTCAAGATGGAGGAGAAAATCCCGGCCTTGGGGATCGCCTACCGCGTGCCCGGGTTCTCGAAGGCTCGCCTCGGCGACGGCATCCGCGGCGGCATCTCGGACTTCTTCTCGGAGTACGACTTCAACGCCAAGACGTGGTCCGGCCTGACCGAGTCGAAGCGGCAGTTCAGCGTCCACGGGGCCGTGGCCGGGTTCGGCGTCGTGCCGCTCAAGCTCGCCGTCCAACGCAAGCCGGCCGCCGCCGCCCCGACGCGTGGCGAGAACCGCACCGTTTACGCCGACCCCAAGGACGTGCAGTACCAGATGCTCGTCCCCGGCACGACGGTCACCTTTGCGTTCTTCCTGCTGCTCACCGTCGGCTGGCTGTTCGTCGCCGAGCGCCGCCACGGCACACTGGTCCGCCTGAGACTGGCCCCGATCTCGCGCACGCAGATCATCCTCGGCAAGGCGTTGCCGTGCCTGGCCGTGTCGCTCTTCCAGGGCTTTTTCCTGTTAGCTTGCGGCAAGCTGATCTTCGGCATGACCTTCGGCTCCCGCCCGGAATTGTTAGTTCCCGTCGTCGTCTCGACGAGCATCGCCGCGGCCGGCCTGTCGATGCTGGTCGCCGGCCTCGCCCGGACCGAGACGCAAGTCGCCGTCTACGGCACCCTGCTCGTGATCGTCCTCGCCGGGGTCAGCGGCTCGCTGCTGCCGCGCGAACTGCTGCCGGAGAACTTGCGGCAACTCAGCCTGATAACGCCGCACGCCTGGGCGCTCGACGCCTACTCGCAACTCCTCAACCCGGACGTGGCAACGCCGCAAGTCGGCCGGGTGCTGACCGCCTGCGGCGTGCTGTGCCTTTACGGCGTGGTTTGTCTCGTCGTCAGCCGACTCGTGGCGAAGCTGGATTGACGCCGGTTTTGTTAGCCTGACGTGCGAGCGAGGGACGCGCGTCGATTGTCTCCGGGCGGGGACGATGCTCGGGTCTCCCCAACCGGAACGCCATCGCGCGTCCCTCGCTCGCGCGTCGGGCTAACGGAACCGTCACTTCGCCTTCAACTCCTGGCCGCTCGTGATGGCGAAGTAGAAGCCGTGGGGGTTGCTGCCGTTGGCGACTTTGAGCGTCACCGTGTTGACGCCGGCCTTCAGCTTGACCTTGACGGTGTGCTGCTCAGGCGCGGCGGCGAGACTTTGGCTGTGGGTGTACACCTCGACGCCGTTGACCCAGAGCTTCGCGCCGTCGTCGGTGCCGAGCAGGATCGTCGCGTCCTGAGCCGCCGGGGAGTCGAACTCCTTGCGGGCGTAGGTCGCGGAGTTCGCCGACTTGTCACCGTGCAGCGCGGCGAGGTCGAAGTAGGCCGTCGCGGTCTTGACGAGCCGCCAGTCGGTCGGCTTGTCGTCGCGGGCGAGTGCCGCCTCCATGCTCGCCGCGGGGAACGGCCCGGCGATCAGCCACGAGTCGGGCGTCAGCGACGCGGTTTGCAACTGCGTCAGGTACTCGACGAGGTCGATCAACTCGTCCTCGCTCAGCGTCGCCACCAGCCCCTCGGGCATGATCGAGACGAGCGACTTCGACTTCTTGTCGATGTCCTTCACGGCGACCGGGTAGTCCTTGCCGTTGGCGTCGCGGACGGTGACGGTCGTCTCCGTCTCGCCCACGAGCAGGCCGCTGATCGACTGGCCGTCGGCGGTGGCGATTGACCACGTCACGTACTGGTCGGCGATCGCCTTCGACGGCAACAGGATGCTCTCGAAGAGGTTTTCGCGGCTGCCTTTCTTGCCGACCATGCTCAGGTCGGGGCCAATTTGACCGCCTTGCCCGCGGACCATGTGGCACTTCAGGCACTGCGACTCCCCGGTGAGTGACGCCGCGAGGAGTTTCTTGCCGTTAGCCGCGTCGCCGGTGCGCTTGGCGAGGGCCGCGGGGCTGGGCAAGTTCTTGAGGTTGAGCTTGCCGGGGGCGGGGAACAGCAGCGCGGCCTTGTTACGCTCGCCCTGGAACGGCGAGTTGCGCAGCAGCCTCCCGGCGTCAGCCGATAGGGCGTCGGGCAGCTCGCCCTTCTGCTTCGCCTCAAGGAGCCACTGCGTGCCGGCGCGGTTGCTGGCCAGCACGCTGAGGGCGACGCGGCTCAATTCCGTCGCCGCCTTCGGGGCGAGGACGGCTTTCTTCAAAGAGTCGAGCGCCTCCTTACCCGTGGCGTCCGCCTTCGAGCCGGTCGGGAGCATCAGGCCGATCGCCTTGACGCACTCGATCGACAGCGGGTTCTCCGGGCTGCCGACTTCGATGAGCGTCTTGAGGCTGTCCGCCGACGGCAGTTGCCCCAGCGTGCGGATCGCCTCGACGCGCGTCGGCGTCGGCTGCTGGGCGTCCCGCGCGACGGCGGCGACCTCGGCCCGGCCGGCGCTGAACTTGGCCGCGGCGACGAGTTGCAGCCCCGTCAACCGGGTCGCGTCGCCCTTCAACATCGCCGTCGTCGCGGCGGCGAGTTCGCCCGACTTGGCGAGGCCACTCCACTTGGTCGGCAGGAACAGCCGGAGGTTCTCGAGCGCCCGCGCCTTGACCTCGGCCGGTTGGTCCGAGGTGAGCAGGGCGAGCATCGACTTCCCG
>JANYHV010000040.1 GCA_025362195.1 Fimbriiglobus sp. | reverse complement strand
ATCTTCGAGACAAAGGTGCTCGAAGACCTGATGCGCCTTTTCAACAGCGAGCAAATCAAGCAAGCGACGGGCGACGTCTTCGGGCGCATTTACGAATACTTCCTCGCCAAGTTTTCCATCCAGAAGGCCCACGACAACGGCGAGTTCTTTACGCCGTCCTCGATCGTCCAGACCATCGTCAATGTCATCGAGCCCGACCACGGTACCGTGTTCGATCCAGCCTGCGGCTCCGGCGGGATGTTCGTGCAGTCCGACCTGTTTGCCCAGCACCGCAGCACGCTGTCGTTTTACGGCCAGGAGTCGAAGGAGTTCACCTACCCGCTCTGCCGGATGAACCTGTTCATCCACGGCCTCGAAGGCGACATCGAACTCGGCAACAGCTACCACAACGGCCGGCACCCGAAGTTGCGGGCCGACTTCATCCTCGCCAACCCGCCCTTCAACGACGGGGCCAAAAGCACGGAGGGCTGGGGCCGCGAGCGCGTCTCGGCCGACGACCCGCGCCTGACCCTCGGCCGCGAGCGCTTACCGCTCTCGCCGCGCAACGCCAACACGATGTGGATGCTGCACTTTTTGCACCACCTGAAGCCGACCGGCACGGCCGGGTTCGTCATGGCGACGGGCGAACTCTCCAATGGCGAAACGGTCCGACTGGCGGTGCGCAAGGCCCTCATCGACGCCGACCTCGTCGATTGCGTCGTGCAGCTCACCGGGCAGTTGTTCGCCAACACGCAGATTCCGTGCTGCCTGTGGTTCCTGGCCCGCAACCGCGGCGGGGCGGGCGGCTTCCGGCGGCGGACCGGCGAAATCCTCTTCCTCGACGGCCGCAAGCTCGGGGCGCTGATCCCCGGCAGCCGCAAGCAGAAGCAACTCACCGACGCCGAGGTCGAGCGGCTGGCTTCGGCCTACCGGCAGTTCCGCCGCGCCGGCCAACCCGACGCGGAGCCGGGCTTCTGCCGGGTGGCGACGACGGCCGAGGTGCAGCAGCACGGCTACGCCCTGACGCCGGGCCGGTACGTCGGCAGCACCGGCGCGGACCCCGACGACGAGCCGTTCGAGGACGCCTTCCCGCGCCTGACGGCCGAACTCGACGCGCAGATGCACGAGGCCGCCGAACTCGACGCCGCCATCCGCGTGTCCCTGCGGGGAGTAACCGATGGGGAGTGAATGGCGGGAAGTGACACTCAGCGAAGTCGCCGACGAGATCACTGTCGGCTTCGTGGGGACAATGGCAAACGAGTACCTGGAATCTGGAGTGCCGTTTCTACGTTCGCTGAACGTCGATCCCTACATCATCAACACCGATGACTTGAAGTACATCAGCCAAAAATTCCACACACGACTGAGCAAGTCAAAGTTGAAGCCCGGCGACGTAGTGATCGTCCGCACGGGTAAGCCTGGGACTGCCGCCGTCGTGCCTGAGTGGTTACAAGACGCTAACTGTTCAGACTTAGTAGTGGTGCGGCCCGGACCTGGCTTGCACGCGCGGTTTCTCGCCTACTACGTCAACTCCGCTGCGTGTGACCACATTGAGGCACACACCGTAGGTGCAGTTCAGCAGCACTTCAACATCGGTTCGGCCAAGCAGCTTGTCATGACACTCCCTCCCCTGGCGGAGCAGCGGGCGATTGCGGGGGTGCTGGGGGCGCTGGATGACAAGATCGCGGCGAACCGGCGGCTGAGCGGCACGCTCGAAGCGTTAGCGCGGCGGCTGTTCCGGTCGTGGTTCGTAGACTTCGACCCGGTAGTGGCGAAGGCTGCCGGCCGCCGCCCGGTCGGCGTCCCGGCCGCGGCGGCGAAGCTCTTCCCCGCCGCCTTCGCCGACTCGCCCCTGGGGCCAATCCCGCAGGGCTGGCAGGCTTGCCGCTGGGGCGACATCGCCACGTTGGAGTACGGGAAAGCGCTTCGCACGCACGGCGACGGTGCCGACACCTACCGCGTCTATGGGACAAACGGACCGATCGGTTGGCACTCGGAATCCCTATCCGACGGCGAGGGAATCGTCATCGGCCGAAAGGGAGCGTACCGCGGGGTACACTATTCGCCCCACCCGTTCTTCGTGATCGATACGGCGTTCTACCTGAAACCCGTTGCTCCGTTGACAATAAAGTGGGCCTATTACGAAATCTCGCAGAACGACATCAACTCGATGGATAGCGGTTCTGCCATCCCGTCAACAAGCCGCGCCGACTTCTACAGTCTCGATGTGTGCTTGCCGCCCGAGCCGATCCTAGCTGCGTTCGAGTCAATCGTTCTCCCGCTTTTCACCCGCCAGCAAATGGCCGAGCGTCAGTCCCGCACGCTCGCCTCCCTGCGGGACGCGCTGCTGCCGCGGCTGCTGTCGGGAGAGTTGCGGGTGCGGGACGCGGCGAAACTCACCGGGGAGGTCTTTGCGTGACACTGCGACGGTTCGACTTGGTCGGCTTCGGACCCGCCCTCGGGGTGGGCGTCACCGGTGCGCGGTACGTCCGCCTGCAAGCCGTCGCCAAGACGAACGGGCCGGACGCGCCGTACTGCCTGCCGAACGAGATCGTTTGCGCGGAACTCGGCCGATTCCTTCGGCTGCCGGTTCCCCCGTGCGCCTTGGTCAGACCCCCAGGGCCGGGCCACCCGGTCTGGTTCGCGTCGCTCGACTTCAACTTGACCGGGGAGAGCCTGCCGCCGGTCGATCCGGGACAGTGTTACGCCGCGCTGCCGCGCGAGTGTGCGGGGGTGCTGCTCTTCGACCTGTTGGTGGCCAACGGCGACCGGCACGCGGAGAACCTCGCGGCCGACTACTCCGCGAAGCCGGCCCGGCTGGCGGTCTTCGACCACAGCCACGCGTTGTTCGGTGCGACGGCCGGGGGCGGGGTCGAACGCTTGGCCGGCCTACGCGGACGCCTCGGCATGTCGGGCGGCGCGTTTTCGCGGGGCGACCGGCACTGTCTCCTAGACACGCTAACCGATGACAAAGACTTTGCCGGCTGGCTGGAACGCATCCGGTGCATTCCGGACTTTCTCATTGACGAACTCACCGAGGATGTGGGAGGTTATGGAGTTGCGCCGGGCGAACGGCAGGCGGTTCGAGAGTTCTTGCGACTCCGTCGAGAAAGCCTTCCCGAAATTCTCCAAAATTACCGGACGGAGTTTACTGCGATCAAGCAGTGGAGCCTTTTCTCATGACCGCCGCGCGTTACCTCTTGGCGAAGTACATCCCCGACCTGTTTCGGGGCGAGCCGCGGAACGTCGGCGTCGTGCTGTGGAGCGAGTCTGGGGTCGTCGCGCGGTTCATAGGTGAGAAGCCGGGGCTGCCGGGGCAAGTCATTTCCAAGCGAATCCCTCCGTTCGTGGGGAGCAGGGAGTCGTACCGGCAGTGGGTCGCGTATTGGCAATGTCAACTCAAGTTGGTTACTCTCAAGGATCGCCGGCGGCCCGGCACTAGCGCGGATCGCTCGAATCCTGAGTACCTCGACATCTTGGCGGGGACTAGCCGAGGCAACTACATTCTCACCGCCGCCGGCGAGTTGCTTGACCCGGTGAGCGACCCGCGTGACGCCGTCAACTACCTGTTCAAGACGCTAGTCCAGGCACCTGTGGAGCCCGCGGTGGCGACGTTGGATAGCGTTTGCGAGTCACTCATCGAACGCTTCAAGCTCCGCGACGACCCCCACTTCAAAACCTCCTTCCCCGTCCCATGTCAGTTGCCAGGAGGCGTCAGTACAGACTTGGGGTTCTCCTACGCTTACAAAAACGGCTCGCTTCACCGCCTCTACCAACAAGTCCCGTTCCGGGCAGGTGCCGGCCGGATTCGCGCGGCAGTCAATCAGACAGCGTTGAAGTTCCAACGGGTAGCCTTTGACGGCAATATTGACCGAGACAGAGCGGTCTCGCTCGTCTACTTGGACCCGCAGTCCAAGCTCGACGACGATCACGAGCACCTTCTGCGGGTACTCGGGACCGTCTCCAGAGTAGTCGATGTCGCGCGTGAGGAAGCGGAACAGGAGTTCGCTGGCCTAGCCAAGCTGTCCGCCCTTTCCCACTAACCCCCGGCCCGCCTTGTCCCAGCGCCCCACCGAGAGCGACTTCGAGGACGCCACCATCGAGCGCCTGGAGCGTCTTGGGTACGCGTACCTCTCCGGCGGGGACGCCGAGCGGGCCGACGACAGCGAAGTCGTGCTGCGCTCTCGGCTGCGGGCCAACCTGGCGAGCCGCTACCCCGACCTGCCGCCCGCCGCGCTCGGCGGGGCCGTCGGCCGCGTCGCCAGCCCCGACGGCGTCGATACGCTGCGGCGCAACCTCGACTTCCACGTCCGCTGCGTCCGCGGCTTCGAGTGGAAGGTGGAGTTCCCGGACGGCCGCAGCGAGGTCCGCCACCTCTACCCGATCGACTGGGACCGGCCCGAGGCCAACGAGTTCCTGGTCGTCAACCAGTTGCCCATCTCCGGCCTGACCGACCGCCGGCCCGACGTACTCGTCTACGTCAACGGCCTGCCGCTGGTGATGTTCGAGCTGAAGAACCCGAGCGACCCCAAGGCGACCGCGGCCGGGGTGTTCAACCAGGTGCAGCACTACACCCACGCCGTGCCGCGGCTGTTCGAGTTCAACGCGCTGGTGGTGGTGTCCGACGGCCCCGACACGCTGCACGGGCAGTGGCCGGCCGCCTGGGAGTGGTACGCGCCGTGGAAGTCGATCGACGGCCGCGGCGTCGAGCCGCTGACCACCGCCAGCATGGACGCGCTGGTGCGGGGGCTGTTCCCCAAATCGCGACTGCTTCAATACGTCCGCGACTTCGTCGTGTTCGAGGAGGCCGGCGAGAAGCTCGCGAAGAAGGCGGCCAAGTACCACCAGTTCTTCGCTGTTCGGCTCGCGCTGGAGCGCGCCCTGCAGGCGCACCTCGCGGCCGACAAGCGCGTCGGCGTGGTGTGGCACACGACGGGGTCGGGCAAGTCGCTTTCAATGCTGTTCCTGGTCGGCCTGCTGCGCCGCCGCGCCGAGTTACAGAACCCGACGGTCGTCGTGCAGGTGGACCGCGCCGACCTCGACAACCAGTTACACGGCCAGTTCGTCGCCTGGCGTTCGCTCGTCGGCGAGGTCCGGCAGGCCGGCAGCGCCGAGGAGCTGCGGGAACTCCTGCGCGGGCAGGGCGGCGAGGTCGTCTTCACGACGATTGAGAAGTTCCGCGTCCAAACGAAGGCCGGCGAGACGGCCCACCCGCAACTGTCCGGTCGGTCGAACCTGTTCGTGATCGCCGACGAGGCGCACCGCTCGCAATACGGGTTCGAGGACGGCTTCGCCCGCAACCTCGCCGACGCGCTGCCGAACGCCCGGCGGATCGGCTTCACCGGGACGCCGGTGACGTTCGCCGGGTCGGACACGGTGGACGTGTTCGGCGAGGTCATCCACACCTACGACATCGCGCAGTCGCAGGCCGACCGGGCGACGGTGCCGCTGTACTACTCGCCCAGGCAGGTGCGGCTGAGCCTCCGGCGCGACGACCTCGACGAGGCGCTGGAGGAACTCGCCGAGGGGTACGAGGCGTCGGCAGTCGAGCGGCGCAAGGGGCAGTGGGCGGCGCTCGCGGCGGCGGCTGGCGCGTCGGACCGGGTCGCCGAACTCGCGTCGGACCTGCTGGCCCACTTCGCCGACCGCTGCGCGACGCTGGCCGGCAAGGGGCTGGTCGTCTGCATGACCCGCCGGAATTGCGTCGCGCTGTACGACGCGCTGCGGGCGCTGCCGGGGTGCCCCGAGGTCAAGGTGGTGATGACGGGCAGCCTCGCCGACGACCCGCCCGAGTGGAGCGCCGCCGGGCACCTGACGACCAAGCCGCAGCGCGAGGTGCTCAAGAAGCGCCTGGCGGATGCCGATGACCCGCTCGCGCTGGCGATCGTCTGCGACATGTGGCTGACCGGGACCGACATCCCGTGCCTGCACACGCACTACATCGACAAGCCGATCCGCGGGCACAACCTCATCCAGGCCATCTCGCGGGTCAACCGCGTCTTCCGCGACAAGCCGCACGGGCTGCTCGTGGATTATATCGGCATCGGCGACGAGCTGCGCGAGGCGACCGCCAAGTACACGCAAGGCGGCGGCGGCACGCCCGCCCCGGACCTCCGCGAGACCGCCGCCCCCGAGTTCCGCCGCCGGCTCGACGCGGTCCGGTCCGAGTTGCCGCCGGACCAACCCTACGCCACCTGGCGGACCCTGTCCCCGGCGGGGCGCGAGAACCTGTTCCAACTCGTCTACGGTCACCTCGCCGAGGACGAGGAGGTGCAGGAGCGCTTCCTGGCCGCCGAGCGGCTGCTGTCGCTGTCGTTCCTGCTGGTGAAGCACCTCGACGACTGCCGCACCGGCGCGGACGAGGTGATCTTCTACCAGTCGGTCCGCAAGCAACTCGCCAAGGGGCTGCCCAGCGTCCACACGCCCAAGGCTCTGGAGGCGGCGGTGCGCGACCTGGTGGACGGCAGCATCGAGTCGGGCGGGGTCGTGGACATCTTCCGCGCCGCCGGGATGGAGCGGGCCGACCTGTCGATCCTCGACGAGGCCTTCCTGCAAGAGTTCCGGGACAAGCCCCAGGAGAACCTCCGGCTGCGGCTGCTCGAGAAGTTAATGCAGGGCGAGGTCCGGGCGCTCGCCGAGCGCAGCCCGTCGCGGGCGAAGTCGTTTCAGGGGCGGCTGGCGGAAACGCTGCAGAACTACCACAACCGGCTCCTGGACGCCGCCGCGGTGATCCGCGAACTCGTCCTGATGCGGGACGAACTCCGGTCGGACGCCGCGCGGGCCGCCGGCCTCGACCTCGCCCCCGAGGAGCTGGCGTTCTACGACGCCCTGGCGACGAACTACGCGGCCGTCTACGAGATCGACTTCCTGCGCGACCTGATCCGCCAGGTGGTGCGGGCGCTGAAGCGCAGCCTCAAGTCTGACTGGCAGTCGCCGCACCGCGGTCAGGTCCGGTCGCAACTCCGCACCGAGGTCAAGCGGGTCCTCAAGCGCCAGGGGGTGAAGGCAGCCGACCTCGAACCGATCGCCGAGTGCGTGATGGAGCAAGCCGCCGCCACGTTCGCCTGTTGGCCGCTGCTGGCGGTATGACGGGCGGACCGGTCGGCATCACGGATCTAACGAAACTCAGACGGCACCTACCGGGCTATCGGGCGGCGGCCGTCAGCCAGTAGCATGGGCTTTCCGGGAGCGACAGAGTAATTACCTGCCGAAAGCCGGACTCGGGGGCCGCTCGATCCTTGCCGCCCCCGAGTCCGGCCCGCCCGGGGTAAGGATCGCCCCAATGTTAGCTTTTGACCGCCGCGACAAGGCCCGCAAGGGCTTTGAAGCGTGCCTGCGCTCCCTCCGCGAAGTGGCGAGTCGATTCCCTGAGTCCCGCGCCCGCGCAGTGGGGTACTTCCTGGAAGGCCCGAGCGACCCTTTCCACACCGCGTTCTACTCCCCCGACGCGGCCGCGGACTTCTTACGCTTGCCCACGCCGCGCGTCCTCATGGCCCAGCCGCTGAGAGTCTATCCGGGAAGTGGTGATGACGGGAACGGTTTGCGGGGTTAGACTTGCGGGCGACCCCAACACCCAAGGACGGGCGTGCCATGACCAAGGTCTACCCGACGGACCTGACCGACGACCAGTGGGCCCTCCTCGCGCCCCTCCTCCCCGCCGCCAAGCGGGGCGGGCGGCCGCGGACGGCCGACCTGCGGCTGGTCCTGAACACGATCTTCTACCTCAGTAAGGCCGGGTGCCAGTGGGCCATGCTGCCCACGGACCTGGCCAAGCGCTCGACGGCGCACGACTACCTGAGCCGGTGGAAGGCCGACCGGACCTGGCAGGCGGTCCAGGACGCCCTGCGGCGACAGGTGCGGGTGGCGGCGGGCCGGGAGCCGGAGCCGTCGAAGGCGGCGATCGACTCGCAGACGGTCAAGGGGAGCGAGGCCGGCGGGCCGCGCGGGTACGACGGGGGCAAGAAGGTCAACGGCCGGAAGCGGCACCTGCTCGTGGACTCGATGGGCCTGCTGCTGGTGGTGGCGGTCACGGCGGGGAACCTCGACGACGGCACGTACGCCCCGAACGTGCCGGCCCGGTTGACGGCGGCGCACACGAGCCGGCTGGACGAGGTGCGGGGGGACGGGAAGTACAACAACCGCGAACTGGACCGGTACCTGGCGGCGACGGGGGCGAGGTACGGGGTGACGGTGGTCGAGCGGCCGGCGGGGGTGACGGGGCTGGTGCACCTGCCGTACCGGTGGGTGGTGGAGCGCACCAACGCGTGGGTCGGGAAGTACCGGCGCAACAGCAAGGACTACGAGCGGACGACGGCGGTCGCCGAGGCGGTGATCCAGGTGAGCATGATCCACCTGATGCTGAAGCGGCTCAAGCCGGACCCCGATGCCACCCATGCCGCCTTCCGCTACGTCCGGACGCCCCTACGAAAAGCAGTCCCAGTTCCCGGATAGACTCGAAGAAGTTCGCAGTGCGGCTTGGGCCGGTGGGGTGCGGGTGGTTTCTCCGCGCGGAGCGGAGAGGGCGCGCCGAACCAGATGGTGAGTTGTCGAGGGGTGATTTTTGACCCCTTGGCCGGGTCGAACGGGGTGCGGCTTTTGAGCACGCCGTAGGCGATCATCACGAGCTTCCACAGGCCTGCGCCGACGGCCGCCGTCTTCGGCGTCCCGGCGGCCAGGAGGGGGTTGAACCGGGTGGCCGGGCGGGCCGGCCAGCGTCGGCGAGCGGGGCGAGGGCCGGCCGGCCCGTCGCGAGGGTCCGCTCGAGGCAATTGCCGCGGGGGCAGCGCCAAGCGTCCCGGGTCCGGTAGTCAGCACGGATTCGGCCCGGGCGGCCGGCGGGGCGGTCCCGGTGCGGCCCACGGCGTCCCCCTCGACCTCCCGGGCGCGGGGTGTCGGGCGGAGGCCGGGGCTCCCGGCGAGATTTCGTCGAATTCCGGGATGGCTTGCTCGGGGTCGACCGTCTGAAAGGGGGAGAGACTTCCCCGGACCCGGAGCCGCGATGCGCACGTCCCCCCTCGGCCCAGTCGGCGGTGCGGCCGAACTCTTCCCCGACACGCCCGACCGGGTGCTGGTGACGAAGTTCGCCCTGGAGCGCGACGATTACGCCTTCGAGTTGTTGGTTCGCCGCCACGGCCGGCTCGTGCAGGACTGCTGCCGCCGCGTCCTGCCCGACCCGCACGCCGCCGACGACGCTTTCCAGGCGACCTTCCTGGCCCTCGCCCGCAGCGCCCCGAAGCTCGCCGAGTGTCAGAGTCTGGGCGGCTGGCTGCACCGGGTCGCGGTGCGGGCCAGTCTCGACGTACGCCGGCAGTCGCCGCGGACCCTTCCCCTCCGCCACGACCCGGCGGGGGCGGGCGACCCGGGCGCGCGCGCCGAGTCTCGGGAGGCCAACGCAATCCTCGACGAGGCGGTCAACCGTTTGCCCGAAGTCTACCGGCACGCCTTCGTGCTGTGCGAACTCGAAGGGTTGACGCAGCCGGCCGCGGCGCTGGCCCTGGACTGCCCCGTCGGCACGGTCGCGTCCCGGGTCGGCCGGGCCAAGCAGCGCCTCCGGAAGAGCCTGGCCCGTCGCGGCGTGACCGGACTGCCGGCCGCGCTCGCCGGCGGCGCGAGCGTTTCGACGACGGCACGGGCTACGGCGGTCGCCTGGGCGGCGGGCCGGGCGCTCCCCACCGCGCGGGTCAGCCGACTCGCCGCGCACGCGACCGCCGCGGGCGTCGCCGGCTGGCAACTCGCGGGGGCCACACTGCTGGCGACGGCAATGACCCTCGGCGGCGTCTGGGGCGTCGGCGAGTGGAACCGACCGGCACCCGGCCCGCCGGCCACGCCGGTCGTGGCGGCCCGGGCGGCGGAGTCCGACGACGAACCGCTCCCCGAGGACGCGGTGCGCCGCTTCGGCTCGCCGCGCCTGCGTCACGGCCGCTCCGTGCGGGCGGTCGCCTTCTCGCCCGACGGCCAGCGAATCGTCTCGGTCGATAGCAGCCCCGAGGGCGAACTGTGCGTCTGGGACGGCGTCACCGGGAAGCGGGTGATGCGCTCCCCGTGCCCGACCGGAGCTGTCGGCTTCTCACCGGACGGCAAGACGGTCTATGCCGTTGTCGAGGACGGCCTCCGTGAGGACGGCCTCCGTTCGATCGACGTGGCGTCGGGCGCCGGGAAAACGGTTCCGCTGCCGACGACCGAGAAGACCGCCCTTGCCGTGGGGGCTGAAGGGAAGTTCGACTTCAACAAGTTCGCCTTCGGCCGTGCCGGGGACGCCCTGGCTTACGACTGCCGAGCGGTCGGTGAGATCGTCGTCGCCGACCCGCGCGACCACTCTGTCCGCTGGACCTGGCAGTACAAGTCCGACGACGCGGAGGGAAAACTGCCGATCGTCGATTCGCACTCCCTCGGCTACGGGGCCGATGGTAAGACACTCTACGTCAGCACGACCGGCTTCGACCGTGACGACGGTTCCGAGGCACACTTCGTCCAGTGGTTCTCGCCCGACGGCCAACCGCTAGGCCGCGTCCGCGTGCCGATGCCCATCGATGACGACGGCCCACTCCTGGAGCGCGATCTGCTGCGCGGCGAGGGGGTGGTCTCCGGGCTGACGGCCACGGCCGACGGGGCCGTCATTTACGCAATGTTGCACGACGGCGACAACTCGCACAATTTCTACCACCTCAACGGTTACGTCCTGGCCATCGACGCGAAAACCGGGCGGCGGTTGTGGCGTACCCCCATCCGGTTACACTTCCGCAACACACCCGTCGTCGTGCCGGGCGGGGTCGCGGTCATGAACGGCCTCAACTTGAGCGTCCTGAAAGCGGCGGACGGGTCGGTCGTCTCGAACCGTCCGATCGACGCGCTGACGCTGTCCCCGCCTAGCCACGATATCCTCGGCCTCAACTGCCCGTTCGCCGTGAGGCCCGACGGCAAGGCGGCGCTCGTCGGCGAGGGTTGCGGCACCGTCACGCCCCACGCGCTCGCGGCCGGCGTCCAGGCGCTGGCGTCCCCGTCCCCGACGTATGCGGTCGGCGTGGTCCGGTTCACCGCCGACGGCAAACGGTTGCTCGGCTGGTCCGACACCTGGTACGCCTGGGACGTTGCCGCCGGCGCGCAAACGACCCTGAAGCCCCGCGCGACGCTGACCGAAGAGTTCAACGGGCTGGGTATCTCGACCGTCACCAACTTCTTCAAATTTCACAGCGCGGACGGCGCGACGATCCTCACCGCGGATCCGGTCTCAGTCGTCGGCGTAAATCCCCAGTTCGGCGACCCGATGGCGAGCCTCGATTTGCAGCTCTACAACACGGCGACAGGCCAAGTCGTGGCCTCCCGGACTCTCAAGGGTTGGACTTCTGTCGGAGGCGTCGGCAACTCGCCGGGTGGCCGCAGTGTCGTCCTGGACGGGTACTGGGCGGCGGACAAGGCCGAGCGACTGGTCGTGACCTCCGTCGATGCGAACGTCCCCGACATCGTGTTGGAGCAGAAGGGCCGGCAGTGGGGCAATACCCCATTCGTCTACACGGGGGACGGCCGCCGGATCGCCACCATCATTTACCCCGCTGATGTCAACGGCCAACCGACGGGGCGGTGCCGCGTTCACGTCTGGGACGCGACGACGGGCAAGTTGTTCCGGGAATTCACCCCGGACCCGTTAGGGGATGTGAACAACCACACCCAGACGGTCATGTCCCACGACGGCCAGTGGTTGGCCGCGTTCACGGCGGCCCACCAAACATCGGCCGACAAGCCGGAGCCGACCTGGGTCGAAATGTGGGACCTCGACACGGGCGTCAAGTCGAAGACGATTTCGCTCGACGCGGGCAACCGGCTGTTCGCGTTCGATCCTACGGGCCGCCAGTTCGCCGTCTCGGCCGGGGACGCCGTCGTAAAGGTGTACGACGCCGGCACCGGCCGGCTGACGCGGACGATCCGCCACGGCGACCGGGCGAGCGTGCTGTCGGTGGCGTTCGCCCCGGACGGCAAGACCCTCGCTACCGCCGGTGCACCGAGTCCCGTGCTGCTCTGGAGGTTGGACGAGTAAACCCGTCCCTTGACCTTACGCGCACAACCCCCGCGGCGTACTCCGATGCCTTCGCGACCAAGAGCACGCGCACCGGCGGGGGGCTCTGCGACTCCGCGGCGGGCGGGTCCACTCGGCCCGCCGCGGAGTCGCAGCGTTGCGGGGGGAACCCAGCCCAGGCATCGCGTGAACTGCCCCGGCGTCCCGCACAATGCACGTCACGCCGAACGTCGGTCGAGCCGGTCCAGGCCGGAGTGGATCCGCAGGGCCGGGATCAGGTAGGCGGGCGGCCGGCGCCGGGACCATAGGGAACCGGGCCCCGTCCTGGCTCAGCAGCACGCGGTCGCCAACGGCCGCCCCCTTTTGAGTTCGGCGATCTCCTCCCGGGCCGTCGCCGGCTCGACCGGGTCGCCGCGGCGGAATCGGTATGTCGGGCGGTACGGACGCCGCCGTGCTTCGCCCCGAACGCCTGGAGGGCCGACTTGCCGACCCGGACGCCGTTGGCCTTGAGCCGGTGATCGGCCAACGCGGGGTAGGTCCACTTGGCCCGGTCCAGCCCGTGCCTCGCGGGGCCGTCGATGACCCACCGCCGGAGGACCGGTGCCAGGCCGAGTCGGCACCGCGTTCCCGCGGTCCACCATTCGTGGCGAGGCGGAGTTGACGGACCTCGACGCCGACCCCGACGCGTTCCCGCGGTCCGCCATTCGTGGCGAGGGTCAGGACGACCCGCCGCGTCCGCCGTAGGTTAGGCTTCGACCCGGCCGACCCCGCCCGAAGCCCGCCCCGGAGCGCCCGCCCGTGGACCCCGCCCCCGACGTTCCCCCGCCGGCCCGCGGCCGGTTCCTCCGCTGGCTGCTCGAGGGGGCCGACACCCGCGGGCTCGCCGGCCCGCACGCCCGCGGGCCCGCCCACGGCGAGCAGTCGTGGTACCGGGTCATGTGCCTGACCGGGGTGGACTACTTCTCCACCCTCGGCTACCAGCCCGGCATCGCCGCCCTCGCCGCCGGCCTCCTGTCCCCCGTCGCCACCCTCGTCCTCGTCGCCCTCACCCTCCTCGGGGCGCTGCCGGTCTACTGGCACGTCGCCAGGAGGAGCCCGCACGGCGAGGGGTCCATCGCCATGATGGAGCACCTGCTGCCCTGGTGGCAGGGCAAGCTGTTCGTCCTCGCCCTGCTCGGGTTCGTGGCCACCGACTTCACCGTCACCATCACCCTGTCGGCCGCCGACGCCACCGCCCACCTGCTGGAGAACCCGTTCTGCCCCCCGGCCCTCAAGGGCCGACAGGTGGCCGCCACACTCGTCCTGGTCGGGCTGCTCGGGGCGGTCTTCCTGAAGGGGTTCAAGGAGGCCGTCGGGGTGGCGGTCGTCCTGGTCGCCGCCTACCTGGCCCTGAACGCCGCCGTGGTCGGGGTCGGCCTGTACGAAGTCGCGACCCGCCCGCAGGTCGTAGCCGACTGGCGGCAGAACCTGTGGGCCGCACACGGCAGCCCGTGGGCGATGGTCGCCGTGGCCCTGCTGGTGTTCCCCAAGCTGGCCCTCGGGCTGTCCGGGTTCGAGACCGGGGTGGCCGTCATGCCCCTGGTGGCGGGCGACGCGGCCGACACCGAGGCCGACCCGGCGGGGCGGGTCCGCAACACCCGCAAGCTCTTAGTCACCGCGGCCGTGACGATGAGCGTCTTCCTGGTCGCCAGCAGCTGGGTCACCACCCTCCTCATTCCCGCCGACGAGTTCCAACCGGGCGGCAAGGCGAACGGCCGGGCGCTGGCGTACCTGGCCCATGGGCTACTGGGCGAGTGGTTCGGCACCGCCTACGACCTCTCCACCATCCTGATCCTGTGGTTCGCCGGGGCGAGCGCCATGGCCGGGCTGGTCAACGTCGTCCCCCGCTACCTGCCGCGGTACGGCATGGCCCCGGAGTGGACGCGGGCCGCCCGCCCGCTGGTCCTGGTGTTCACCGCCATCTCGGCGGTCATCACGGTCGTATTCCGGGCGGACGTGGACGCCCAGGCCGGGGCGTACGCGACCGGGGTGCTCGTACTCATGACTTCCGGAGCCGCGGCGTCCGCCATCTCCAGCCGGCGGGACGGGTCGCGGCGGGCGGCGGGGTTCGGGCTGGTCGCCCTCGTGTTCCTGTACACCCTGGGGGCGAACGTGGTCGAGCGGCCCGACGGGATCAAGATCGCCGGCCTGTTCATCGCCGGCATCGTGCTGATGTCGCTGGCCTCGCGGGTGTGGCGGACGCTCGAGTTGCGCGTGACGGGGGTGGAGCTGGACGCCGCGGCAAAGGCGTTCCTGGCCGACATCGGGAGCCGGCCCATCCACCTGTTGGCCCACGACCCGACGCTCCCCCGGCCCGAGGACTACGCGGCCAACGAGGCCGACCAACGGGCCGACTTCCACATCCCGGCGGGCGAGCCGGTGCTGTTCCTGGAGGTGCGGGTGCGGGACGCCTCGGAGTTCACCGACGTGCTGCACGTGCGGGGGGTGCAGGTGGGCGGCCACCGGGTGCTGCGGGCCGAGGGGACGGCGGTCCCGAACGCCATCGCGGCGTTCCTGTTCCACCTGCGGGACGCGACCGGGGTGCGGCCGGCGGTGTACTTCGACTGGGGCGAGGGGAACCCGCTCTTGCACCTCTTGCGGTACGTGCTGAGCGGGCACGGGGACGTGCCGCCCCTGACCCGCGAGGTCATCCGCCGGGCCGAGCCCGACCCGGCCCGGCGGCCGGCCGTGTACGTCGGCGTGTGAGGGCGCGGGGGCACGGGCCGAGCGCCGCTGTGAGGCCTCGCGCGCCGCGCCGAACGTCCCCGACGCCGGTGACCGACCGGGCGGAGTCGGACGGGTGGAAGGCGTCCCGTGGACGGGAAACACTCTTAACACGCCGAGAGCATTTCGGTTCGAGGACCGTCTCAGCCGGGGAGCTGAACATTTCCGCCTCGAACCCGACTCTCGCAACGAGTTAACGCGGCACGCCGCTCGAGTCAGGGGCGGCGCTTCGGCGTTTCGCCTTACAGAATGCAGCATTTCGGCGTCGCTCGCCTGGACGCTGGCGAGTCTCGGGTTTGCAGTGACGGTTCGCCACCCCGAGGCGGACGGCACCGAAATCGCGCATGAATTGCCCAAAGTCTCAGAGTCTCGCCGAGGGGCCGTGCCGGTGGGTTAACAGAATCGCCGCGAGACGCCCTCGGTCTTCACTGACCCGGTGGCCCGATCGGGCGCGATTGCGGGAGCCATTCCCGATCGCTGGGAGGGCGATGCTCAGACGGTAGCGGGCGAGCGTTCCTGGGTGGCCGTGAACTTTAGGGGGCCGTCGGGAGTTCGCGAGTGCCGCACGCTTACTGCCCCGCGAGTCCTTCGAGGGTCATGTTCTCGGCGACGACATCGTGCGGGATCAGGAGGTAACGCCACGGCTTGCCGCCGTGCTTCGCCGCGTAGTCGCTGGCGTGGCGGCACCACTGCACGCCGGCGTCACGCTTCGACAGTACGTCGGCGTTTTGGAGATCAGCCCTCCGCTTCGTCTCGACCATCACCACCGCACCGTCCGACTCGGCTACGAAGTCCGACTGGTACTCCTGCTGGTCGTGGCCGACCTTGTAGTAAATCTGGAACTGCCCCAACGCCGGCCGGAACCAGCGCGCGGAGTCGCGGTCCAGGATCAGGGCCATCTGCCGCTCGGTGTCCGACTGGAACTTCTGCAGGCGGTACAGGCACCGCGCGAAGCCGCCGTAAACGGACTGCGCGACCTTGGTCTTGTCCGCCGGCGGATCGCGGAAGTCGAGGGCGACGCCGGCCGACGCCGTGTACGCGCTGCCCTTGAGGTCGGTGAAGCCGCGCGTCACGGTCACTTCGTGGCCGCCGGCCTCCTCCCAGTAGTGCGGCAGCATCTGCGCGTGGACGGACTCCGCGATCTCCTTCTGGTGCTGGCGCAGCACCTGGCGGATGTCGTCGCCGCCGTAGCTCAGCATGGCTCGGAAGTGGGTTACGGTCTGCGTCGCCAGGTCGTACAGCAACTCGGCGTGGTCGTCGTACGACACGTCGTCGAAGTCCACCAGCCCCCCGACGACGTAGTCCTCCAACTGCTTCTCCTCAACGACACCACGCCCCGCCGAAACGTACTGCCTCTCGCCCTTACGGAGGGTCTGGGCCAACAGCACCTCCGACGGCACTAGTGGGTCACTTGTCACGGCCCTGGCCATAATTCTTCCGCCGCCGCCGGACCGGCCGCCGCGTCTCCGCCCTCGACCCGCCCACCGCGTGCCGACGCGCTCGCGCGCGGGCCCGCCGGGCCGCCCGCTTCCCGCCCCAGGCGAACGGCGTCGGGTCCGCGTTCCAGTGCCCCGCCGCCGCCTCGAACCACAGCGCAGGCCGTCAGTGGACCCTTTTCGGCTCGCCCGTGCAACGCACCGACACGCCATCACCGCCCGCCGCTAAATAAATCAGGGGCCAACTGAGCGGCCCAGGACGCCGCCCAGGACGCCAAATAACGGGCGTGAATGGGGTAGAGGACTTTGTTCCTCTTCGGCTGGACGGCAAGCCCGAAGAGTTGACGCAAGGCGGCATCGAACACGAGTGCGGGATAGAGGCGTGCGTCTTGGCACCCGGCCGCGTGACGGCGGACCTCCCGGACCAGGGCCATCGCGTTCCGGATGAACGGTGTCGCCCCGGCCGGCGGATCGACGCCCTCCGCCCGCAGATCGGTTTCGTAGTACCCCCGGCACGCCGGGATCAGTCGGTGCTCTTCCCCGGCCGAGTAGAACAGCAGTGTGGTCACCTCCAGGTACGCCAAGTCGCGGAGGTCGAGTTCGGAAGTCACCCCGCCGGGGTCGATGACGTAAGCCCGCGGCCGGCCGTCCCCGCTCGGGTCGATGGCCACGTTGGTGGCGTTGAGGTCGCCGTGGGTACAGGCCCGCTCGCGGACCCAGATCGGGTCGGTATTTGCCCACAGACGGTCCATCAGCTCGACCGGATTCGCGTGACCGGCTTTGAACAACTCCCTGGCGTCGCCTGCGTTCCAGTATTGGCCGACGAGCGAATGATACCGCCCTTCGCATAACGGGTTCCATAGGATCGCCCGGCCTGCCGGCCGCTGCTGGTCGGTCGGCTGACACAGCCTGTCGAGCTGATCGACGATGTCCTTGACGAGTGCCGGCAACGCGGGCTGCACGGCGGCGGGGTCGCCGGCCAGGAACGTGCCAAGGGACACCGGCCGGTTGCCGGTCGCACTCGGGGTGACGAGAAGGCTGCGGTGCCGGGACACCCCGGTGTGCCCCCGGGTGACGTGCGGGAGCATCTGGGCAAAAATGCCGACCCCGCGTGCAGTGTACGGGGCGTTACCCGCCGGCTCGAACTTGAAGAAGTGGGGGCCTGACGGCCCGACTCCGTCGTCGAGCAGGAAGGTGCCCATAAGTACCTTCGTCGGCCCGGCGTTCGGGTCCGGGTGGTTGACGGTCGGTCCCTCCTCGGCCGCCCACCACTCGAGGTCCACGCCTAGGCAGTGGTCATGGGCGAGGACACACCGCCGGAGTAGGTCGTCCTCGCGGGGTGATAGGGGCAACAGATACCGCCGGCCGCCGTCTTGGAGGTGAATGCCGATGTCGCAGTACTGAAGTGCCCGGTCGAGACCGGCGCGAATCGCCCGACCCTGGCCCGCCCCCTTGTTAACCAACTCGCCGTGCCAGAAATCGCGTCTGAGCCGCTCGCCGACCGGCCCGAGCTCGACCAGGCCGAGCTTCCCGCTCACCACGAGCAGGACCGGGACCGGGTAGGAGTCGCGGGCGGCGAGGAGGTCGATCAGGAGTTCGCCGGGGTTAACCCCCTCCTCCGCCGCAGCCCGACTCTCGAACGGCAGGTTCATGTCCAGTATGACCGCGTGATAAGGCCGGGGCTGGGCAATGGCGTCCCGGGCGGCCGCAAGTGACACCGCTACCGTCGGCGGCGAGTGCGGGAACTCCGGCCGGAGGTCGTCGAGCAACTTCCGGTAGCCCTCGATCACGTCCCGGTCGTCTTCGACGATGAGAATTTGGAGTTTGCGAGGAAAACTCATGCCCCCTCCAGCGGCAGTCGGATGGAAACCCTATGCCCGGTGCCGATAACGGCCACGATCGCCGCCCGGCCGTGGAGCCGTTCCACCGCCTCGGCGATCTCGAGCAACCCCCGGCCGCGGTTCCCCGGATTCGTGGAGTAGCGGGCTTCGAACGCGGCCGCCCGCGCAGCGTCATCGAACCCCGGCCCGCTGTCCCGCACCAGAACCTGTACGGATCGCTCCGACCGGGAGAATTCGACGACGAACTCGCAACCCGTCCCAACTTTCTGGACGGCGTTCGACCACAAGTTCCCGAAGACCACGTCGAGGAGGAACGGTGCGGCCCAAACCCGGAAACGGGTAGGGGACGCGGCTCGGAGCACCAGATTCGCGTGCCCGTAGCGCCCGCCGAACCCGGCCGCGGCGCGAGATAGCCAGTCGACGAGATCGACGCCCGCCCAGGTCATGTACCCGTCCGCGCGGTCGAATTCGACCGCGCGGGAGGCCCGGTCGAACCCAGCCTGGAGGCTGCCCAGGATTTCGGTGAGGGCAGCCTTCGCCGCCGGGTCGGAGAGGGTTCGGACGACCCGCTCGAGTCGGAGCAACTCGGTGTCCGCCGGACCTAGGGCGTTCCGCACCTGGTGGCATACCCGCTCGGTGACATATCGGTAGGTGTCGGCGAATTCGCGCGGCAGTTCGGCACTAGCCCGGGCGGGCGGGTCCGCCACACGGTCGGGGGCCAAAACCAAGCCGATAGCGCGCTTGGTGAACTCGTCCGGCTCCACCGCGTGCCACCGGACGAGCCATTCATGCAGCCGGGTTCGGGCGGCGGGATCGACCCGAGCGGTCGAGGCGGCCACCTGTCGGACCCGGCCCTCGCCGGGCCGGGACGCGCGGTCAAGGAGGGCCGGAAGGAGGTCCGCCTGAGCTGACATGACCCGGAGAAACTCGTCCCGCGCCCGGCGGGGGTCACCGGCCGCCGCCAGGCGGCGTAGCCCGTCGTACAGGGCGTCGGTCGGGTCAACTGCCGCCATAACACTGGCGCCGGAGCTCGAAGGCTTCAGCCCCCCCCTCAAGGAGATCGACGATCTCGCTCCGGCAGTCGTCCACGGAGCCGGTCTTCTGCACGTACCCACGCCGGCCGTCCGAATTCATGACCACCACCAGATCCGCGCCGCCGAGGACCGGGATGTTGGCGTTATGGGTAATGAACACCATCTGCCGACGGGGTTTAAGTCGGCGGATCGCCCCGACTACGGTTTCGTAGATGAAGTGGTTGTCCAGGTTGTCCTCGGGCTGGTCGATCAAGAGCGGCGCGTCCCTGCGGGCGAGGAGGATCGGCAGCAGAGCGGTGCATTTTTGCCCGCGGGACAACTCGGCCGCGTCCTTGAAGTGCGGTTCACCCGCGGTGGCCACGTTGAGTTCGATGCACACTTTGTCGTCGGTGGTCACTACCTCCAACTTGAGCGGGTCTTCGGCCTGGCGTAGGGCGTCCAGCACCTTCCGGCACCGCTCGCGACCGAGCATGGTTTGGGTTTCGAGTTCCCCCGCGTCGTTGTTGTGAAGGATTTGTGCCATAACCTCCGGCCGGACTTCGACCAAGCGCGCCAGCAACTCACCTTGATTCCGTAGGCTCGACCCTTTGAGCCCGATCGACAGCCGTTCTTGATACTCCAGCCAGTCGGCATTCCGCTGGACGCGGATGCGGACCCGATCGCCGGTACCGAGTTGGAGGCCGGCTGCGACCCGCTCGCGGGCCTCGGACACTCGGTCACGGGTGAGGAGGTAGTTAGCCTTAAGGGCCTGACGAGCTTCGTGCAGGAGAGCCAGTTTGGCCCCGGCACTGTCTCGCTTGAGGCGCAGGTCGGCGGCGTCCGCGACCGCCCGTTCGGCCACCGTTCGGGCTTCGTACGCTTGAGCGGCCTGGAGGTTGAGTTGCTGCAACCGGGCGTGCTCCGACTCCTGAGCTGCGTGGGCGACAGCCAAGTCCGCGAAGAGCGGTTCGATGTCGGTGGCCGCAGCCGCGACCACCCGCTCAAACCCGACCCTGAGCCGATCGAGTTCAGCTCGGGCCGAGGTCAAGACAGCGGTAACCCGCTTGCCGACAGCGTCGTTTGGCGAGTCGGGCTCGGTGACCGAGCGGTCGAGGTCCGTCAGGGCCTCTGTGGCGGCAGTAGCGACTCGTTCCCGCACCCCTGACAGGGTCGCGGTGATTCGATCCGCCGCTTTCTTCTCCAGTTCATTCTTGAGTCGCCGGCGAGAAGATGTATCCAGTTCTGGTGAGGCGACTTGGTCTAGGACAGGTGGCAGTGCATCGACACGGGACTTCGCGTCCCCCAACTCTTCCAACTGTTCGATCAGGTCGGTCATCCGCCGTCGCGCCGCCGTGATGGCGTCGCCGTTCGCGTCAAGTTCCCGCCGGCGTTCGGCGAGGTCGAGATGTATCTGCTGCATTTCGTCAGGACACAGGTCGTCGAGCAGAGCCTTCCGCCGGGTGCCCACGCTCTCATCTGCGATTGTTTCGATCTCCGCCCCGCTGTAGGCATCGAGCGGGAGGAAGGTGCCCCGGTCGAGATCGACACCTGTGATCGGGCGGTTGTCCGCCCAACTGACTACCGCCGTCTGGCCGACGACCCGGCGGACAACGATCGCCGCCCGCTCGGCCGCCTGGGTGGTGACGGTCACTACGGCACCGCCGAGTGTCGCCTTAATAAAATCGAGCCGGGACTTGGTCGCCCCGTTCGGCATGCCGCCTAATGTCACCCGTAGGGCCTCGGCGAGCGTCGATTTACCGCTCCCGCGGGGTCCGATGACGCATACCAAGCCGGGGGTTAGGCGGAGTGTGAGGTCGGACAGAAACCCATCCGACACGGACACCGAGTCGATCGCCCAATGGGCCAAAACGCACCTCCGCAGGTTATGGGTCCGGCCAGTCGATAAAGCCGGGAATGACTACCCAGGTAACTCCCCCTGAGACTCACAAGTATACGAAATCTGGCGTTAAGATGCGCGCCCCGACATCCCTCCCTGCGAGGCCGGGAAGACGGCTGGCCAGTCTGCTCGGTGTAACGGGTTCCGAAGCTTATGGGCCATGCAATACGCTGCGTCTCTGCGAGACTGCCAATTGCGGTTTCGAGCGATGGCTCGACCGGTGTAAGCGTTCACGCCGCGGCGGGGAAGAATGGCAGGGTCATCCCGGTCCTTGCGGCTTGAAGTGCTTTGGTCAGCACCGCCAACACGTCGTGACCTTGCTGCCGGCTACTCGCCACCACCGTGAGCACCCGCTCCACGAACCGGCTGCCCGACGCGCCGTCGGTGCCGCCACTGGTCTCACGCCAGCAGACTGCGTGACGCAACGCCCGCTCCGCCGCGTCGTTCGTCGGCTCCACCACCTCGACCGACGCGAAGGTGGACAGGCTCACCTCCTTCGCCCGCAAGGACGCGTACACGCCCGCGGTCTTCCCGCCCGCCGCCGCCCTGGCCGCGAGCGACGCCGCCAACTCGGCCTGTAGCCACACCAGTGTGCCGGACTGGAACGCCGCCCGCGTCGGCGCGGACTCGCGGACCCGCCGCCACTCGGCCAGCAGGATGTCGGCGTGCAGCAGCAAGTCCCGGCCGACGGCCGACCCGGCGTCGGCCCGGTCGATCATCGCCCGGAAGTCCCGCCGCAGGTGCGCCCAGCAGACCTGCCGCCGGCCGGGGTCGAGGTGGGGGTAGGCCCGTACCGGCCGGTCGTGAGCACCACGACTTCGTCGGGAATCAACTCGGCCAACACCTTGCGGCCGCGCGACGGGCGGATCAGGAACACCGTGAGCGTGGCGGTCACCGCGACCTAGAGCCAGGAGCGCGTCCGGGCCTCGCGCCGGCCGGTCCCGTCGACGTCGGCCGGCCGCGCGGCGACGTGGGCCTGGGCCTCGGCGGCGACGGGTTCCAGCGCGGCGGCGGTGTCACGCTGGAAGCCGCACACGGTGGCCGGGCTGATCGGTACGCCGAACAGGTCACCCATGAGGCGGGCGACCCCCCGCTTGCCGACGCGGTACGCCCGACTCAGGAGTGCGGCCACGGCCTCGACGCGGGGGCCGTACCCGGACGACGCGCCGGCCGGGAGTTCGGCGCACGCGACGCGGCCGCACCGGGGGCAGGTGAGGCGGTGGCGGCGGTGCTCGGTCACGTGCGGGCGGACGGGCGGGAGTTCGACGACTGGTGGACGACGGGGTCGTCCCCGGCGAGTTCGTGCCGGCAGTCCGGGCAGTCGGCCGGGCGGAGTTAGACGACGGCGTCGGGGTGGGCGGTCGTTCCGGGGGTGCCCAAGCTGTCCGCCCCTGGCCCTGCCGGACGGCCGCTTGGGCGGGGCGGGCTTGACGTGCGGGCCGTCGGACGACGGCGGCTTCGACGTGTTGGCGGAGGTCTGGCCGAGGCGGTGTTCGAGTTCGGCGACGCGGGCGGTGAGGGTGGCGACCTGGCCGGCGATCGCTTCGAGGGCGCGGATGTAGGCGACCGCGGCCGGGGGCAGGGTGGCGAGGAGTTCGTCGGACAGCGGGAGCGGTGTCATGCGACGACTACCCTACCAGCGCGACCCCGCGAGCGCAAGGGGCGTGAACGCCTACAAAAAGTGACTACGATCTATCGGCAAGATGTGTCATTACTTTGCCCAAATTGTGAGGAAAAACCATATGCAGAAACACTTGAAAATATCTAGAATTATAGATATTTTCTTCTACTAAAACTTGGCTGTCTACATAGTACGGCTCGACATGCTCACTTACGGGCATATGATGAATCCGAAATGTAGAATCTCCCCACATTATCAGTTCACTGATGAAGTCATTTGTTTCAAATCTAATCCTAACGGTATCTAAATGGTATGTGCATATATGCACTTCACACGAGTTCAAGTATTCTTTTGCGATTAAAAATAGCACTAGTAACTGGTCGAGGTGCTTCGCGTACATGCGCTTCCCTTTGTCATCAAGACGGGCAAATTAGTTTCGCACCATGTGTGTTGCCTATTTTAACGTTTACATCTGTAGCGGGAGGCATTCCCGTCGGAGCTGCAGATTTACCACGTCTGACGTCGATTTTTGAGATTGTTGATTGATCTGTTATTGATCTACCGTAGCCCTGCGTCTTATCATGTACTTGCACTCGTTCTGATGGTATTTTAAATTATGCAAATACACTTTCCTTAATATTCATAGGATGCCACGCATCAGGGTTTGGAGGTACGGTATACATCGTCACGCCTGCGCCATTACTTGGTGCTTGGACTGTCCCAGTTTTCATCATAGCTAAATATTCAGTGTAATGCATCCACCTTCCAACTGTTGTCATGCCCTCGGCTGACGCTGCTGGAGATGGGTCTGTGTTGTGGACGAGCAACCCTGCGGCGGAGACGCGGTAGACGTGGTGCGGGTACGTCTCCAGGTTGTAAACCGTGTGCCCGCCGGCCCGCGCCTCCTGCGGGTACCCCAGCGCGTCGGCCCGCACGAACGCCCCCCGCTCGCCGCTCCAGAACTTGTGGTTCGGGGTCGTGCCGACCGGCCCGTCGAGGCCCGCGACGTGCAGGTCGATGACCGCCGCGTTCGCGTGCCGGAACGTCCCGGTCACGACACTGCCCCGGCCCGGCGCGACCGGCGGGCACGGGCCGATTGCCAGCACCTCCGCGTCCCCGTCGATGCCGCACTCCGGCACCGCGATCATCAGCGTCCCCCCGACCTCGGCCCCCCGGGCCTCCAGCCACCACGCCGGCCGCAGCAGCGACACCGCCGCGGCGGTCCCGTCCCGCTTCCGGCACGACAGGTCCACCCGCCGCCACGACGCCGGCTCGACCTCGGCCCCGAACCGCCCGTCCGGCCCCTCCGCCGGGTTTTCTCCCGGCACCCGGTCGCCCAGCCGGACCTGCTCGATCGGCCGGAGGACCGCGCCCCCCGCCGGCGACCCCGGCACCGCCGCCGTGGCGGGGGCCGGGACGCCCGCCAGCCGCGGCCACAGCGACTGCGTCTTCGCCCCCGCGAACGCCACCGCCGCCGCAACCACCGCCAGCCGCACCCACGCCCACCGCCGCCCCGAACCATCCATGCGCAACCTCCCGTTAGAACCGCCGCGTATACAGTATCGCCGAGACACGCCCGCCCGCCAACCGTGACCGTCACCGCTTCCAGTGCCAGCGGCCGAACTCGTCCGCCCCCGCGCAGCCGTCCTCGACCGGCTCGGACTCGTCGTCATTTCGCACCGGCGTCGGCGTCCCGGGCGGAGGCCCGCCGAGCCGCCAGGATGCGAGGCCCGCCAGCAGCAAGGCGGCCACCGCCCAGCGGCCGTCGTCCGTCCCCAGCCAGTCCCCGATCGACTCGACGACGCCCAGCACCTCGCCGGCGTCAGCGTCGAAGATCACCGCCTCGGCCAGGACGAGCGTGCCCGCCAGGAAACAGCCGCCCCCCTTCGGCGGGGGCACCTTGGGCTGCGAGGGCGGCTTCACGCCGGGGTTGGGGGTGCCTCGTGCGACCCACCGCGAGACGCGGGGTGCTACCGCCACGGCCGCAAGTTGCCCGATCGTGCAGGCGGCCCAGGCGAAAATGAGACCGTTGTTTCCGCCCGGGCGGTTCGCCGCTGCCTGGGCCTCGCGGAGTGCCCCGTACCGCTCCAAACCCGTGAGCCCCACCCCGATCACGCCCAGCCCGATGGCGATCGCATGCGCGCCCGAAGTGCCGACCAACAGGAGCCCGAATCCGGTCCCCACGGCCGCGCCGGAAAACGAATTGACGACTAAGTTCACCCACGCGCTCGCGCTGAAGTCGTTCAACGCGATCATATCCGCCAGGGAGCAGAGCGCGCTGACGCTCGCGCCGATGATCGCTCCCGGCAGTACCGCCCGTTCCGTCAAAGCAAGCTTCCCGCTGGGGTCGGTCCCACTCAGGGGGTTGTTGGCGGCGAACCGGCGGGTGTTCCAGTCGCCGGCGGCGAACCCCAGCGGGTCGGCACTGGTGAACTGCCGGGTGGCCGGGTCGTACCACCGGGCCCGGAACTGGTACAGGCCCGCGCCGGCGTCCCACTCGCGGCCCTGGAACGCGAACCGGTCCACCGCCCCGGACTCCGCCAAGATGCGCCCGAAGGCGTCGTAGGACCGCGTCCCCACGACCGCCCCCGCCGCGTCGATCAGGTCGCGGACCGTGCCCTGCTTGTCGGCCAGGGACCACGCCTGCCCGCCCGCCGGCGTCCACCGGGCCAGCACCTCGTCGGCCCCGTCCCCGTACAGGTAGCGGGCCGTGACCGCCCCGCCGGCGGCGGCGTCGGCCCAGGGATTGACGCCGTCGTACACCGTCGCCGTCGCGACGCCGCCGGCGGTGCGGACGATCAGCCGGTCGAACACGTCGTAGGTGGACCGCGACTCGGTCAGCAGCACCCCGCCGGCCGACCGCCGCTCCGAACCGGTCAGGCGGTCGCGGTGGTCGTAGGCGAACGCCGTGACCTCGCCGGTGGCCCGCTCGACGCGGCTCGTCAGGTTGCCCTCGTCGTCGTACCCGTAGTCGAAGGCCGCGTCCGCCGCGACGCGGTTCATCGGCCCGACGGCCCGGCCCGGCCCGGCCCGGCGGCGTTGCCCGACGCGTCGTAGGCGTACGCCTCGCCCGGCGACGCCGGCCGCGCCGCCGCGACCACCTGGCCGGCCAGGTCGTAGGCGTAGTCGGCCGACGCCCCGTGGCTCGACTCTTGCGTGACCTCCCCGGCGAGGTTGTAGGCGTAACGGTAGTCCACCAGCGGGGTGCCGTCCGCCCTGGCCGTCGCCCGCCGCGCCAGGCGGCCGGCCGCGTCGTACCCCTCGGCCGTCGCTGCGACAGCCTGCGTGCCCGCCACGTCGCGGAAGCGGCCCACGGCGACCCACTGACCCGCCCCGTCGTACCCCATCACCACCTTGGCCGCGGCCACCCCGCCGCCCGACCACGTCCGGGCCGTCAGCAGGTCGCGGGCGTCGTAGGCGGACGCCACCGACACGCCGAAGTTATCCGTGACAGTCGTGCCGTGGCCGACTGCGTCGTAGCCGTAGTCGACGACGAGTCTCGGACTCGCCGGCGTGCCCAGGTTGTCGATCAAATGCCAGGCTAAGCTGTCGGCTAGTCGCCACCGCGCCGCGATCGCACCTGAGTTGCTCCAGGACGAGAATCAGGCGGGCGGCTCTTACGAAGTACAACACGCTCTTAATACTAGCAATCGAAAACAGTTGATTCAAGTAGTGTTAAATTTATACAGTCCGGGAAAATAGTATATGTGTTTAGCAAATCGTCTTGCAAAATGCGCCTGACGACATCGTGCATTTTGTGTGTACTATTCGATGCAATAGCACCCATAAATTCTCTAAGTCGGCGGTCGTCGGGCCACATGCTCAAATGAAGACATAGTATGTACAAATTGCACAAGTAATAATCTTCGCGATACATTTGTATTGTATATGAAATATGGCACTGAATATCGTCTAACGAGTGATACAGATGCAGCATTTCGGCCGCGCATGTCCTCTCCTCGACTGTGCCGCTAGCCAAGTATTTAATTAACGTATTCTTTGACTTTGATAAATGATAGATATCTTGGCCCAACACGCTAATCCACCTGAAAAAACGGATAGAGCCTACTTTGTCCGCGTGCGTGGGGTCAGCCATTATAAATGGATAGATGTTCTTTACGCGGACATCGGCTGCGATCGTATCGTATTCAGTATCCCAAGCTATGGTGAGGGATACGACTGCACTGCAATGCATGTTCTCAAGGCGGTTGTGCGACTTATTTAAGATACTGCACTTCGCACACGTACTCTGAATAGTATCGGCCATCTGTAGAAAGCAGTTGACTCGCTCGTTTCGCATGTTGACTCCGTGTTGAAACCACAACATTGATTAAAGACGATTGTACAGCCATGTAGATAATGACTTGTCTCGCCCGATAACCTCCTCCAATCTTGACGCGGCTTCTCTGAATTTTTGCATTGCCGCAAGGAGTGAGTCCCTTCGAGTTCTGAACGCCACCAAACGTCTTAGTAACGTCGAGTCCCTTCCCGACTTCCCAAAACTTAGTCATCATATTATCAGATAATTGTTTCAAACTGAGCGCCTGTATTATATGGATTCAGTCCAACCATACAGTACTTGGTCTGCCATGCTTTGGCCAATAGACGAGCCGAAAAAAACCTGCCTTAGTGCATCAGCTAATTCGATGTCGCCGGAACCGAGGAACATAAAGCTTGACATTTCGCCGATTCGATAAGCTGCGTAAAAATTCATCGTCCTGCGCAGGAAGTCAACTACATACGTGACATTAGTCGGCGACTCGTAAAAATAGAGATACATCTCGAATGCATTGATCGAATCGTATATTTGTCCATACCTTGACGTGGTCAGTAGCATTTCCTTGTCCTTCGCAAGAGAAAATACTGCTTCGCCGAAGAAGCCATACCACTGCTCCTTCATGAATTGGCATCCTAGACGCCTATGGGGAAAGTCCTTGTCGAACTCAGAGCAAATGTAATCACACGAACGTATGAATATCCAGGCCCTATACGATTCTCTCAACGAGAGACACCGGTCCCGAGCATAGCTCCGGAGATCTAGTGTGAAATCTCGTTTCTGCGACATTGTCAGATAGCTCCGCGTACCCAGTACGAAATATTTTGTAGTGTTGTCAAGAACTTCGCCTTTTCCGGGTCGATTTGCTTTAACTCCTGCAGTATCTGTTTATTAATCATTCTCAGTTCGCTTCGGCTGACAACACCAGTTCGTTTTCTGATTAGCTCCAGAGCTCTGGCTTGTCTTACCAGTAAGGGTTGTAAAGCTGAACCGACCCTGGCGAGCCCCCTAAATTCTTGTGCTCGTGCCCTAAGGGGTTCGCTGTACTCGACCAATGCACTAAGAGTCTATGCGGGAAGTGGCGGTGACGGGAACGGTTTGCGGGGTTAGACTTGCGGGCGACCCCAACACCCAAGGACGGGCGTGCCATGACCAAGGTCTACCCGACGGACCTGACCGACGACCAGTGGGCCCTCCTCGCGCCCCTCCTCCCCGCCGCCAAGCG
>JANYHV010000032.1 GCA_025362195.1 Fimbriiglobus sp. | reverse complement strand
GCCAAGAGAACCAAATTCAAGTTTTGGTTCTCTTGGCGCTCTTGGCGTCTTGGCGGTAAAATATGTTTTCAGTATCCCCCACCAGCTTACCGCCCCCGCATGCGCCGATACCGCACGATCAGCGCGTTCGTCGAGCTGTCGTGCGCCGGGGTCGCCGCCGACTCCAGTTCGGGGGCGATCTTCTGCGCCAGGGCCTTGCCCAACTCGACGCCCCACTGGTCGAACGAGTCGATGCCCCAGATGACGCCCTGCACAAAAACACTGTGCTCGTACAGCGCCACCAACTTGCCGAGCGCCGCTGGGGTGAGGCGGTCCATCAGGATCACGTTCGACGGCCGGTTGCCCTCGAAAGTCTTGTGCGGCACGAGGTCCGCGGGCGTGCCTTCGGCGGTCACCTCGGCAGCGGTCTTGCCGAAGGCGAGGGCTTCGGCCTGGGCGAAGACGTTCGACATCAGGATATCGTGGTGCTTGCCGAGGGGGTTCAGCGGCTCCGCGAACGCCAGGAAGTCGCAGAGGATCAGCCGCGTGCCCTGGTGGATGAGCTGGTAGAACGAATGCTGGCCGTTGGTCCCCGGCTCGCCCCAGTAGACGGGGCCGGTGGCGTAATCGACCGCCGTGCCGTCGAGGGTGACGCGCTTGCCGTTGCTCTCCATCGTGAGCTGTTGCAGGTACGCCGGGAAGCGCTTCAGGTACTGCTCGTAGGGCAACACCGCCACCGTTTCCGCCCCGAGGAAGTTGACGTTCCAGACCGTCAGCATCCCCAAAATCGCCGGCAAGTTGGCCTCGAACGGGGCGGTGCGGAAGTGCTCGTCCATGTCGTGAAAGCCGGCGAGCATGGCGCGGAAGTGGTCCGGGCCGACGGCCAGCATCGTCGAGAGGCCAATGGTCGAAGTCATCGAGTAGCGGCCGCCGACCCAGTCCCAGAAGCCGAACATGTTGGCCGCGTCGATGCCGAACGTCGTCACCGCCGCGGCGTTCGTCGAAACCGCGACGAAGTGCTTCGCCACCGCCGCCGGGTCCTTCAACGACGCCAGCAGCCAGTCCCGCGCGCTCGCCGCGTTGGTCATCGTCTCCTGCGTCGTGAACGTCTTCGAGCAGACCAAGAATAGCGTCGTCTCCGGGTCCAAATCCCGCGTCGCCTCGACCAAATCCGTCCCGTCAATGTTAGAGACGAACCGAAAGGTCATGTCGCGTTTGGTGTAATGCCGCAACGCCTCATACGCCATGACCGGCCCGAGGTCCGAGCCGCCGATGCCGATGTTCACGACCGCGGCGATCGGCCTACCAGTGTGCCCCGTCCACGCCCCCGACCGCACCCGCTCCGCGAACTCGGCCATGCGGTCGAGCACGCCATGCACCTCCGCGACGACATCGACCCCGTCCACAACGATCGACGCCGACCTGGGCGCGCGGAGCGCGACGTGCAGCACCGCCCGCCCCTCGGTGGCGTTGATCTTGTCCCCCCGGAACATCGCCGCCGTACGGCCCGCCAGGTCGCACTGCTCAGCGAGTTGCCCGAGCAACATCATCGTCTCGTCGGTGACGCGGTTCTTCGAGTAGTCGAGGAAGATGCCGGCCGCGTCGAGCGTGAGTTGTTCGCCCCGCCCGGGGTCCGCGGCGAACAGCTCGCGCAGGTGCGTGCCGTGGGTGGCGTCGTGGTGCTTGCGGAGCGCGAGCCAGGCGGAGCGTTGGGTGAGCGGGGTCATGGGGGTAGCTCCGGCGAGGGCGTGTTATCGGGGGGAGTTTACGCCCGACCGTCGGCGGAGGCGAACTTGAAGCTATTTGTTTTATTCTCCCAATTTGCCATTGAAGGCGTTTCGTTTTAGCCTTAGTCTGTGCGTTAGGCTACTTCTCTCCCGAGGTGCTGACATGCTTCGCTTCGCTTCGCATTGACATTGCTCATTGCTAGTGGCGTAACCGCCCTGATGAACGGGTTCTCTGCTAACGCTCAGGCACCACCTCCTGGCCCAACGGCCGTACTCACCGTAATCAAGACGCAAGCCCCGCCTCCTTACGCGCCTGGGGTCAACGTCGTCTCACTTCAAGGACTGCTCACGCTACCTTTTCCGGCAAATGTTGCCGCGATCGACGGCACGTGGGACATAACAGCAAACGTACCTTCTGGTCCGGCTCCGGTTACATCGGTCGGCGGAGGATCGTTTAGTACATCACCTGGTCTGCTTGGTGGCACTTACAGTTTTACTCCGACAAACGCCAGGATTCAGACGCCTCCTCCCGCGGGCATTTTGCACAGCATCGCATTCCGAACACGCTTTACATTCAATACCATGACACCCACATACTCAAGATACAATCTTACGCTCTCCTTGGCGGTCCTGGCCACACCTTGAGGACTCGATTCCGGCCGATACACTCCACTTACCGTCCCGCACTCCAGGAGATGACTATGCGGAACCGTGGCGGGTTTTCCTTGATCGAGGTGCTAATCGCCCTCGGCATCCTCGCATTGCTGATTGGCCTAACTCTGTCAGCAGTGCAACGCGTTCGCGCTGCTGCATATAAAACCCAGAGTGCTAACAACCTCAGGCAAATTGCCCTGGGTTTTCAACAATTCGCCGACCAGCACGACGGGGTGATCAAAGACCTCGATCCCTACAACCTTCCGGCTGCGAGGACATCTAATGGAGGGTGGACCACGTCCAATATTCCTTCGACATGTCATGGTATTATGATGGATATTCTGCCCTGGACGTACGGCAACTTGCCAACCCCACCGCCCAACCCGACCCCCGAACAGCTTCACGAGATGGCACAATCTCCTATCGTGCGGATTTACACGAGCCCGGCCGACCCGACACTTTTTAACGATCCCCCTAACGGGCTACAATTCACCTCGAAATGTAGCTACTCGCACAATGCTCAGGTCTTTCACGATACCTTGAAGATTCCTGCCTCTTTACCGGACGGAATGTCGAATACGATCAGTTTTACGGAGCGTTACTTCCGTTGCGGCATCCAAAGTTATGTTGAGTTCCAGCTTTGGGACGACGGCGGCCCCCCCGTCGGGCCGCCCCCCTTCCGTACTGAACGCCGCTCGACGTTCGCCGATCCGGCGGCGTTCGATGTCTACCCCATCCTCGACTTCAACGGGCGGACGGTCGCGTCCCAGCCCGGCCGCACGTTCCAGGTCCGCCCGCGGTTCGACGTGGCCGACGGCAAGTTGCTGCAAACGCCCTATGAAGGCGGCCTGCTCGTCGCCTTTTTCGACGGTTCCGTTCGCACCATCCGGGCCGGGGTCAGTGAGTCCTCGTTCTGGGGCATGGTCACCCCCGCCGGCGGCGAAGTCTTTAGCGAGGACTGACCGTCGGCTCACGCGCCGACGTGTCCCGGGTCGTTCCAGAGGCGGATCAGGGGTTCGTCGAGGGCGTGGTCGTAGCCGACGGCTTGACTGACCGCGCCGAAGACCGCCAGGGCGTCCTTCGGGGCGTTCGCCTTCAAGAGCGCGTCGAGGGTGTCGCCCTTGATGGGTTTCATCGCCAGGAACGGCCGGCCGCCGGGGAGCGTGCCGACCTGGTAGACGGCCGGGATGCCCGGGCGCGGCCGGGGCGGAAAAAAAGTCGCCGGGACGGGCGGCCAGGCGGACCAGGCCCTCGGCCGGACCGCACGTGGAACAGCGTGATCGGTGCCAGCGTGCCCGCGAAATTTTCGCCGGTCGCCTCCGCCCCGAGGGCACTCTGGACGAGACCAGGAGCGACGCACGACAAGGGGACTGACGCGTCCCGCAGGACTTTTAACGGGGCGTCAGCAGGGCGGATTCGGACTGCCATGATCCCCTCGCAAGATCGACTTTTGCGGCCACAGGTCAAGCCCATGATTCTTACGGCAGTTTACCGCGTGGGTCGGTATCGCACACGCAATCACTTGACGAGTCCTGCGACCGGGTTTCCCGACACTCGATGCCTGCCACACTTTGCAACTACTGCCACCGCCGCCGGTGTCGGGCGTCGTTGGACGCGCGCGGCCGGTGTCGCTTACTTCCCACCCTTCGGCCGCTGGCAGTGGCTCAGCGCCATCATCGCGTAGCCGGTGACGAGGTTGGGGTCGCCTTCGAGCCAGCGGTCGGTGGGGTTGGACCAACTGCCGTCGGGCTTTTGCCGCTTGGCCAGCGCGGCGAGGAGGTCGGCGCGCCAGTCGTGCTTCGTGCCCTTGTCGTCGGTGAAGGTGTCGTCGCCCAGCAGGTCGAGGGTCTTGGCCATCGTGTGGTAGTAGTAGTACAGGCCGCGCTCGCTCAGTTGCGGCGGCATGCCGGGGTTGGCGTCGGTCGTGTAGTTCTTGCGCAGCCAGCCGAGGGCCGCCTTCACCCGGGGGTCGTCCTTGGCGACGCCGGCGTAGATCATGCTCTTGACGCCGGCGTAGGTCATGCTGCCGTAGCCGGTCAGGGGGGCGTCGGGGGCGTCGCTGGTCTTGGTCGAGCCGCCGCCGGCCGCACTGTAGATGAAGCTGCCGTCGTTGATCTTGCCGGCCCACGGCCGGTCGTTGTGCTCGCCCTTCAGGTTCTGGCAGCGGCTGACGAACACGGTCGCCTTCTTGAACGCCGGGTCGTCCTGCGACACCCCGGCGTCCCGGAGCGCGTCGAGGAAGAACTGCGTGTTCGACAGGTCGGGCCGGGACTTGCTGTCGTACCCCGCGCCGCCGTAGTAGTCGTCGGCAGTCGCCTTGCCCTCGCCGTCGTCCCACTGGAGTTTCTTCAAGAACTCCGCCGCGTTCTTCACGGCCGGCTGGTACTTGGCGTCCCGCTTGGCGGCGACGAGGGCCATCAGGTTGACGCTGGTCACGTAGTTCTGCAACCCGACCTTCGGGTCAGTGCCGGCGATGTGCCCGGCCTTCGGGTTGATGAGCGCCTCGATGTAGGCCAGGCCTTTCGCCGCCGGCGCGTCGTCGGGGGAGACGCCGCACTGCAACAGGCCCGTCGTGACGACGCCGGTGACGCCGATGTTCTTGGCCGTACTCCAGCCGCCGTTCACGTCCTGCGTCGCCTTCAAGTAGCCGACCGCCTTGCCGACGACCGCCTGCCAGTCGGCCGGTTTTTCTTGCGGGGACGGCATCGCCGCGACGGTCGCCGCCAGGCCCACGAGGACTGCCAACACGCCGAACTTCTTCACGGGACTTCTCCGGGGGTGGTCTGACGCCGCCATCTTACGCCGAAGGGTCGGCTATTCGACGGCCGCGCGGGCGGGTAAACTGGCCACGGTGTCGCGGGCCGGTGTGGAAGGGTGACGAATGAACCTCGCGTTTCTCACGGCCCTGGCCGCACTCGCCGCGACGCCGACGGACGACGCCCGCCGGGAGGCCCAGTCGCGCTTCGGCTACGCGGTACTCCTCGCCGGGCGGGACCTGCCGGCGCAGGCGTTGAAGCAACTCGAAGTGGCCGCGAAGCTCGACCCCGAGTCGTTGGAAGTGGCGCGCGACCGCCTGCGGCTGTACGTGGTCTTCGGCCGCCACGCCGACGCGACCCGCACGGCCCGGGCGATTCTCGACCGCGACCCGGACGACGTGACGACGGCCCAGACCCTCGCCCGCATCGCCCACGAGGGCAAGAACGACGCGGAAGTGGTGCGCGTCCTGCGGGCCATCCTCGCCCGGCCCGTGTTGGCGAAGCCGTCGCTGCGGCGCTACGGTGTGTTGCGCGACCTGGCCGCCGTCGCCGCGGCCGACCCAGGGGCGCGGGAAGTGGCCCTGCGCGGGCTGGTCGCGCTGATGACCGACGACGCGGCCTTGCTCGTCGGCTCGCCGTTCTTCGAGACGCCCGCCGAACTCGCCGCCGCCCTGGCCGCCCGCCGCGAGCAACTGGCGGACGCGCTGGTGGCGGTGAAGAAGTTCCCCGAGGCCGAGGCGATTTACCGCGACTTGAAGACCGCCTTCGGGCCCAGCCGGCTGGCCTGGAACCTGTCCGGGGTCGCCCTCGCGCAGGAGCGCTACCCGGACGCGCTGAAACTGTTGACGGCCACCCCGCCGGCGGACGGCCGCGACGGCGAGTACTACGACCGGCTCGCCGAACTGACCCGGCGGACGGGGTCGGACGCCGAGGCGGTGCGGTCGCTCAAGGCCGCCGCCGCCGGCCGGCCGAAGTCGGCCCGCGTCTGGTGGGCGTACGCCAGCGAACTCGGCCGGCAGGACCCGGCGGCCGGGGCGCGGCTGTTCCGCGAGCTGGCCGAGACGACGGCGGAGGCGGCCTTTTTCGACCGGTACGTCCGCTTCCACCGCACCGCCGGCCGGCTCCGCGAACTGCTCGACGCCGCCGACCTGCTGGCCAACAAGGTCGCGCCGATCGGCAAGGACGACGCCCCGCTGCCGGCGGCCGACGACGACGACCACGCCGCCGGCGTCGCCCGCTACCGCGCCCTCGTGCGGGCGATGAAGGCGGACGCCGAACTGCCGGTGCCGATCGTCCGCGAGGCCGCCGCCGGGTTCGCCGGGCGGCACCCGCTGACCCGCGACCTGATCGTCTGGCTGGCCGAACGGGTCGGCCGGCCCGACCTGCTCGACCCGGTCCTGTCCGCGGCCGCGCGGTCCGGCGACCGGCGCGGGGCGTTGCTGTACCTCGGGTCGCTGGAGCGGCAGCGGAAGTGGCAGGACTGCCTCGAACTGTGCGACGAGTTGGAAGGCCGGGCCGGCCGCGACGACCGCCTGATCTGGAAGTTGCAGCGGGTGACGCCGCTGGTCGAGTTGGGCCGCGGGCCGGAAGCCCTCCGCGTCCTGGGCGAGGCCGAACGGGTCGCCGCGTCCCCCCTGGACGTGAAGCTGCGGAAGGCCTACGTGCTGACGCAAATCGACCGGCCCCGGGACGCGCTCCAACTCCTCGCCGGCATCTCGGCCGAGTCGGCCGACCCGGACACCGTCCGCCGGGCCAAGTTGCGCCGGGCCGAAGCCCACCTCGCGCTGCGCGACACCGCCGCGGCCGACGCCCTGTACGACGAGTTGCTCGACGGCGAAGCGACGGCCAACGTGCCCGAGGTGCTGGTCCTGAACAATTTCGCGTACAACCTCGCCGACCAGGGCCGCAAGCTGCCGCAGGCCGAGGCGATGCTCCGCCGGGCCATCGAACTCGACGGGGACGAGGCCCGCCGCGCCGGCCGGCCGGAGGTCGCCCGCGGGACGTACCTCGACAGCCTCGGGTGGGTCCTCTTCCGCCGGGGCAAACTGGCCGAAGCCCGCGCCGTCTTCGAGCGGGCGATGGCCAGCGACGACGGGGCCGGGGACGCCGTCGTCTGGGACCACGCCGGGGACGTGTACGCCCGCCTCGGCGAGACCGCGCTGGCCCGGGCCGCCTGGACGACGGCGGTCAAGCTGAGCGAAAACACGCACCAGGGCCGGCACCTCGGCCGGCGGGACGAATTGAAGGCGAAGCTCGGCCAATTGCCGTAAATCGGGCGAGTTCTTAAATGCGGGCCGGGGCGATTCGGAATAGACTGTCGTCCGAACCCCGCACCCCCGACGCGACGCCCATGAGCGACACCCCCCCGCCGCCCGCCGCCCCGCCCGCCAAGCTCACGCCGGCCGGTCGCAAGTTCCCGTGCGGCCAGTGCGGGGCGAGGCTCGACTACGACCCCCGCGCGAGCCGGTTGAAGTGCCCGTACTGCGGGCACGACCAGGCGGTCGTGACCGACGAGGCCGCCGAAATCGTCGAGCGGGACTACCTCGACGCCCTCGGCCGGGCCGACGCGAAGTCGAAGGCCATCCCCGGGCACGGCACCGAGACCCGGTGCCCCGGGTGCGGGGCGGTCGTCATCCTCGACGACAAGGTCGCGGCCGACGCCTGCCCGTTCTGCACGACCCACCTCGAAACCACGCCGGTCGCCGTCGAAGGGCTGTTGCCGCCCGAGTCGCTCATCGCCTTCGCCGTCGATCTGCGCGGCGCGCGGGAGGCCTTCACCGCCTGGATCGAATCGCGGTGGTTCGCCCCGACCGAGTTGAAGACGGTCCTCGCCCTCGGCCGGCTCGTCGGGGTTTACCTGCCGTACTGGACCTACGACAGCGACACGTCCAGCAGTTACGAGGGCGAGCGCGGCGACGACTACCAGGAACTCGTGCGGTACACCGAGCGGCTGGCCGACGGCCGCAGCGAGGACCGCACCCGCACCGTTACGCGGACCCGGTGGAGTTCCGCGAGCGGCACCGTCGAGTGCGCCTTCGACGACCTGCTCGTCCCCGCCACGACGAGCCTGACGGCCGACCGCCTGGCCGAGATCGGGGCCTACCAGTTGAAGAAGTTGAAGCCGTTCGACGCGGCCTACCTGAGCGGCTTCCAGGCCGAGCGGTACTCCGTCGGGCTGAAGGAGGGCTTCCAGGTCGCCAAGGAACTGATGCAGCCGGAGATCGTGCGGACCATCGAGGCCGACATCGGCGGCGACCACCAGCGCATCCACGGCAAGCGGACCCGGTACAGCTCCATCACCTTCAAGCACGTCCTGCTGCCGGCGTGGGTCGCCGCCTACCGGTACAACGCCAAGGTCTACCAGGTGACCGTCAACGGGCAGACCGGGCGGGTGTCCGGCGAGCGGCCGTGGAGCGCGTCGAAGCTCGCCGGCGCGGCCCTCGCCGTCGTGCTCGTGGTCGCCGTCGTCGCCACCGCCGTGATGGTCTTCAACCGCTGACCGGGTCAGCCTTCGAGTTCGAACAGGCACTCGACTTCGACGGCGATGTTCTTCGGCAGCACGTTCGTGCCGATCGCGCTGCGCACCCCGACCCCGGCGTCCTCGCCGAAGACCTCACGCATCAACTCGGACCAGCCGTTCATCACCTCGGGCTGGTCGCCGAAGTCGTTCGCGCTCGCCACCCAGCCGAGCGTCTTCACGAGCCGCTTGACCGTATTCAGCGTGCCCAGGTGCGTCTTCACGGTCGAGAGCACGGCCAGTGCCACTTGCCGCGCCGCCGCCTTGCCCTCGTCGAGGGTCAGGTCCGTGCCGAGGACGCCGGTGACGAGCGTGCCGTCCGGCTTGAGCGGCCCGTGCCCGGACACGTACAGGAAGTTGCCGACCCGAAGGCACGGCCGGTAGATGGCCATCGGCTTCGGGGCCGTCGGCAGGATCAGGCGCAGTTCGTCGACGCGGGCGTCCGGCTGGCTACTCATCGTCGCGCTCCGTGGTGCGTTCGGGGACGCGGACAGCATATTGCGCGGGCGCATCAAAGCCCGCCGCAGGCGCGTTAGCCCGACGCGCTAGCGAGGGTCGAACGGTCGTTGAATATGTTTGGGGTCTTCGGCCGTCGGGTCGATGTTTGCCAGCATCGTCCAGGACCTTTGCGTCCCTCGCTAGCGCTTCGGGCTAACAAGACTCGCATCGTCGCTCATCGGCTCTTCGACCTTGGGCCGGATTTTTACCAGCGTTTCGGCGCGGCGGGCGGGGTCGTCGATCAGGTCGGCTACCGCCTCGGCGTCCGGCAGGCTCTTGCCGACCAGGCGTTGGGCACACTTCGCCGCCAGGTCGTCGTGCCGGGGGTCGCCGCGGAAGTCCTTGAGGAAGCGCTTGACCGCCGCCGCGTCTCCGTCGTAGGCGGCCGACTCGGTCACCTGCGCGAGCACGTTGAGCCGGGTGCCGGGGTCGGGGAGTTGGGCCAGGCCGTTGTACTGGTCGAGCCAAATCTTCTTCGGCAGTGGCGCGAAGAAGGCGCACCCGGAAATCGACGCGGCGATCAGGGCCAACAGGACGGCGCGCATGAAAAATCCCCCCGGGTGTGCGCCGCCGCATAGCCGGGGGGACGGGTGCCGTCAACGCCGTCGGCGGATCACGTGTCGCCGTACAGGTCGTGGATCATCGGGTCGAGCCGCTTGGTGTTCCGCTCGACGGCGAGGACGATGGTTTGCTCCTCCATGCCGTCCCCCGAGGTCGCCACGGCGGGGATGATTTGCCGGCTGTCCGGCAGGCTGAAGCGCATCGTCGCGGTGCCGTCGGCCCCGATCGGCACCGGCTCGTTCTGGAGGGTGACCGTCGCGGCCGGGTCGGTTTTGACGTACACGATGAGTTCGGCGTCGAGGTCGAAGAAGAACTTCTTGAGCTTGCCGGGCAGGACCGCGCCGCTGCCGAAGGTGTTCTCCTTCAACGGCCGGCGGAAGGCCTCCTCGGCGTGGTGGCGGGCGTCGGCGGCCTCCTCGGCCTTGGTCCGGTGGCCGCCCGACTCGGGGGGGAGGTCGCCGTTCAGGGCTTCGCTCGTCCCGGCCGTCGGCGAGGTCAGCACGTTCGACCGGGCCAGCGCGAAGAAGCGGTTCTGCCGCGTCAGGTAGCCGATGTCCGCCCGGTACGTCCGCGGCGGCTGCGGCACGTCGATGTACCAGTGGCTGCACCCGCCGTGGACGACGATGTCCTTGACGATGGCTTCGGACGTACTCGTCGTGTCGGTGCTGCTCACGTCGCACAGGCGGATGATCGGCTTCGCGCCGTGCCAGTCCTGGTTGAGCGCGGCTTCGGCCCGCTGCACGGACTGGAGCGACAGTTCCCAGTAGACGTGCAGCCAGTAGGCGTCCGGGGCGGTCAGGTGGATGCGGTCCTTGACGATGCCGGCCTGGCGGGTGCGGGCCGACAGGTCCTTGTCCGTGGGGATGGCGGCCTCGACGCGGAGGGTCGAGTGGGCCTTCCCGCCGCCCTTGCCCGGCTCGACCTTGCCGGTGGACTTCGGCGGCCGCGGCGACGACTTCGCGGCCGGCTTGGCGGCCGGCTTGGCCGGCTCGACACTCGCCGCCGGGCGGACCGGCTTGAGCGGCTTCGGCATCGGCTTGGGCGCGACGCGGGACGCCGGCTTGCTGTGCTTGGCCTTCGGCTTCGGCACGACCTTGGTGGCCGCGGGGACGGGCTTGCCCTTCGCGGCCGGGTTCGGGGTCGGGCGGGCGGCGGGCTTCGACGGTTTGGCGGTGGACGGCAGCACTTTCACGGGTTCACCTTGGGGTCGCCGAGTTCGGACCGACTGGCCAGTGCGGTCGGACATCCCGGGTCGGTTGGGGATTGTATCTCGCGGACATCCTGCACGCGGTCGGGAACACTCGGACGCGCCGAGCCGGAGTCGGAACGAGACACCACCTCGCCGAAGGGAGGGGCGTCAAAGGTCACGGGGGCGGGCTGGGGCGACGGCAGTTCGGGCGGGCACCCGATCGACGCAAGCGTCGGTACCGCAATCACCTCCGACAATTCTAAGAAAACCGGTACGGTATTGTCAATCGAACTTCGTGGTTCCGTGCCGGCTTTGTCAATTTTTCCTCCAGCTTAATCCGCGAGAATGTTCAATTTCGGCAACTCTCCGGGGCCCGGATTCGTGGACGGCGAAAAGTGCGTCCGACGGTTTCGCCCGATTCCGACGATTGACGCCGAGCCTCGCAGAATCCTCGTCACTCCGAAAGTCGTTGCCGGGGACCGACTTGGGACCACCCGATGACTGCGGACCGAGCTTTGTGAAAATAATCACGAAGTCGGCGTTGACGGGTTTGCCCACTTCCCCACAATGTCGCTATCGCTGCGGGACAAGACTCGGAGTCGGCTGCAACAATGACGCCGACCCCGGGAAATGAACCGCCGAGGCCGACCGCAAAACCGGTGGGCCTCGGCCTCGCGGTGATCGGCTCGGAACTGGTGGCGTTCACCCTCGCAGGCGTCGCCATCGATTACTTCGCCGGGACGCGCGGCGGATTTACCGTCGGCTTCATGATGCTCGGCCTGGTCGCGGCCGTTCTGTTGACGGTGCGATTGCTGAAAGGCAAATCGCGGGACGCCGGGCGATGACGCGCCGCGGTGTCGGCCGAGTCGGGCTTGCCCTGGCGGCGGTCGCGGTCCTGGGCTTGATCGCCGGCCGCTTCGGCGACCGGCCGCACGCTCCGATGGCGGGGTCGGCGGCCGCGGTGATGTTCGTCGCGGCCGTGCTCGCCGGGGTCGTCGAAACCCGGGTGGCCCGCCAAGGCGGCGAATCGCTGGTGCTGGGGTACTGGGTCGGCGTCGGGGTCCGCGGGACGGTCGGGTTGGTCGGGGCGATGTTGGTCGCCCGGTTCGGCTTCGAGACGGCGGACCGACAAGCCTTTTGCCTCTGGATGTTGGCCGCGTATTTGACGGTGTTGAGTGTCGAGACGGTTCGCGTGGTCCGGGAGTCGGACCGGGCGAGGTTGGCGAAAACGAGACCGGACGGGGGGACCGAATGAGCGACGCACCAGTCGTAGCGCCGGGCGAAAAGCCGTTCGTGGATTACACGGCCGAGGCCCAGGACCACCCGTACTTCGAGTTCTTCGAATCCCTGCACCTGAAGCTCGACTTGCCGAACATCGGCGGCTGGCAGGTTACGAAGTTCCACGTCCTGCTCGGCGCGGCCGCACTGGTCACGTCCGCCGTGCTCGTCTGGCTCGGCCGGCGGATGCAGTCCGGGGCACCGCCCCGCGGCGTCGCCCAGGGCATCGCCGAATCGCTCGTCTACTTCGTCCGCGACCAGATCGCCCGCCCGGCCATCGACCACAAGGACCACCACGGCCACGTCCACCACGACGGCGACAAGTACGTGCCGTTCCTGGGCACGACCTTCCTGTTCGTGCTGACCGCGAACATGTTCGGCATGATCCCGTTCCTCGGGTCGCCGACGGCCAGCATCGCGGTGACCTCGGCCCTCGCCCTCGTCGTCTTCCTGTACACGCACTTTTCCGGCGTCCAACAGAACGGGTTCGCCGGGTACGCGAAATCGTTCGTGCCGAACATCAAGCTCGAAGGCCCGGCGAAAATCCCCGGGTACTTCTTGATCCTGCTGATGCTGGCCCTCGAACTCCTCACGCCGCTGATCCGGCCGTTCGTGCTGGCCGTGCGACTGTTCGCCAACATGCTGGCCGGGCACGTGGCGATTTTCGTGATGCTCTTTTTCATCACGATGGTGGCCAAGTCGGACTGGCTGGCCTTCCACAAGGGGTCGGAGAGCCTGTACTTCCTCGTCGCCCCGTTGAGCGTGGCCATTGTGACGGCCCTCAGTATGCTCGAATTGCTCGTCGCGGCACTGCAGGCGTTCATCTTTACGCTGCTGTCGGCGATCTTCATCGGCCTCGCCCGGCACCCGGCCCACTAACTCGACGGCCCTACGAAACGACTGACTTCGGACTCGCGATACACTGACCGGGGCACTGGCTCCCCTACTTTTTTGAGGATGGTTTCTCGATGCGTAAAGTTCTCGCTCTCCTGGCCGCCGTGGCGTTCGTGGCCTTCTCCGGCAACGCGATGGCCGAAGACAAGCCCGTCGTCGTGACCCCGGCCGGCACCCCGGTGGTCGCCACCGCCGCCAAGGCGATGAACCTCGCCCCGATCGGCATGGGCCTGTCGGTCATCGGCATCGGCGTCGGCCTGGGCCTGATCGGCTTCGGGGCGATGAGCGGCATCGCCCGCCAGCCGGAGCAGGCCGACTACATCCGCACCGCGATGCTCATCATCGGCGGTCTCGTCGAAGGGGCCGGGATCATCTCGCTCGCGCTGTGCTTCGTCGTCTAAGGCGACCCGCCCCGGACCGTTCCCCGACTCCACGAGGCCTCCCCATGACCGCCGCCCGGTTCGCCCCCGCGCTGCTCGCACTCCTGGCCCTGGCCGCCCCCGCGTTCGGGGCGGAGCCGGGCCAGCGCGGCATCTTCGACCTGCCCGCCCGTTGGGACCTGAGCATCTACACGCTCGTCGTGTTCCTCATCCTGCTCGCGCTGATGGCCAAGTTCGCCTGGCCGGCGATCACGAAGGGCATCCAGGCCCGCGAGGACCTGATCGTGCAGGTTCGCGATGAGGCGATGCTGGCCCGCAAGGAGGCCGAGGGCATCCGGGCCGACCTGGCCGTCAAGATGGGGCAGGCCCAGAACGAGATCAAGGCGCTCATGGACGAGGCCCGCAAGGACGCCGAAAAGCTCCGCGCGACCGAGCGCGAAATCGGCCTCAAGGAAGCCGCCGCCGAGCGCGAGCGGGCCGTCCGCGAGATCGAGACCGCCAAGGGCCAGGCGATCGCCGAACTGTACCAGAAGTCGGTGCAACTCGCGTCCCTGATGGCCGGCAAGGCGATCCGCCGCGAAGTCACCCCCGGCGACCACAGCCGGCTGATCGAAGAGTCGCTGGCCGAGTTGAAGGCCAGCGTCAACTAACCCCCGCGTCGGTCCCGGAAGGTGTGCGATGAGCGACCCCAAACAACACGAGACGGTCCTCGAAGCGACCGGCGCGAAAGCCCGGGTCGCCCGCGTCTACGCCGAAGCCCTGATGGGCGTCGCCGCCAAGTCCGACCAACTCGACGCGGTCGGGGACGAACTCGAAGAAGTCGTCGCCGGCGTCGTCAAGTCGCACCCCCGCATCCAGGCCTTCCTCGCGGGCAACAGCGTGTCGATGGCCGGCAAGTTGCCGGTCCTGGCCGCCGCTTTTGAACACCGCACGAGCGAGACCTTCCGCAAGTTCGTCGGCGTCCTGAACGCCAACGGCCGGCTCGACCTGCTGCCGGCGATCAGCGCCGAGTTGCGGACGATGCGCGACGCCGCCGCCGGCCGCGTGCGGGTCAAGGTGACGGCCCCGGTGCCGCTCCTCGACGCGCAACTGGACGCCCTGACGAAAACCCTGCACGCGCAACTGAACGCCCACCCGGTCCTGGACGTCCGCATCGACCCCGACATCCTCGGCGGCCTGATCGTCCAGGTCGGGGACAAGGTGTACGACACCAGCGTCCGCACCCGGCTCGACAACCTCCGCAACCACCTGACGACGAGTGGCACTCATGGCTGACAAGATCAACGCCGGCGAAATTGCCTCCATCCTGGAACGGCAGATCGCCGACTTCGGCAAGCAGATCGACGTCCGCGAGACCGGCAAGGTGCTCGAGGTCGGCGACGGTATCGCCCGCGTCTACGGCCTGTCCGAGGTCATGGCCGGCGAACTCGTGGACTTCCCCGAGTCCGGGGCCAAGGGCCTGGCCTTCAACCTCGAAGAGAAGTCCGTCTCGATCATCATCCTGGGGGACTACCTCAAGGTGCGCGAGGGGGCCGAGGTCCGCACGACCGGGACGCTCCTGTCGATCCCCGTCGGCCCCGAGATGATCGGCCGCGTGGTCGATCCGCTCGGCAACCCGATGGACGGCAAAGGCCCGATCCTGACGACCCGCACCCGCCTCGTCGAGTCGCCGGCCCCCGGCATCGTCGATCGCCAGCCGGTGAAGGTGCCGCTACAAACGGGCATCAAGGCCATCGACGCCATGACCCCGGTCGGCCGCGGCCAGCGCGAACTCATCATCGGGGACCGCAAGACCGGCAAGACGCAAATCGCCCTCGACACGATCATCAACCAAAAGTCCGAAAACGTCATCTGCGTCTACGTCGCCTGCGGGCAGATGGAGTCGAAGATCGCGTCGGTGGTCGAGAAGTTGCGCGAACTCGGGGCGATGGAGTACACCGTCGTCGTCGTGGCGTCGTCCAGCGACTCGGCCCCCTTGCAGTACATCGCCCCCTACGCCGGCACGACGATCGCCGAGTACTTCATGTACGAAGAGGGCCGCGACACCCTGTGCGTGTACGACGACCTGTCGAAGCAGGCCGCGGCGTACCGCCAACTGTCGCTGCTGGTCCGCCGCCCCCCCGGCCGCGAGGCCTACCCCGGCGACGTGTTCTACTGCCACAGCCGGTTGCTGGAGCGGTCCGCCAAGCTGGCCGACAAGTGGGTCATCGTGCCGACCGACGCCGACGACAAGAAGGTCAGTGCCGACTGGGGCATCAACGCCAAGTCCGAGACCGGCCGCAAGCGGGCCACCGGCGAGGCCGGCATGGTCTACTTCGGGCCGGGCGCGGCCGGCGGCAAGGAGCAGGCCGAGCACGACCACAAGAAGTTCCCCGGCACCAAGATCAGTCGCGTCATCGGCTCCGGCGGGTCGCTGACCGCGCTGCCGATCATCGAGACCCTCGAAGGCGAAGTGTCGGCGTACATCCCGACCAACGTCATCTCCATCACCGACGGCCAGATCTACTTGCAGCCCGAGTTGAAGAACGCCGGGGTGTTGCCGGCCGTGGACGTGGGTATTTCGGTGAGCCGCGTCGGCGGCAACGCCCAGATCAAGGCGATGAAGAACAAGTTCGTCGCCGGCGGCCTGAAACTCGCCCTCGCCCAGTTCCGCGAACTCGAAGCCTTCGCCCAACTCGGCACCGACCTCGACGCCGCGACCCAACGCCAACTCGACCGCGGCTACCGCATGGTCGAAATCTTGAAGCAAGGCCAGTACGAGCCGCTGAACGTGATCGACCAGGTGATGGTGATCTTCGCCGGCAACAAGGGCGGGCTTGATAAGGTGGCCCGCAAGGACGTGAAGACCTGGGAGAAGCAGTTCGTCGCCTTCATGAAGGAGCAGATGCCGGAAGT
>JANYHV010000416.1 GCA_025362195.1 Fimbriiglobus sp. | reverse complement strand
CGTTAATGATGTCAGCGACAAACACGCCGACGCACTCGCCGCGATTGGCCTGCCAAGCGCACGTGCCGATCGGCTCTGCGAGCTAAATGTGATCGAACAGGTTGCCAATGTTTGCCAAACCACCATCGTCCGTGATGCATGGGAGCGCGGGCAGGATTTGGCGGTGCATGGCTGGGTTTACGGGCTAAAAGACGGGTTGCTGCGTGATTTGAATGTCACAATTTTAGAGCCCGGTGCCGCCACGACGAAATGTCGCGAGGCGGTTAAATTTCTGGCGTAAACACTAATATTGGCGGGTATCTTCGGGCATTTTTGCGTGGAAAGCCGCGCGGACATTGGCGTTTTATTTCTGCAAAATTTCGCGAGCGCAGCGCGGGTCGCTGTTCCAAGACCGCGAATAGCCTAGCCAGTCACATTTTTAACGCGGTAGGATAGGCTGGTTTCATCAACCCTAACCTTGGTGATCCGGTTGACGCTGATGTTGGGAATATGCATTGCGCCTAATCTACTGGCTGCGACCGACTAGGAATTACGAAGCGGGGAACACGGGCCATGGGCGTCTTGTAGAGTGAAAGCGAGATTAGTTGACGTTATCGCAGATTGACTCGCGTTGGTCGTATCACTATCAAATTAATGGAGTCTTATCCCATTTGTGTGATTTTAGTCCGTCGCGACCACCGTGTCGTAGAGCCCGACATATGTCAATCCCTCATGGCTCTCAATGCCCGTATAGCGTAGCGATGCATCCTCGTATCGCCGAAATGCGAACACAGCTTGGTTCATCTGCTCGGTGTTGAACACTTTCAACTGCACCAATAGATGAAAATCCTTCACCGTCAAACCAGTCACGGTATGGAACAAATCTGTATCGAGCTTGGTGATCACATCGCGCAGCGTGTTCTCGCGAAAGTCGGTCAAGTACATAAACGCCGGGATGCGCGTGGCGAATTTGATGAGCTTTTCTTGCACGAGCTTGCGCATGGATTTGTATTCCTTCTCCACGTCGCTCAGCTCTGCCTTTTGCTTGGTCGTCAGGTCTGTTTCTTTGGCTTTGTTCTTCAGGTCTTTGACTTTTTCACTCTTGTTGATAATGGTTTGAATGATGTTGTCGCCTAGCGCGCGCCAGCCTTCAATCTTGTTCACCGCTTCCATCGCTGCCGGGTCATCAAGAATGCGCTGCAGTGTGCCGTTATCCACATTCACCAAGAGCGCACTCTCCCACTTGCGCGCGAGCAAGGTGGCGGACGTGCCCGCCATAGCAATGTCGAGAATGCCGCCTGCGTCAATCTGCGTCATGTTCGCGCCGTCGTAAGCCAGCACTGGCAGAAAGGCCACTAGATCTTTCACTGCTTTCTCAGGGTTCAATTCGTTAGGCGAAAGCCCGATAGCGTACTCCGAGAGCTGCCGCAGCGCGCGTGTTGGCGCAAAGTCGAACACGAAGCACACCGGCTTCAAAATTTCCTCCTCGTTCGGATTGTCGCCATGCGGGTTTCGGATGAGCCAGGGGGACTGCACACGAAATGCCGCTTGGAAATACGTCTCCGGTGACTTCAAATTCCGCAACATCAGAATCGACGACCACTGCGGTACCGTTACGCCAGTAGTGAGCTTGCCGCAGGAAAGCGTAATGGTTTTGGAATCGAACCCGCTGCCGATCGCATCGCGTACTGGCGGCAGTGCATCCAGCCCAATACCCGCGCTGGCGCCCGCGGCGACGATTACCTTGTAGTCATGCCAAAAGATGTTGTGCTTTTCGGCCAACAGGTTTGCCATCGCATGGCACGCCGCCACGTTTGGCAAGAACCAGAATGAGTGCTGCATGTACGGCAGCAAGCGCAAATCAGAATACGGAAACGGTGGCCGCGAACCAGTCTTCAGGCTTTCCACTGCCTTCGATGCATATTGCCCCCGAATGATGTCCAACCACTTCTGCACGTCGCTCGCGTGCTTGAACGATGCCTTTTTGCCAGCGCCCGTCGCCTCGAAAAATGCGTTCAGATCAAACTCATTAAATTCACCCGCGCTCGCAATCGCCAGCAGCTCATCCGGCATTTGGTACGTCATCAAACGCATCTGCGGTCGCGCGCCGTAAGGGTTCCACTTGGCAGGGTGCTTGACGGCAAAATCTTCCTTCGCGCGCTGCTCATCGGTATACGTCCAGTTAAAAATTTGCTCTTCAATAAATTCGCCGGTAGCCAGCGCTTTGAAAGGTGTGCCGGATAGATAGAGATATGCCCGCGTCGTAATAGGCAGAAAGTTGGCTTCCGTCGCCGAGCGCATGCCAAGTTCTTCATTCACCGCCTCAAGATCGGCAACAAATTTGATTTCTTTCTTGGCAACGCTCTCGTCCTCGCCCTCGAAAAGCTCCTTGGCCGAATCGCGCCACGCACCGAAGTGATATTCATCGAAGACCACCAAGTC
>JANYHV010000025.1 GCA_025362195.1 Fimbriiglobus sp. | reverse complement strand
ACCCCCGCCAGCCGGACCGCCAAGCCGGCGAGCTTGTTCGCCCAATCGAGGACGTGGTGCAGCAGCCCGCCGGGCCTCAGTTCCGGCTCGATCCAGACCCGGAAGGCCGTCAGCACCGCCGCGGCCGCGGCGGTGAACTCTAACTCGACCGGCTCGTCAGGCCCCGCCGCCTCTGTCCCCCAGAGGTGCGTGACGGCCGCCGCGTAACCGGCCCGCAAGGCTTCCGGGACTTCGGGCGAGGGCCGCGAGCAGTCGCGGTAGCCGACCTGACTCTTGGGGTTGCTGTAGAACCAGCGGCCCCAGAACCCGCGGGACCGCAGTTCCGGCGATTCGGCGAGCGACTCCAAAACGCTCGGCTGCGGCGTGTACAGGCAGGTGAGCGCCGGGCGGTCCACCGACTCGCGGCCGCGGCCGACCCGGCCGGTCCTCAAGTCGTCCCCGGCGTGGCCCTTCAGGAAGATGTCCGCGTTCACCTTCTCGTCGCGGACGATGTTCTCCAGCCCCCTCGCCTCGGGGGAAGCGACCAACAGGCGGCCGCCCTGGGCGCACAGCTCGCTCGCCAGTTTTTCCGGCGTGTCGTCGTCCACGCGGTAGATGGGCCGCACGGGGACGAAAATCCCCTCGAACTCCTTCCGGGCCGCCCGGTGGTCGTCGGCGAGCTGGTCGCGGTCCGGGCCGGGGTCGGCCTTGGCGAGTTTCAGTTCCAGGTGCTCGACGCGCTTCGCGGCGACGCGCTTCCTGCCCTCGGCTTCGGCGATTAGCGGCTCGGCACGCTCGGCGGCGGCCTTCTCCAGCGCCATCACCGGGGCGAGCGCCTTGCGGAAGCACTGGCTCTTCTTCTCGCCGGGCGTGAGGCCGCAGAAGATGAACAGGTTGGTCGGCTCCTTCGACCAGCCGGGCCACGGCGAGACGACGACCTTGCGGGCGATCCCGGCGGCGACGACGCCCAGGGCGAGCAGCGCGGGCAGGTCGGCGGGCACCTGCAACTCGACCGCCTGGGCCGACACCCAGTCGCGCATCCACGGCGGCAGGAGTTCGGTGGGGAACGGCGGCACGTCGGGGGCGGCGTGCAGCGGCACCGGCTCGGACCACGGGCGGGCCGGCGGAGTGGCCGCGGCGGACTTGGCGGCCGGGCGGGCAGAACCAGCATCGCCCGCCCACGGGCTGAGGGCGCGGATTTTGGGGAAGCCGTCGAGGGCGTCGTTCACGAGACCACCCCGGTTTCGGCAGTGGTCCGGCCCGACGCGATCCTGTTCAACAGCGACTCGACGGACGCCAGGCGGATTTCGACGGCCGTAAGGCGGGTCTGCGAGTCGAGTTCCTCGACCCCCAGGGCCGCCAGTTCGCGCCGGGTGGCCTTGCAGAACCGGACCACGTCGCCCAGGACTTCGGCCGTGTTTTGCGGTAGGGTGCCGATGATCTCCGCGATCAGGTGCGCGGCGGTTTCCCGCAAACCGGTCTCGTCGCCGGCGACCAGCCGAAGCTCGCCGATCAACGACTGCTGCCGGGCAAGGTTATCGGCGACGGCGTCGACAACGGCGTCGCGGTAGGCGGCACCGGCCTGATCGACTTCCGCCGAACAGGCGGTGCCGGTGGCGAGTTCGACCTGCGACTCGTGAAGACGGCGGTGCGCGTCGGCGACGCGCTGGGGGTACGAAGGCGTCGGTTGCCGCGGCGGGGCGGCGGGCGGTACAATGGTCACGAAGGCACTCCAGGACGGGTGTCGGTCGGGGTCGGTTGGTTTGTCGGATTCAAGGCGGGCCGGGCGTTGTGGCGACGCCCGGCCCGCGTCCGTTGGCTACTTGCGGGCAGGCCGGCGGTCGCGGATCGTGGGCCAGAGCTTCGCCCAGGAGGCGCGGTCGGGGCAGCCGCGGGCGGCCCAAGCCGACAACTCGCGGCGGTTCCACGCGAGTCGCCCGCCGAGGCGCACCGGCGCGGGGACTTCGCCGGCGGCGCTTAAGCGGTCTAAGTGCCTGTGGGGATAGTTACCGTCGGTTCGTTTTGGCGAGCCTTCGCGTCATCATCCCGATGAGGGCCACCTGGACCACCGCCTTACTGCTCGTCAGCGTGTGCTCGTAGTTGCGGTTCAGACGCCGCCACCGCGTGAGC
>JANYHV010000408.1 GCA_025362195.1 Fimbriiglobus sp. | reverse complement strand
GTCATCGACGTGAAGGCGCGGCAGAAGCTCGTCGAAGTCGCCGTCGGGGACCACCCCGAGGGCGTCGCCTGGGCCGGCAAGCTGGCCCTCGCCACCGTCTACGGGGACGACGCGGTTCAGTTCCTCGACGCCGCGACCGGCCGCGTCGTCCACACCCTGGCGGTCGCCGACGAGCCTTACGGCATCGTCACGACGCGGGACGGCGCGTTCGCCTACGTCTCGCACGACTACCCCGGGACGGTCAGCGAAATCGACGTGGCGGCCCGCAAGGTGACGCGGACCTTCGCCGTCGGCAAGGACTGCCGGGGGCTGGCCCTGTCGGCGGACGAGGCGACCCTGTACGTGACCGAGTTCTACACCGGCACGCTGGTCGCCGTCAGCCGCGCGACCGGGCAAGTCGCCGACCGCTGGCCCGGCCAGGAGCAGGACAACCTCGCCCGGCACGTGACCCTGCACCCCAAGCGGCGCAAGGCGTACGTCAGCCACATCCGCAGCCGGGTGACGGCGCACGACGCCCGCGGGTCCATCTTCCCGCACGTCAGCTTCTGCGACCTGACCCCGGCCAAGCCCGGCGAGAAGCGGCGGCGGTCGATCGCCCTGGACACCTACGACGGCAACTTCGTCGTCACCAACCCCTGGGAGTCGGCCGTCTCCCCGGACGGGTCGAAGATTTACACCGTCTTTTCCGGCACCAACGACCTGTACGTGTCGAAGCTGATCGACGACGACTACCAGGAGATGGAGCGGATCGGCCACGCCGTGACGGTCGGCAAGCACCCGCGGGCCGTGTGCGTGTCGCCCGACGGCCGCGAGGTGTACGTCTACAACACCCTCGACCACGCGGTCGCCGTGTTCGACGAACTGTTCCGCAAGAAGCTGGGCACCATCGCGGTCGGCGAGCCGGCGCACACGGCCGAGTGGCGGCGGGGCAAGGAGCTGTTCCAGACGGCCCTGCAACCGATGGGGTCGGCCCGGTGGATTTCGTGCAGTTCGTGCCACCCGGACGGCCTGCACGACGGCCGCGTCTGGACCAACCCCGAGGGCCAGCGGAAGACGATGAACCTGTTCGGCCTGGCCCACACGCACCCCCTGCACTGGTCCGGGGACCGCGACGAGGCCCAGGACTTCGAGTACACGATCCGCGGCAAGCTGATGCAGGGCCGGGGCCTGGCGAAGCAGCACCTCAAGCCCCGCACGACGTTCACGGAGTTCGCCGAGAGCGACCAGAAGACCGCCGGCCTGTCCGCCGACCTGGACGCCCTGGCCGTGTACACCAACTCCTTCCCCGTGCGGCCGTCGCCCCACGCCCCCGGCGGCAAGCTGACCCCCGCCGCCGAGCGCGGCAAGGCGACCTTCTTCGCCAAGGAGACCAACTGCGCCAGCTGCCACAGCGGCGGCTACTACACCGACAGCTCGACGAAGAAGCCGCAGACCCTGCACGACGTGGGCACCGGCGGCGCGGCCACGGAGAAGATCGGCGCGAAGTACGACACCCCGACCCTGCTCGGCGTCTACCGCGTCAACAGCTACCTGCACGACGGCCGGGCGAAGACGCTGCTCGACGTGCTGACGACCCACAACCCCGGCGACAAGCACGGCACGACGAGCCACCTGAAACCCGCCGACCTCGACGACCTCGTCGCCTTCCTCAAGAGCCTGCCGTACGAGACCCCGCCCGACCGCACGCCCAACACCGTCGAGCACTACTTGAAGCTGAAGCCGACGAGCCTCAAGTGACGCGGCCCGCCGCAGGCGCGTTAGCCCGACGCGCGAGCGAGGGACGCAAAGGCCGTTGGGCGTGTGAGCAGGTGTTGACGGTACGGTCTTCGACGGCCGCGTTCTCAACGACCTTTGCGTCCCTCGCTCGCGCGTCGGGCTAACAAAACCCTCCGGTGCGATCGCCATGCCCCCGCCCCGCCGGCCGAAGTTCGACGACCGCCTGCGGCCGGTGTGGCGCGCGACCGTCGCCGACCACGTCATCGGCCTGGCGTGGTCGGGCGAAGCGCTCGCTGCGGCCGCCGTGTCCGGGCCGGTGACGGTCTTCGACGCCGCCGGCCGCGTCGCGCACGCCCTCGCCGGCCACGGCTTCGGCACGACGGCGGTGCAGTGGCAGCCGGGCGGTGCGCTCCTGGCCACGGCCGGGCAGGACGGCCGCGTGAAACTCTGGGCCGGCGGCACCGAGATCGCCAGCCTCGACGGCGGGGCGCAGTGGGTCGAGCGGCTCGCCTGGCACCCCGACGGCACCCGCCTGGCCACGGCCGCGGGCAAGAAGGTCCGCCTCTGGTCGGCGGCCGGGGAACTCCTCCGCGAGTACGCCGGGCACGCCGCGACCGTCCACGACCTCGCCTGGCAACCGGGCACCGGCCAGCTCGCGGCGGCGGCCTACGGCGGCGTCAGCCTGTACGACGGCGTCCAGCCCGAGGCCGTGCGGACGTTCGCCTGGAAGGGGTCGCCGCTGGTGCTCGCGTGGTCGCCCGACGGCAAGCTGCTGGCCCACGGCAACCAGGACGCGACCGTCCACTTCTGGTTCGCCGCGGCCGGCACGCCGTTGCACATGACCGGGTTCCCGGCCAAGGTCCGCGAACTCTCCTGGGACGCGACCGGGCGGCACCTGGCCACCGGCGGCGGCGCGGCCGTGTGCGTCTGGGACTGCGCCGGCAAAGGCCCCGAGGGCCGCACCCCGCTCATGCTCCTCGAAGACGACGCCGAAGCCCCGGTGACCGCCGTGCAGTGGCAACGCCGCGGCCCGCTGCTCGCCGCGGCCTACGCCGACGGCGGCGTTCACCTCTGGCAGCCGGCCGCGAAGTCGCCGCTCGCCGGTCGGGACAAGGTCGGACCCGACAAGGCCGTGAGCCTGGCCTGGTCGCCCGACGACCGGCGGGTTGCCGTCGGCACGGCCGCCGGCGAAGTCGCCGTCTACCGCGTCACTTGAGCCGCTTTCCTTTCCCGGAGACGACGATGCGCCCGACCCTCGCCCTGATCTGCCTGACGTTCGCATTCGGCGGGAGTGCCCCCGCCCAGCAGGCCAAGCCGCACGACTTCGCCCGCTGGGAAAACGAGGTCGCCGCCTACGAGGCCGCCGACCGCGCCGCGCCGCCGGGCAAGGGCGGCGTGCTGTTCATCGGCTCCTCGACGGTGCGCCTCTGGACGACGCTGGCCGCCGACTTCCCGGACCACGCCGTCGTCAACCGCGGTGTCGGCGGGTGCGAGATCGCCGACTGCACGCACTTCGCCGACCGGCTGATCTTCCCCCACGCGCCGAAGCAAATCGTCCTCCGGGCCGGGGGCAACGACGTCCACAACGGCCGGTCGCCGGCCGAAGTCGCGGCCGACTACGTGGCGTTCGTCGCCGCCGTCCGCGCGAAGTTGCCCGACGCCGAGGTCACCTTCGTGGGGGTCAACCCGGCCCCAGTCCGCTCGGGCGAGACCGAAAAGTACCGCGAGCTGAACGCCCTGGTGCGCGCCGCCATGCGCAAGCTGACGCGCGTCTCCTACGCGGACGGCTTCGGCTTCGCGCTGACGGCCGACGGCCAGACCCGGCCGGAACTGTTCGTCGCCGACCGGCTGCACTTCAACGCCGCCGGCTACAAGCTGCTCGCCGAGGCCGTGCGGCCGCACCTCATCGCGGGCAAAGTGGTCCGCCACGGCCTCCTCGTCACCGGCGGCGAGACGCTAATCCTCGACGCCGGCGGCGCGGTCACCTGGCAGTACCCGCACTCGACCCGGGACGGCTGGGTGCTGCCCACCGGCAACGTCCTGTTGGCCCTGTCGAAGAGCGCGGCGTACCCCGGCGGGGCGGCCGTCGAAGTGGACCGCGCCGGCAAAATCGTCTTCGAGTTCAAGGGCACGCAGAGCGAAGTCAACACCGTCCAGCCGCTCGCCGGCGGGGCCGTGCTGCTGACCGAGGCCGGCGACAAGCCGCGCCTCCTCGAAGTCGCCCGGGACGGCAAAATCCTCGCCGACGTGCCGCTGCAAGCGCAGACGAAGGACCACCACATGCAGTCGCGCATGGCCCGCAAACTGGCCACCGGGAACTACCTCGTGCCGCAACTCCTCGACCGCTTGGTCCGCGAGTACGACCCGGCCGGCAAGATCGTCTGGGAGGCGAAGACCCCGCACATGCCGTTCACCGCGATCCGCCTGCCCGACGGCAACACCCTCGTCGGCTGCACGCACGGCAACCTGATCGTCGAACTCGACCCGACCGGCAAGGAGGTCTGGCGGCTGACCAACGACGACCTGCCGGGCAAGCCGATCAACGACGCCTGCGGGGTCGAGCGGCTCGCCAACGGCAACACCGTGTTCACCAGCTACAACGCCAAGCCGGGCCAGGTCAAGCTGACCGAAGTGACCCGCGACAAGGCCGTCGTCTGGACCCACACCGACGCCCGCAAAGCCGGCGTCCACCACTTCCAACTCCTCGACACCGCCGGCAAGCCGGGCGCGAACCCGCTGCGGTAAGGGGTTGACGACCCCGTCGGACGACCACGACGAGCGAGCAATGCCCGGGAAGATACCGGCGGGCTACTTTTTCGCGGGATGAAGCGCGTGACGGGGATCGACCCAAACGACGTAGAAAACGCTCCCCACGAAGAAGCCGTGGACGCGGCCGTGCTTGTTCGACGTGAGACTAAACTGGTAGGCTTCGGTCCCGTCGAGGAGGTCCGCGTTGACGTGGTCGAAGCCGGCCTTCTCGCTCGCCTCGGCGAAGCGGATCGGGTGGCACCGGAGCGGGGAATGTCGGTGCTCCTTCATCTGCCTGACCGTCATCCCGCACACATCGGTCAACCGCTCGAGGAGTGCCCCGGCGTAGGTCTTGTCAACGGACGTGGTGACGAACGGGTCGCGCTCGCGGAAGTAAAGAAATGACACCACGACGCGTTCGCTAGGCCGTGTGGACAGATTGTAGCGGTTATTGCAGCAAGACCATTATCGACACCACCTGAACGAACGCCAGGAAGTTCCGGGCGGTCTTCTCGTACCGCGTCGCCACCCGCCGGGACTGCTTGAGCTTCGCCCAGAA
>JANYHV010000436.1 GCA_025362195.1 Fimbriiglobus sp. | reverse complement strand
GACGCGAAGGCGGCGGTCCGCCGGCTGTTCGAGATGCCGAAGCCGGTCGCGCCGGTCGAACCCCCGGCGAAAGAACCCGAAGAGCCTGTTGCCCCGGCGCGGCGGTGAGGTTAAGATTGGGTCAGCGAAACCGGGCCGGGTGACTGCGATGCTGCCGAACGCGCTTCTCGAACGACTTCTTGCGACCCCCACCGGGGCCAGTCTCTTCGTTCGCCCGTGACGCACCGCGAGGACGACAGTGAGACGGCCCCGGCGACACCGGGGCCGTTCGCGTTGAACCGCCCCTTCCGCCCGCGACCCCCGACCGAAGGCGACCAGGGAAACCATGAGCACCGAGAGTCCCGACCGCGTCATCATTTTCGACACGACCCTGCGCGACGGCGAGCAAAGCCCCGGCTGCTCCATGCAGCCGAACGAGAAGCTCGAGATCGCGTTCGCGCTCCGCGACCTCGGCGTGGACGTGATCGAGGCCGGGTTCCCCATCGCCTCGCCGGGCGACTTCGAGTCCGTCCGGACCATCGCCCGCCAGGTGCAAGGCCCCGTCATCTGCGGCCTCGCCCGCGCGGCCAAGATGGACATCGAGCGCGCCTGGGACGCGGTCAAGGACGCCGCCCGCCCGCGCATCCACGTCTTCCTGTCGTCCAGCGACATCCACATTCAACACCAGTTGAAGTCCGACCGGGCCACCGTCAAGGCGAAGGCCAAGGAGATGGTCGCGTTCGCCCGGAGCCTGTGCGCGGACGTCGAGTTCTCGCCGATGGACGCGACCCGCACCGACCCCGACTACCTGCACGCGATGCTCGACGCCGTCATCGCCGAGGGGGCGACGACGCTGAACATCCCCGACACGGTCGGGTACGCCACGCCGGACGACTACGGGGCGATGATCGCCGGCATCCTGAAGCACGTCCCCGGGGCGGCCCGGACGGTGATTTCGACGCACACGCACGACGACCTCGGCCTGGCCGTGCCGAACGCGCTCGCCGGCCTGATGGCCGGGGCGAGGCAAGTCGAGTGTACGATCAACGGCCTCGGCGAGCGGGCCGGGAACACGGCCCTCGAAGAGATCGTCATGGCCCTGCACACCCGGGCCGACTTCTACAAGCTGCCGACTCGCATCAACACCCGGCTGCTCTACCCGATCAGCCGAAAGCTGTCGCACATCACCGGCATGCAGGTCCAGCGGAACAAGGCGATCGTCGGCCAGAACGCCTTCGCCCACGAGTCCGGCATCCACCAGGACGGCATGTTGAAGGACCGCAGCACCTACGAGATCATGAAGCCCGAGGACGTCGGCATCCCGCAGACGGAACTCGTGCTGGGCAAGCACTCCGGCCGGCACGCCCTGCGCCAACGGGTCGCCGACCTCGGCTACCACCTGAGCGACGAGCAGTTGAACAACGCCTTCGACGCCTTCAAAATCCTGGCCGACCGCAAGAAAGAAGTGTACGACGCGGACATCGAGTCCCTGGCCGAGAACCAACTGCAGACGACGACGACGAAGTTGTACACGCTGCAAGCCTTCACGTCGAACGCCGGCACCGGCACCCTGCCGAGCGCCGCCGTCTGCCTGTGGCGGAGCGACGGCACGATCCTCAAGGACGCGGCGACCGGGGACGGCCCGGTGGACGCGGTGTTCAAGACGATCGCCCGCATCTGCGGCGTGAACATCAAGCTGATCGACTACCGCGTCCGGGCCGTGACCGTCGGGACCGACGCGCAGGGCGAGGCGTACATCGAGGCCGAGCACGCCGGCCGCAAGTTGCACGCCCGCGCCGTCTCGACCGACATCGTCGAGGCGAGCGCGTTGGCGTACCTCGAAATCATCAACCGCATGGTGTCCCGCGACGGCCGCGACCGCCTCCTCCCCACCGACATCTTCCCCGCCACGGCGTAACCCTCCCGGCGAGCGGCGTGGCGTTAGCCCGCCGGTCCGGCCCGGAAGGGGGGGGAACAGCCGCGGGCGAGCACCGGGAACGCCAGGACTCATACCATGCCTCCGGATGTCGTGATCGTCGGCGCGGGCCTCGCGGGGTTGGCGTGCGCGCGGCGGCTGATGCAGTGTGGGGTTACGTTCGCGCTGCTGGAGGCGGCCGACGGCGTCGGCGGGCGGGTCCGCACGGACGTGGTGGACGGCTTCCGGCTCGACCGCGGCTTCCAACTCTTCCTGCCGGCGTACCCCGAAGCGGCGCGGGTGCTCGACTACGCGGCGCTCGACCTGCGGCCGTTCGTACCGGGGGCGCTGGTGCGGGTCGGCAGGAGGTTCCACCGCGTTGCCGACCCGCGGGTCGAGCCGCTCACCGGGCTGCGGAGTGCCTTCAACCCCGTCGGCACCTTCCGCGACAAACTGCGGCTCGCCAACCTCAAGTTCGCCCTCGACCGCGTGCCCGTCGATCGCCTCGGCGACACGGCGGACGTTTCGACCCTCGACGAGCTGCGTGGTAACCGCGGCTTCACGGATGCGTTCGTGCAACGGCTCGCGGTGCCGTTCTTCGGCGGCGTGTTCCTGGAGAAAGACCTGGCCACGTCGGCGCGGTTTTTCCGCTTCGTGTTCAAGATGTTCGCCGCCGGCGCGGGGGCCGTGCCGCGCCTCGGGATGGGGAAAATCCCCGACCAACTCGCCGCCAACTTGCCCGCCGGCAGCGTGCGGTTGAACGCAGCGGTCGCGTCCCTGCAACCCGGCCGCGTGACGCTGGCCGGCGGCGAAACCCTGACGCCGCGGGCCGTGGTCGTGGCGACGGACGCAACGGTCGCCGCCCGGCTGACCGGCGGCGCGGTGGTGGACCCCGGCTGGCACGGCACCGTGACCGTCTACTTCGCCGCCGACAAGTCCCCCATCGGCGAGGGCATCCTGGCCGTCAACGGCACCGGCGTCGGCCCGGTCAACACGGTCGCGGTCTTGTCCGACGTGTCCGCCGACTACGCCCCGCCCGGCGCGGCGCTGGTGTCCGTTTCAGTCGTCGGTGACGGCGGCGTGTCACCGGGGTACGCGCCCCTTGAGCACACCGTGCGGCGGCAACTCGACGACTGGTACGGCCCGTGCGTGGACGACTGGCGGCACCTGCGGACGGACCGCATCCCGCTGGCGTTGCCCGACCAGTCGGTCGGCAAGTTGTCGCCGTGGCAGCGCCCGGTGCGGCTGGAACGCGGCCTGTACGTCTGCGGGGACCACCGCGACAACGCCTCGATCGACGGCGCGCTGACCTCCGGGTTCCGCGCCGCCCAGGCCGCGATGGGCGACCTCAGCGCCAAAGCGATTTGACGGCGAGCAGTTCGCCCAGGGAGCGGACGCGCGTCGGCACGCCGGGGAACTTGTCGGCCGGGTCGATCAGCACGGCGACCATGCCGGCGGCGGTCGCCCCGGCGTAGTCGTTATCGATGTCGTCGCCGACGAAGAGGATTTCGCCCGCCGCGCACCCGGCCGCTTCGACGACGGCGGCGAAGAACTTCGCGCCCGGCTTGCGGACGCCGAGGGTCGCGCTGACCAGCACGTTCCCGGCGAGGGCCGTCAACTCGGGGCGGCCGGCAACGACGGTGAGCAGCCGGGAATCGTAGTTCGAGGCCAGGCCGAGGGTCAGGCCGGCGGCGCGGAGGCGGGCGAAGGTTTCGGCCGCGTCGGCCGGGCACGCCCAGGCGGCGGGCGTGGCGAAGTGGTCGTACAGGTCGCGGAAGCACTCGGCCGGCGCGCCGGGCAGGGCGTGGGCGACGATCGCCCGCCAGCGCTCGACTTCGCGGGCCTCGTCGGTCCGCCAGCCGTCGGCCGCGTCGATGGCTTCGTGCGCGCGGTAGGCGGCGATGAAGCGCGGCAGCACGTCGGCCGGCGCGACGCTCAGGCCGTACCGGCGGGCGGCTTCAGCGTACATCGCCGGGGCACCGCGGACCGGGTGAATGACCGTGCCGACGGCGTCGAAGAAGGCGGCGCGGATCACTGGCCGCGGCCCGGGACGACGCTCGCCGTCGGCTTGCCGACGACCATCGTCGGCATGGCCAGCGGCTTGGCGGCCGGGCGGGGCAGTTCGGGCTGGCGGTCGATCTCGCGGGCCGCCTTCGCCGCCATCGCCACCTTGAGCAGGTGCGTGCCGCCGCGGAAGATGGTGACGCCGATGAGGCCCAGCGCCCCCGCCTCCAGGATGCGGCCGGGCAGGAGGAACACGAAGTAGCAGACGGCGAACGCCGCCAGCCCCGTGCCCAGGAGAATCCACCCCGCCGCCTCGCGCAACCAGACCATGCCGAACCCCCCGCCCGTGTCGGACTTCAAACTCGCTTGACCACTTGCTGCAACAGGACGCCGCCCACGAACATCGCCAGGAGCACCATGCCGCAGAACGCCAGGATGCGCAGGATCGCCCGGAACGGGACGCGGAACGGTTCGCGGGTGAGTTGACCGCGGCCCCAGGCCCGCCACTTCTCCCGGCGGTTCAACTCGCGGCGGCTTTCGGCCCAGCCCAGGTCGAGCAGGAACTGCCGGGCGACGGCCGGCCGCATCTTCGACGCCGACCAGTACCCGACCAGCGACCCGAAGACGAGCGCCCCGAACGCGAGCGCCCCGGCGACGATCAGGAACCGGCTCGTGCCGTCGTTCCCGGTCACCTCCAGGCGGAACGGCGGGACCCGCAACGGCTCGACGGCCACGACGTTCGTGACCTGCCAGGCGAGGGCCGCGGCAAAGGTCAGGCCGAGGACCTGGGCGAAGGCCCGGGCGTACTCGTCCCCGGCGACCGCCGCCCCCTGCCGGGCGACCGGCGCGGCGGGCGAGTCCGGCGACCCGGCGACCGCGGGGAGCGTGGCCGTCGCCGCCAGGATGCGGTATTTGAGGCTCGTTAACCGGAAGTAGGCGACGAAGTAGATGCCGACGGCGGCGACGAACACGAGATCGACGATGCGGAAGTGGGCCTGGCTGACGATCGCCGGGAGAGGCAATCCGACCGGCCGGCCGGCCGGATAAATGGCCAGGTAGACGAGCACGACGACGAACGCCCCCGGCAAGATCGTGGCGCGGACGAGTAGCGCGGCGAGGGCCGGCACGACGGCCATCAGCACGAACGGGTTGCCGCCCGAGCGGGCCAACAGCACGAGGCCGATCACCAGCACCGCCGCGACGCCGATGAACAGGTAGTCGCGCGGCCCCTCCCCGACGCCGACGGGGACGGCGGCAGGCGGCTTGGCCGGGCGGGCGGGTTGGACCGGTTCGAGTTTGGGAAAGGTCATCGGCGGACTCCCGCGGCGCGGACCTGGTCGAGCCGGGCCAGCACCAACCGCACCGAGTCGGCGGCGTCCAGGCGGAGGACCGTCGCCCCGGCCTTCGTGAGCAGCCGGCGGGCCAGGTCGAAGTTCTGCCGGGTCCTCGCGTCGAGGACTTCCCGGACCAGCGCGGCGAGCTTGACCTTGCCCCGCGCCGGCGTCCAATCTGCCCACGGCACGTCGGCCGGCCAGGGCAGCAGCACGAGTACCGTGTGGTGCCGGGCGCGGGCGGCGCGGACGGCCTTTAAGAGCGGTTCCAGGTCGGCGGCGAGGTCGGTCAGGTCCACGAGCACGACGTACAGTTCGTTGTCCCGGGCGTGGCTCAGCGTCTTCGTCACGGCGTTGGCCAGCGTCACCAGTCGGGCCGGGTTGCGGTACCGGCTCGTGCCGTCGGCGGCGTACAGGTCGGCCGGCAGCCGGACGCGGTGGGCGTGCAAAAAGTCGCCGGCCCGGCGGGTGAACTCGGCGTCGTCGTGTAGGTACCGCTCGACGGTCGCCGGGCCGGCCCGGTCGAGCGCGGCGAACAGCGTGGCGAGTTGCTTGCGGCGGGCCGTCCGGCCCATGCGCGGCTTCAGGAACCCGCGGACGCCGTGCAGCACCCAGATCGACCCGATGAGCACGGCCGGCGCGACGGCGAGGCCGGCGAACACCATCCACGACTTGCCGGGGTAGGCGAACGTCCGGGCCACCTCGGCCGCGAACTCCAGCACGTTTTTGTTCAAGAACAGCAGGGGGGCGAGCAGCAGGGCGACGATCACGACGAACCACCGCGAGTCGGTCACCGGCATCCAGAACAGGCCGAACGGCAGCGAGTTGACGGCCTCGTCCAGGCGGTCCGGGTACAGTTCCTGCGCGAGCGGCAGGGCGTGCCGGGCGGTCACCTCGGCGTCGGCTTCCAGCGGGGCCGGCAGGCCGGCGGCGGCGGCGGTCAGGGCGTGGAGCAACTTCAAGACGTGGACCTTCGTGCGGGCCGGCGGGGTGACCTGCATCGCCGCGTCCGTCACGACGGTCAGGCCGACCAGGTCGCGGTTGCCGGCGGCGGCCTGCACGACCGCCGCGGCGACGCCGGCGAACCGGACGACCGCCGACCGGCCGGGCGGCCCCAGGCGGGCGGCGTCCGACGCGTCCACGAACACGACGCACCGGACCGGCACGTCGCTCTCGATGACCCGGGTGATGAGCGTGCCCCGGCGGGCCGACGCCTTCCACGCGATCATCTTCGGCGGGTCGCCCGGGGCGTAGTCGCGCAGGTCGAGCAGTTCGTCCCCGCTCCCGGGCTTGCGGAGCCGGTGGATGCCCGGCGGCGGCAGGGCGTTGAACCGCTTGACCGTGCGGCGGCGGGCGTCGTGCTGGGCCAGCGGCGGCAGGACCAGGTACTCGGCCGGCACCCGCAAGAAGACGCGGCGGTAGAACAGCCCGGCCAGGTCGGCGACGTGGACCGTCAGCCCCTCGAACCGGAGTTCCCCCGGGGCGTCCGGCCGGAGCGTGTACTCGACGCGGGCCGAATCCCCCGGCTCCAGGCTCGCCTCGCGGCTGGTCGCTCCGGCGGTCGGCACCGCGTCCGCCGGCAGGCGGTCGATGAGCAGCGCGAACGGCAGCCGCCCGGTCCCGGTGTTGGTGACCGTCGCGCGGACGGTGACCGGCACCCCGACCCAGGCCGCCGGCACGACCCGCCCGCCCTGCACGAGCACGCGGTCGAGCCGCAACCGGTCGGCGGCGTGGTGCGTCCGGTAGGCGAACAGGAACCACTCGCTGAGCACCCACCCGGTGAGCATCAGGCCGAGCACCGGCACGACCGGCGTGTACCTGCCGAGTTCGAGGACGCCGGCCACCAGCACGGCGGCCGACAGCGCCAGGAACCACCAGCCGCGGGCGGTCAGCACGTCGAGTCCTTTCGAGAAGCGGGGCGGGGCAGTCGCCCTGACAGTTTAGCACTTCCGCGCCGAAGTCTGCGGTCGGCGGCGGGCGACGAGCGTTGACCGGCGAGCCGATCACCGACCGGCGAGCCAACCAACGACCCGGCGAGCCAGAAGCGTCAGCGCCTGGAGATCGAAGAACCTCCAGTCGCTCACGCGGGGAACTCCAGTCGCTCACGCTTCTGGCTCGCCGGTCGTTGATCGCCGGCGTGCGAAAACCCGGCGGGAAAGGGAGTGACTTTATCTTTCCCCCGCCGGGACCCCGCCTGGGATTCGCCACCAATTAAGTCGCCCGGTTTTAATTGGTGGCAGTTCCCACCACACGGAGTGTGGGAAGATCCGTCAATCGGAAAGGGTCGGCAAGTCGGTGGAGAGGACTCCCCCGGTCAGGACTTTCTTCCCCGCCGGTCTTTCGGGCGACCCGGCGAGCCGGAAGCGTGGTCTGGGAATCGGGCCGGTCGGAGCTACGGTCTACCGGTTGAACAGGAACTCTTTGCCCGTCATCACCGCCCAGAACACGTCTTCGATCGCTTCGCGGCGGTCGGCTTCGCCCCGGCACTCGGCCAGGACGGCGGCGAACTTCGCCCGCTCGTCGGCCGTCGGCGGGCGGGACAGGGCGAGGCGGAAGACGGTCCCCACGATCTCGGCGTCGGGCGTCTTGTCGGCCAGCCAACGGGCGGCCCGGGACTTGGGGTCGCGCAGCTTGTCGTTGAGCGTCTGGCCGTTGTTCAGGTGCAGGGCCTGGCCGACGGTCGAGTCGGCCGTCGCCTCGCACGCGCAGGTCTGGGCGCGCTCGGCCCGGCCGAAGCTGTCCAGGAAGTTCGACACGAGCAGCGAGTCCGGCAGTTGCATCGCGCGGGTGCCGGCCGGGTAGTCGGCCTTCGCCGTGCCCCCGCTCGGCCCCAGGCTCAGCGTGCCGAACGCCGTCGGCACCCCGGTCACGTCGGCGTAAGCGTCGAGGATCACTTCCGCGGGCAGCCGGCGGATCAGGTAACGCGAGTAGAACCGGTCGTCGGCCGCGTTGCCGGGCAGCGGCTTCGACGACCGCTGGTAGGTCGCCGAGTTGAGGATCGACCGCATCAGCCGCTTCGCGTCGTACTTGCCGGCGACGAACTCGCGGGCCAGGTGGTCGAGCAGTTCCGGGTTCGTCGGCGGGTTGGTCTCGCGCAGGTCGTCTTCGGCCTCGACCAGGCCGCGGCCCAGGTAGTTCCGCCAGACGCGGTTCACCAGCGACTTGGCGAAGTACGGGTTCGCCGGGGCGGTCAGCCAGTCGGCGTAGTACTCGCGGCGGTCCTTGGCCGCGTCGAGCGCGAGCGGCGTGCCGTCGAGGGGCGTCGGCGGGACCGGCTTGCCGGTCCGCGGGTGCAGGGCGTCGCCGTCGGCCAGCGAGTGGACGGTCACGTCGCCGGGCCGCGTGCCGTTCTTCAGCCCGACCCGGCTGAACAAATTCGCCTGGCCCCAGTACTGGTCCTGGGTCCACTTCTCGAGCGGGTGGTTGTGGCACCGGCAGCAGTTGACGGACATGCCGAGGAAGGTCACCGAGGTCGATTCGACGAGGTCGGTCACGTCCTTGTGCAGCACGTAATAGTTGCCCCCGCCGGCCGACAGGGTCGAGCCGCTGGCCGTCAGCACGTCCCGGGCGAACCGGTCCCACGGCTGGTTGTCGGCGACGGCCCGGCGGATCGTCCGGTAGAACGACCACATCGCCGGGGCCGGCAGTTTGCGGCTGCTCACGAGCATCAAGTCCGACCACTTGTGCGCCCAATAATCGACGAACTCCGGCCGCTCCAGCACGGCGTCGATGAGTTTGCTGCGCTTGGCCGGGTCGGCGTCGCGGGTGAAGGCTTCGACCTCCGCGGGCGTCGGCAGCACGCCGGCGGCGTCGAGGAACAGCCGGCGGATGAACTCGCCGTCGGTCGCCGCACCGGACGGCGGGATGTTGAGGCGTTCGAGCTTGGCCGTCACCAACTCGTCGATGCGGTTGACCCTGGCGGCGGCGGTGAAGGTGTCGGCGGCGAGCTTCTGGGCGTAGGGCACGGTCACGCGCAAACTCGCCACGCGGCCGTCGAAGATGGCGGACACGCTCGCCTCGCCGGCCGCCTGCACCTTGACGGTGCCGTCCTCATCGACGGTCGCCGCGGTCTCCTCGCTGGACGCGAACTTGGCGAGTGCCGTCACGTCCTTGGTCGCGCCGTCGCTGTAAGTCGCCTGGACGATCACGCGGAGGGTCGCCTTCGGCACGGTCAACGCGGCCGGCGGGTAGACCTTCAACGACACCAGCGTCGGCTCGGCGGCCGTCGAGGCCGGTGCCCCGGCGGCGATCCACCGTTCGAGGGTCTTGGCGGCGGCCGAGTCCTCGTCGAACCGCCGGCCCCCGCCGTGCGGCAGCTTGCGAGTCGCCTTTTGCAGGAGCAGACTGTCGGCCGGGGCGTCCGCATCGACGCGGCGGGCGCTCGACTGGCGGGTGATGGCGAAGTGGTCGGCCGCGGGGTTGTACGCCCGCAGGGAGAGCTTAAAACCGCCCTTGCCGGCCAGTGCCCCGTGGCACGCCCCGGAGTTGCACCCGGACCGCGTGAGCGAGGTCTGCACGTCGTTGCGGAAGCTCGGCACGCCCGGCGACTTGGCCTTCGACACGGTCACGCCGACCGTCGCCGTGCGGCCGTTCGCCGTCGCGGTGACCGTGGTCGTGCCGTCGCCGACGGGCGTGACGACTCCGGCTTCGCTGACGGCGGCAATCGTGCCGTCGGCCGACGCGTACTTCGCCGTCGCCGTGTGGTCGGCCGTGGCGAACCCGGCGTCGGCCGCGACGACGAGCAGTTGTTGCGCCGCCTGCGGCCCGACGAGCGCGACGGCCGGCGGGTAGACGGCGAGGTCGCCCGCGACGGCGACCGGACCGGCGAGACCGGCGGCGACCAAGAACAGCCAACGGACCATGCGTAAAGCTCCGGGAGAGGGCTATTTTTTCGCAAAGATGCCGAGGGCGAAGGCGATCCCCGCGACGACGAACGGCCCGACGAGGCCGGCGACGATCCCGAAGATCGCGTGCCCCGTCCCTTTGGCCTTGGGGTGCTTGTTGGCGTACAGGACGCCCATCACGCCGAGGATGATCGCCACCGGGCCGAGAACGCACCCGAGGATCGGGATGAAGCTGAAGACGCCACAGTAGTACGCGCCCAACGCCGTCCCGTTCTTGTACGGGATGACGCCGCCAGTGCCGTCCGACTCGTCGTCGTCCCGCCGGCGACGCTTCCGCCGCGGCCGCTCGTCGTCGTCCTC
>JANYHV010000402.1 GCA_025362195.1 Fimbriiglobus sp. | reverse complement strand
GCCCCCCCGGCCCAGGCGGCCGGCCGGGGCCGGTGCGGCCGGCGGCGGGCGCGGCCTCGGCGGCCAGCGCCTCGAGCTGGTCACGCGTGACGACGCCGACGTCGGCCGGCAACGCCACGTCCGGCACCTCCAGCAGCGTGGCGCGGCGGTGGGGCCGGTCCGGGGTCGAGTCGCCCTTGCGGGCCCAGGTCATCGGCAGCTTGACGATCCGCGAGGCGTTGGCCACCGCGCGGTCGACCTTGGCCCCGGGCGTGTCGAACCGGGCGGCGAGTGCCCGGAGCACCCGCTCGACCAGGCCGCCGTCGTCCGCCGGCAGGTCGACGCGGTACAGCGCGTGGTAGCCGTTGCCGCTGTCGGCCAGCACCCCCGCCGGCCACCCGAGGCCCGCGAGGTGCCCCCGGACCGCGTCCGCGACCCCCCTGGCGAGGGCCTTCTCGGCGTCGGTGGCGGACACGCCCTTGGGGCGGACCGGGTCGACGTCGACGAACAGCCACCGGCGGGCGGTGACCTCGGCGTCCCTGGTGGCGGCCCCGTCCGCCGGCCGGGCCAGGCGGTGGTCGGCCCGGGCCACCAGGTCGGGCCAGACGGGGTTGACGGTGACGTACACGCCGGCCGGCTCGCGGCGGCCGGCGGCGGCGACGGCGGCGGCCATCTCCCGCAGGCGGCCGCCGGCGAAGTACCCGGACTCGGCCCGGGGCTTGTAGTCGCCGTTCGGGATGCCCAGGACGCGGACCTCGCGGACCTCGCCGGGGGGGATGAGCCACCGCCACTGCTCGGCCGCGTAGTCGAGCAGCGCGTCGCCCCTGAGGTCGTCGCCGGGCGGCGGGTAGGGGCGGGTGGCGAGGGACCCCGCCGCGGCCGGGGCGTCGGTGCCGTCGCGGGCGTCGGCGCCTTCGCGGGCGTCGTCGTCGGGACGGGTGTCGTCGGGGCGCGGGGGCATCGGGTGCTCCTGGGGGAACAGCCGACCTCCGCTGCGCGGTCAGTCGAGGGGGGGCGCGGGGTCCGGGACGCGGCCCGGGACAGAATAGACTTGCCCCGGGACCGAAAAGTTGACGCACGATTCCGCCCGGCGGCGAAGAATCCCCCCGCCGGGTCCCGGTCACGGGGGGTCGGCCAGGGCGGCGAAGGCGTCGCGGAGGCGGTCGACGTGACGCCGGAGGGTGGTCCTCGGGACGCCCCAGTCGCGGGCGACCTGGGCGAGCGTGAGCAGCGTCAGGGCGTCGGCCAGGCGGGCGAGGGCGGGGTCGAGGCGGGCGACCGCGGCGGCCACGTCGAGCCGCAGGTCCGCCGCCTCCGGCCGGTCGGCGCGGCGGTCGGCAACGTCGTCGTCGAGTTCGTCGCCGTCGTGGTCCGGGTGCCGGCGGCGGGCGCGGAGCCTGGCGTGGTGGTGGTGGCGCAGCACGCCGAAGAGGTAGCCGTCCAGCGGGCCGCGCTCGGGGCGGTAGCCGGGCAACGCCCGGAGCAGCGCGACGGCCAGGTCCTGGGCGGCGTCGTCGGGGTCGCGGCGGTCGAGGCGGCGGGCGAAGTGCCGCCGCCAGCGGGCGACCGCCGGCCGCAGGATGTCGTCGGGGTCGGGGTCGGGCGCGGGCATGGGCGGGGGCCTCCCGGGGCCGCCCGCCGGGGACACCGCACGCTGAGAAGCGCGACGTCCGCTGGGCGGTCGGCCGGTGGGTGAGTGGGGGTCAGGACGGGGCGGCGGGGCTCTCGGCGAGCAGCGCGCGGAACGGGCTGCCGTGCTTGACTTCCAGCGCCAGGATCGTGCAGTCGGGCCGCGCGTCCAGGAGTTCGAGGAGCGCGGCGACCTGCGGCCGGTCGGCGTAGCCCGCGGGCAGGGGCGAGGCCGGAGGAGCCGCCTCGGTCGCGGCGAACTTGATTTCTTCGACGACGCGGACGCCGGGGTGGTCGAGTCGAGGCTCGCCCGCGACGACGGGCAGGTTCTCGACCCGGCCGTAGTGCAGCGCGTGCATCAGGACGAGCAGCCGGCGGCGGTCGGGCGAGGCGGGCGTGGCCCCGGCGTCGGGGCGCGGGTGACGGGGCGGCGGGGCTTTGGGGAACGACTGGTAGCTGAGCGTGCGGGGCATCGGCGGGCCTCCGGCGGCCGAGACTGTCCGCGGGCGGTGATGACCTCACCTGGCACCCGGGACGCGTCGGCCGACGGGGGTAGCATCCCAGGCGACGCTGACGCCCCGCTGACGCGGCGCTGACTTATCGCTGACGGCGGCGGTATTTACCCAGAGGCGACCCGGGGCCGTCAGGCCGCGACCGCCGGCCGGTGCAGCCGGTAGTGGCCCCGGCTCGAGCCGTCGACGGCCCAGTCGGTGAGGCCGGACTTCTCGAGCAGGCGGCGGAGGTTGCTGGCGGTCCGCTGGATGGTGTTCGGGGGGGTGTCGGCGTCGTCCCAGACGGCCACGCCGAGCTGGGCGCGCGTCAGGTACTCGCCGGGCCGCGCGACCAGGGCCGCCAGCAGGTGGAACGCGCGGGTGTTGCCCAGCACGCAGACCACGCCGGCCGCGCGGGCCTCGAACCGGACGGGGTCGGCCACCAGCTCGTCGCCGGCCGGGGACGCCCCCGGCGCCGGCCGCGCCGCCGGGGCCTCGCGGCGGCGGCCGACGACGATCCCCAGGAGCGAGTCGGCGGGGTAGTCCTGGCGGGAGACCCGGGCGCTCCGCTCGCGCGTCACGCGGTCGAGCGCGGTCACTACGCCGCGGGCGTGCCGGGTCACCAGCTCGTACACCCGCCGGTAGGCGTCCGCGGGCGGCCCCGGCAGCGCCCGCACGGCCGCCAGGGCTTCCGGGTAGCGGGCCACGAGGTCCACCGGCGTGGACCACCGCGCCGCCTCGCGGGCGGCCCCGACGTAGCGGTCGAGCATCGTTAGGTCGGTGCCCGAGCGCGCCCCCGTGACCACGTCGGACTCGTAGCCCCCGGCCGGGTCGGTGGCGGCGTCGAGCCCGGCCGCCAGCGCGCTGAGCCGGCGATCGACGCACTGCGAGCAGGTCCCGCAGTGCGGGTGGGCGAGGCGGTACTCGCGGACCCGCACGCAGCTGCACGTCTGCGCGGCCAGGTCGGCGTGGCCGCCGGCCTGCAGCCGGGCGAACATCTCGGCCTTGGTCTCCCACTGGAAGCGGTTCTCCACCGCGAACTCCGCCCCGAACACCAGCGACAGCAGCGCCCCGTAGTCGGCCAGCACCTTGGGGTGGGTGGTCCGCGACGCCCGGCCGCCGAGGACCTGTAGGCAGACCGGCAGGTTCAGGCTCGTCACCCCGTTCTCGGCGAAGAGGACGCGGCCGAGGCCCACCTGGCGGGCGACGACGGCCGCCGCCGCGGCGAACACGAACGACCGGCTGCGCTGGGTCGACTCGCGGGCGCGGTTACCCGAGAGGTTCAGCCGCAGCGGCACGAACTGCGGGCGGCGGCCGGGGTCGCGCACGCGTGAGCGGACGGCCTCGAAGAGCGCCCGCTGGCGGGCCAGGACGGTGTTGGCGGAGTGGTGGCCCACCAGGGCGACGCGCCGCCGCCCGGCGACCGCCTCCTCGACCGCCCCGCACAGCGAGTCGAGGCCGCCGGAAAAGAGCATCACCCCCTCGAACTCGGACCCCGCCTCGGGCACGACGTAGTCGGTCAGCCGCGGGCGGCCGCGGGGCGGGGCCGGCGGCCGGGGGGTGAAGCGGAAGTCCCAGCGCTCGTCGGTGAGGAAGTCCAGCGTCGAGGCGAGCCGGCCGCGGACCGCGGCCTGGTTCCAGAAGTCCGGCTCGGCGACCGGGACGCTCAGGCGGAAGTCCCGCCGCCACGAGTCGCCGTAGTCCCGGGCCGACGGGACGCCCCGCGGGACCCGCTGGTCGGCCGCGAAGACGAAGGCGGCCAGCCGCAGCAGGTCCTCGTGCCGGGGCGACAGCGCGGTGTCCTGGCGGTCGGAGAACGCCCCGAGGCGCAGGTTGACGTCGGCCCCGGCGTCGCCGGCGGTCAGCCGCAGGACGGCGGCGTCCGGGACGCGCCGGCCGCCGGCCGGGCGGGGGGGCGGCGCGCCGTCGCACAGCACGTAGGTGGGGTCGCTCACGCCGCCACCCCCCGGGCCCGCAGCTCGGCCTCGAGCTTCTCGAGGCAGTGCCGGCCGAACCGCTCGGCGTCGCGCCGCGACAGCCCGGTCAGGAAGAGCGACTTGGCGAACCACTCCCCGGCGTAGTCGCGCACCACGAGTGCGGCCTCGTCGCAGTGGACGGCGAGGTCGGCCTCGAAGGCGGCGCGGTCGTCCTGGGAGTGGAAGCGGCCGGTCTCGCCCAGGTGCAGCGACAGCTCGCGGTCGAGGTGGTAACGCAGGAAGCGCACGGCGAACCCGGCGAAGAAGCGGTGGAAGAAGCCGGCGAAGCGGGCCCTGGTGCCGACGCGCTTGAGGGCGTCCAGGGCGGCGGACGCCCCCCCGCCGAAGAGGCTCGACCCGGCGGCCCGGGTGAGCTCGCGGGAGAGGGCGGCGACGGCGGCGGCCAGGGCGATGTCGGCCAGGTCGGTCGGCGGGCGGTCGCGGGCCTGGCCGCGGGCCAGGCAGGCGCCCTGGAAGGCGAGGACGACCTCGAGGGCGGACGGGTCGGCGGGGAGGTCGAGGCCCAGGGCGGGCAGGCCGCCGGGCCAGTCGGGCGCGCGGGCGGCGGCGGCGAGCCGGGCGAGGAGCTCGACGACGTCGGCGAAGCCGGGGTCGGCCTTGGCGCGGGCGAGCCCGGCGGCGGCGGCGCGGGTGGTGGCGGCGGCGACGGCGGCGGCCCCGTCGCCCTCGGCGAGGTGCGCGACGACGCGCCGCCAGGGCTTGGTGTTGGGCAGCGTGCCCAAGCGGATGTGCCCCATCGCCCGCGGCTCCTGGGTGGTGACTCCGGCCGGGCGGCGCGCCCGGTCGCGAGCATTGCACCCGCCCCGGGCCGCCGCCGCGATGTCGGTGGCGGCAATCGCGCGCGAATCCGGGTACGCGGCCTCAACGCGGTCAGAACCCCTTCGCGGCACGCAGCCGCGCCCAGAGGGCACGCTGCTTGCGCCAGTCGAGCGTCAGGGCGACCGGCTGCAAGTCGCCGAGGGTGACCGGGTCGCGGCCGGCGGCCACGCGCGGCAGGCCCAGCACCGCCTCCTGGATGTCGGGCGCGAGGAACGCCAGGTTGAGCACCTGGCTGACGCGGGCCCGCGTGACGTGCGACGCGCGGGCGACGGTCGC
>JANYHV010000361.1 GCA_025362195.1 Fimbriiglobus sp. | reverse complement strand
CAAGAGGCCCACGAGTGCGTCCGGCCGACGGACGTGACCATGACCCCGCGCCGCGCCGAGAGTGCGGGCCTGGGCGGCGACCAACTGCGGCTGTACACGCTGGTCTACAACCGCTTCGTCGCCTGCCAGATGACTCCCGCGATTTTCGCGGTCACCAACGTCGAGGTGACTGCCGGCCCCGGCCTGTTCAAGGCGACCGGCCGCATCCAGAAGTTCGACGGCTACCGCAAAGTCCTGTCGCCGGCCGGCAAGAACGACGACACCGAGTTGCCGATGATTACGCAGGGCATGGCGCTCCGCAAGCTCGACCTGTTCGAGACGCAGCACTTCACGCAACCGCCGTCGCGCTTCAACGAGGCGTCGCTGGTCAAGATGCTCGAGAAGGAAGGCATCGGCCGGCCCAGCACCTACGCCAGCATCATCGAGACGATCCAGACCCGCGGGTACGTCCGCCAGGAGGCCCGCCGCTTCTTCGCCACCGACGTGGGCAAGGTCGTCACGGACCTCCTCGTGGCCCACTTCGCCAACATCATGGACCTGAAGTTCACGAGCCACTTCGAGGAGGAACTCGACGAGATCGAGAGCGGCAAGTGCCGCTACGAGGACGTGCTCGACGAGTTCTGGGGGCCGTTCAGCGCGGCGTTGGCCAAGGCGCAGACCGACATGCCGGCCCTCCGCGGCATCGAGATCGGCGAGGCCTGCCCGCGCTGCGGCAAGCCGCTGCTGCAACTGTTCAGCGCCAAGACCGGCAAGCCGTTCATCGGTTGCTCGGGGTACCGCGACGACCCGAAGTGCAGCTACATCAAGCCGGGCGAGGGCGAGGCCGAGCGGCCCGAGCCGACGGTGACTGACATCGCCTGCCCGGCCTGCGGCAAGTTCATGGTCAAGAAGGAAGGCCGCTTCGGCACCTTCTTCACCTGCCAGGGCGCGCCCGACTGCCCGACGCTGATGAACCTCGACGCCGACGGCAAGCCGGTCGTCACGGCGCTGCCGACGAAGCACCTGTGCCTGAAGTGCGGCAAGGTGAACATGCTCTTGAAGCGCAGCAAGGCGGGCAAGCCGTACCTCGGCTGCCCCGACCCGAAGTGCAAGTTCATGACCGACGCCGACGCCGACGGTGCCCCGGCGGTCCCGGCCGAGACCGGCGTGGCCTGCGACAAGTGCAAGAAGCCGATGGTCATCCGCACGAGCTGGCGCGGCCCGTTCCTGTCGTGTACCGGCTACCCGGCGTGCCGCAACGCCAAGTCGATCAACGCCGAGCTGCGCGAGCAGTTGAAGGACATCCTGCCGCCGATGCCCGAGAAGACGGACAAGGCGGCGAAGCCGACGGGGCCGAACGTGACCATCGAGGAGAAGTGCCCCGACTGCGGCTCGCCGATGGGGCTGAAGAAGTCCCGGTTCGGCGGCGGCCGGTACTTCCTCAGTTGCACGGCCTACCCGAAGTGCAAGGCGACCCAGCAGTGCTCGCAGAAGCTGCTCGCCCAGATCGCCGCGGCCGAGGCCAACCCGGGCGGCACGGCGGTCGAAGCGTGACCGATGTCGCCGTCCTCGGCGGCGGCCTCGCCGGCACGACGCTCGCGTGGCAACTGCACGCACGCGGCGTCCGCTTCCGGCTCTACGACCGCGGCGAGGTCGCCCACCCGCACAGCGCTTCCCGGGTCGCCGCCGGGCTGCTCACGCCGGTCACGGGGCAACGCCCGGCGCTGTCGTGGCGCTTCGACGAACTCGCCCCGGTGGCGTGGGCGTTTTACGCGCGGGTCGAGGCGCTGACCGGGGCGAAGTTCTTCCACCCCGGCCCGATGGTGCGGCTCTTCCACACGCCCGAAGAGCGTGTGCTGATGACGGAGCGCGCCGCCACCCGCTTCGCCGGGCACGTCGAAGTGACCGACGAACCGCTCGACCCCGCGGCGTTCGCAATGCCGCACGGCGGGGCGGTGATGCAACACGCCGCGCGGCTCGACGTGCCGGAGTACCTCCGCGCTTCGCACGCCTTCTTCGCCCGGCACGACGCCTACGAGCAGGCCGAAGTCGCCGTCACCACTGACATCGCGGCGACACTCGGGGCGAAGCGCGTCGCCTTCTGCCAGGGGTACGCCCTGAACCCGCTGTTCCCGGGCGTGAAATTCGACGCCTCCAAGGGGGAGATTCTCGCGCTCCGCATCCCCGGGCTGACCGAGGACCGCACGGTCAACCGGCACGGCCAGTGGCTGACCCGCGTCGGCCCCGAGGCGTACCGCGCCGGCTCGACCTACGACCGCGCCGCGCTCGACGACACCCCGACCCCCGCCGGCCGCGCGCGAATTCTCGAAGCGTTGACGCGGTCGTTGCGGCTGCCCGTGGAAGTGACCGATCACGTCGCCGCCGTGCGGCCGATCATCGACGACAGCCGGCCGCTGGTGATGACGCACCCGGACAACCCCGCGTGGTCGTACTTCAACGGCCTGGGGTCGAAGGGCGCGCTGACCGCCCCGTTCTTCGCCGCAATGCTCGCGGGCCATTTGGCTCCGCCGCAGGCGAATCCCGGCGAGCGGCCCACGTGAGTGCAATGCCACTGAGTTAAGTGATGCGGACGTGGTCTTGGAAGGGTTTCACGTGGACTTGCCGGTGGTGCGGCTTCTTCGTCGGGAACTTGTTCCGGCCCGCTTTGACCACGCGGGGGTACA
>JANYHV010000273.1 GCA_025362195.1 Fimbriiglobus sp. | reverse complement strand
AGGACGGCGTCGGCGATCTCTTCGGGGGTTGCTAGGCGGCCCAGGGGCAGGTCGGGGGCGGCGTTGCGGATGCCCTCGTCCGAGAGGAACTTGCGCTCGCCGGGGGTGTCGGTCCAGCCGGGGTAGACGGCGTTGACGCGTATTCTGTGCGGCAATAGCTCGGTCGCGGCTGTTTTCATCATCATGTCGAGGGCGGCCTTCGCCATGTTGTAGGCCATGCAGCGCGGGAACGCGATCTGGCCGTGCGGCGAACTGACGATCACCGCCGCGCCGCCCTCGCCCTGGGCGAGCATCCGGTTCGTAACCGCCCGCAGGCAATAGAACGCGCCCCACATCGACACGTCGATCGTCTTGCGGAACCCGGCCATGTTCGCGGTCGTGAACGGCTCGCGCTCGCTAAACACCGCCGACGACACGAAGATATCGACGCGGGGCAGGGCGGCCACCATCGCCTCGACGGCCGCCTGGTCGGTCACGTCCACCGGGTACGCCCACGCCCGCCGGCCGAGCGCGCGGATCTCGGCCGCGACCGCCTCGACGCGGGGCGAAATGTCGTTCACGGCCACGTCCGCGCCGACCTTGGCGAGGGCCAGCGCGGTGGCCCGGCCGATGCCCGAGGCGGCCCCAGTGACCAGCGCGACTTTGTGCGTCAGCGTCATACTTCGACCTCAACTCAAGGATGCCGTGGCACTGGCGAAGGCCGCGGCCCAGTCGCCGAACCGGGCCTGCCGGTGCAGGGTCGCGGTCGGGTACCAGGGGGTGTCGCGGCGGGCGTGCAGCCAGCGCCAGTCGGCGTTCAACGGGAGCAGAATCTCGACCGGCTTGCCCAGCGCGCCGCTCAGGTGCGCGAGCGCCGAATCGACGGTGACGACGCGGTCGAGGGTCATCAGCAGCCCGGCCGTGTCCGCGAAGCTGTCGCCGAGGTCGCCGCCGAGGTCGAGGACCGGGAACGGCGCGTCGGCGAGTTGCTCGACGCCGGGGCCTTTTTGCAGGCTCACGAGCGTGCCGCCGAGGTCGGCGAGGCGGGCGGCCAGGGGGGCGAACTGCGCGAGCTTGACGCTCCGCCAGCGGTCGCCGACGTGCCGCGGGTTGCCCTGCCAGGCGATGCCGACGAGCGGCCGGGGCAAGTCCCGCACGCGGTCGCGCCACTTCGCCACTTCGGCCGGCGGGGCGGTGACGAACGCCGGCGCGGGCGGGATCGTCTCGACGCGGAGTTGCGTCAACAGCGGCAGGCTCATCAGCGGGCAGTGGGCGTGGTGCGCCGGAGCCGGCTCGCCGGACAACACGACGTGCGTCACCCCGGGGCAGGTCCGCACCAGGTCCGCGAGTGCCGGGGTGGTGACGACGGCGACGGTGCCGCCGCGCTCGACGACGCGGGGGGCGAGCTTCAAGAACTGGATCGTGTCGCCGCTGCCCTGCTCGGTGTGGATTAGCAGGGTCTTGCCGTGCAGCGGTTCGCCGCGCCACAGGGGGGTCGGCAGGTGCCGGGTCTGGCCGCGCATCTGCTCGGTCCGCCACCGCCACTCGTACTCCGGCCAGCCGCGCTCGTAGTCGCCCAGGCTCAGTAGCGCGATGGCCCGGTTGAAGCGGACTTCGGCCGCCTCGGGCTGGCGGCGGACCGCCTGGTCGTACCACGGCAGCGCCTCCGCGGCCCGGCCGTTCATGGCGAGCGTCAGGGCGAAGTTGCCGTACGACTCGTGGGCCGCGGGGTCGAGGTCGATGGCCTTGCGCAAGGCGTCCGCCGCCTCGTCGAGGCGGCCCAGGTCGCGGTAGGCGTTGCCCAGGTTGGCCCACCCGCCGGCGCTCGCCGGGTCGAGTCCGACCGCCGTCCGGCCGGCGGCGATCGCCTCCGCCCACCGGGTCGCCTTGCCGAGCGCCGCGGCGAGGTTGGCGTGCGCGCCGGCGGCGTGCGGTTCGAGGGCGATCTGCCGCTCGAAGCAGGCGACGGCCTCCTCCGGCCGGCCGCTCAGCCCGCGGACGACGCCGAGCCGGTTCCACAACGCCGCCGACTCCGGGCCGACCGCGAGCAGCGCCGCCAGGAGGTCTTCGGCCTCGCCGTAGCGCTTCAACTCCGCGAGGGCGACCGCCCGGTGCAGCGTCAAGTCGGCGGACGCGGGGTCGTGGCCGAGGGCGGTTTCGACGGCGGCCAGTGCCTCCGGCCACTTCTTCTGGTCGAAGCAGGCTTGAATCAGGTTGCGCGACGGGGACGGGTTGGTCGGGTCGAGGTCGGCGGCCAGGCGGAAGGTGACTTCGGCCTCGGCGAAGCGGCCGCGGCTGGCGTACGACACGCCCAGGTGGTCCACCCACGACGGCACCTCGGGCCGGGCGCGGATCGCCTTCAGCAGCGACTGTTCGGCCTCGGCGAAGCGGCCCGCTTGCAGGTGCCGGACGCCGGCCGCGTGCAGGCGCTCGGCGTCGGCCGGCGGGGCGGGCGGGGGCAGCGTGGCCAGGCGGCGCGACAATTCCCCGGCCACGTCCGGCCGGCCGGCGGCGCGGGCGGTCGCAACGAGTCGGGCGTACAGGGCGGCGTCGGTCGTCATGGCACGGCGTCAAGGGGGGCGAGGTCGCTTGAAAGCAGGCAATCGCGTTGGTAGTGTACGAACTATGGCACTCTCCCTGGACCAGTACGTGCTCGCCTACCTCGACACGCGCGGCCTGACCTGGCCCTCAGCGCCCAAGGTCGAGGTGCCCAAGGCCAAGCCGCACCTGGAGTTACTGCCGGTCAAAGCGGTCCTCTGGAATGTGTACGGCACCCTCCTCGCCGTCCCCGGGGGCGAACTTCGGTTCGAGCCGACCCTCGACTTCGTCATGGACATGGCCCTCGACAAGACGATCCTCGAGTTCAAGATGTGGCAGTCGATGAGCCGCAAGCCCGGCGCGCCGGCGGCGTACATGAAGGAGCTGTTCCGCAAGGCCCTGACCCAGTTGCAACTCGCCGGCAGCGGGGGCGAGAAGTTCCCCGAGGTGGCCAGCGAGCGCGTCTGGGACGACATCGTCAAGAAGCTGACGCTCAAGGAGTACACCTACGACGCGAGCATTTACGGCACCTTCGACGACTTGACCAAGAAGATCGCCTACTTCTACCACGCCAGCATTCAGGGGTGCGGGGCGTACCCGAACGCGGCCGACGCCCTGCGCCTGGTGGCCGACGGCGGGCGGGTGCAGGGGCTGCTCGCCGACGCCCAGTGCTTCACGGCGGCGCAACTGCAGCGCGGCCTGAACGCCCAGTCGCCGGACTTCCCGCTGGCCAACTGCGTCCCGGCGAACTTCCGCTTCCTGTCGGCCGAACGGAAGGCGAAGAAGCCGTCGGACACGCTCTTCCGCGCGGCGATTACGGCCCTGGCCGGCCGGGGCATCGCCCCGAGTGAGACGCTGCACGTCGGGTCGAGTCTGGTCCGGGACATCGCCCCGGCCAAGCGGCACGGCTTCCGCACGGCCCTGTTCGCCGGGGACAAGGCGTCCCTGGTCGTCGCGGACAAGGCGCAATTGAAAGACCCCGCCACCCGGCCGGACGTGCTGCTCACCGACCTGGCCCAGATCGCCGACGTCCTCGGTTAAGGAACCCCCCGCGATGCCCGCCCCGACGCCGCACCTCGACCTCGCGTCGATCGACCTGACCCGCGTCGTCGCCGACCTGGACGCCATCAAGCAGGTCATCCCGCAGCGGCACGAGATGCTCCAGCTCAGCGCCATCGTCCACGTCGATACGGCGCACCACCTGATCGTCGGGTACAAGGACGTGACGGCCGACGAGTTCTGGGTCCGCGGGCACTTCCCCGGCCACCCGTTTTTGCCCGGCGTGCTGATGTGCGAGTCGGCCGCGCAACTGACGTGCTTCTACAACCTGTCCAACAAGGTGACGAAGGGCGCGCTCATCGGCCTCGGCGGCATCGAGAACGGCCGGTTCCGCCGGGCCGTCGTGCCCGGCGACCGGCTCGTCCTCGTCGGCAAGGGGTTGAAGGTGCGGTCCCGGTTGACGCACTTCGACGTGCAGGGGTTCGTCAACGGCGACCTGGCGTTCAGCGTCGAGATCATCGGCGTGGTGCTCGTCAAAGGTTTCGAGGGGTGAGCGTGCGCGGCCGCAAGAAACTCCCGCCCGACGCCCTCGCGCCGTTCCAGTGGGCCCCCACGGGCACGCAACACGTCGTCAGTTGGGGCGACCCGACGCTGGCCACGGACGCCGACGGGAACGAACTCCCGCCCCCCCCGGACGCGACCCCGCCGGTCCCGATCAACTGGGCGGACCTGTTCGGCACCGCCCGCCCGGTCGAGGTCGAAGTCGGCTTCGGCAAGGGCCTGTTCCTGGCCAACTCCGCCGCCACGAACCCCGGCACGAACTACTTCGGCGTCGAGATCATCCGCAAGTACCAGCTCATCGCCACCGACCGCCTGGCCGTGCGGAACCTCACGAACGCCCGCACCTGTTGGGGCGACGCCAAGCGCGTCCTCGACCGCCACGTCGTGCCCGGGTCGGTGGCCGCGGTTCACGTCTACTTCCCCGACCCGTGGTGGAAGAAGCGGCACCAGAAGCGGCTGATCATGACCGAGGAGTTCGTCCGGCTGATCCACCGCGTGCTCGTCCCCGGCGGCGTCTTCCACTTCGCCACGGACGTGCCGGACTACTTCGCCTGGGTGAAGGAAACGATGGCGGCGGTGCCCGAACTCCCGCCCATCGGCCCGCCCCCGGAACCCGAGCCGGAACCGGCGCACGACATGGACTACCTGACCAACTTCGAGCGCCGCTTCCGCAAGCAGGGCAAGCCCATTCACCGCGAACGGTATCGAAAGCCCGGTTGAAGCGCGGCA
>JANYHV010000229.1 GCA_025362195.1 Fimbriiglobus sp. | reverse complement strand
GCGGCCGAACCTCACGCCGGGCGGCGGCCTCCGGGAGGTGGAAGCCCTGCTCGCCGAGCGCGAGCCGTGGTACCGCGAGGTTGCTACCGTCACCGTGCCGACGGACGGGCGTTCGCCGGAAGCCGTGGCCGACGATATCGTCACTGCGTACCGCGCCTTCCGGGCGTCCGCGCCCCCCGAGAGTCTGGGCTAACTCATGGAATGGTGGTTCCACTTGCCGCTCGCGCTCTGGTGTCTGTGGGTGTTCGCCGTCGGGCTGGGCGTCGGCAGTTTCGTCAACGTGCTGATCGCCCGCCTGCCCCACGAGAAGAGCGTCATCTGGCCGAACTCGCGGTGCTTCACCTGCTTCCAGCCGATCCGCCTGACGGACAACCTGCCCGTCCTCGGCTACCTCCGCCTGCGCGGCCGGTGCCGCAATTGCCGCACGCCGTTCTCGCCGAGTTACCTGGGCATCGAAGTCCTGATGGGCGTCCTCTTCCTGGTGATTTTCCTCGTCGAGTGCGTCGGTCAGGCGACGGACGGCCCGGGGTTCTTCAAGCCGTGGGCTTACACGCCGGGGCTGAAGTTCTCGTACATCAGCAGCCTCCCGGTGCCGCCGGCCGAGGTCTGGGTCTACTGGGCGACGCACGCCTTCCTGGTCGCCGCGCTGGTCGCATCGGCCGCCATCGACGCGCGGCACCAGATCATCCCGACGCAGATCACCTACGTCGGCACGGTCGTCGGCATCGTCCTCTCGACCCTGTTGCCGTGGCCGTGGCCGTCCCTCGGCACGTCGCTGGGGCCGAACGCCGCGACGATGTCGTGGATCGTCCCCGAGGCGTTGCCGCGCATCCCCACGGGGGTGATGGTGTGGCCGTGTTGGGGGCCGCTGCCGTCGTGGGCACCCGCCGGGTCGTGGCAACTCGGACTGCTGAGCAGCCTGGTCGGTGCGGCCTTCGGCATGGGCCTGGTCCGCGTCATCAAGTTCCTCTTCGAGGTCGGCATCGGTAAAGAAGCCCTCGGCCTGGGGGACGCCGATTTGCTCATGATGGTCGGCGCGTTCCTCGGCTGGCAGGTCGTCTTCTTCAGCTTCTTCATCGGGGCCGTGGCCGCGCTGGTCCTCAAGGTGCCGATGATGATTTGGGACGCCGTGCGCCGCCGGCCGGCGTCGGGCGAACTGGCGTTCGGCCCGGGGCTGGCGCTCGGCGTCGGGGTGACGTGGTTCGGCTGGCCGTGGCTCGGGAATTACGCCCGCGTGCTGTTCGAGCCGATCGCCTTGGCCGTTGTCGCCGTGTGCTTGACCGGCGGGATGTTGGTCGCGGGGCTGTTACTCCGCCGCAAGTGAAAGGGGTTCCACGTGTCCCGTCCCGAAATAGCCATCGTCGATTACGGCATGGCCAACCTGCGCAGCGTGCAGAAGGCGTTCGAGGCCGTCGGCTTCGCGGCCGTCGTGACGTCCGACGCGTACCGCGTCGGGGAAGCGGCCAAGGTCGTCCTCCCGGGCGTCGGGGCCTTCGGCGACGCGATGGCGGAGTTGCACGGCTCGGGCCTGTCCGCGGCCGTGACGGGCCAGATCGCGGCCGGCAAGCCGTTCCTGGGCATCTGCCTGGGGATGCAAATGCTCTTCACGCGGAGCCACGAGGACGGCCTGCACGCCGGGCTGAACTTGTACCCGGGCGAGGTCGTCCGCTTCCCCCGGCAGCCCAGGTTGAAGGTGCCGCACATGGGCTGGAACACCCTGCGGCTCACTCAACCGAAGTGTCCGCTGTTCACTGACCTGCCGGCCGACGCGGCGTTTTACTTCGTCCACAGTTATTACGTCGAGCCGACGGACGAGACGCTGATCGCCGCGGAGTTCGACTACCCGACGCAGTGTTGCGCGGCGACGTGGCGGGACAACGTCTTCACGACGCAGTTCCACCCGGAAAAGAGCCAGGGGGTCGGGCTGGCGATGCTCAAGAACTTCGCCCGCCTGTGACGGCTACGGGGTCACGTCCGCGGTGACGGTCAGGTTCACGGTCGCCGCAGTCTTCAGGTCCGTCGCCAGCTTCAATTCTTTAGCGAATGCCCCGACCTTGGTCGGGGTGAAACTCACGACGATGGTGTGAAACGGAGCCGCCCCGTTGAGGGTTTGCACGCTCAGGCCGTCCCCCGTGTCCGCAAAGGAATCGATCTTGAACGGCCCTGTGCCGCTGCCGCGGACGATGACGTTGAACTTCCTCGTCTCCCCGAGGCGGACGGTCGAGAAGTTGACCTTGTCCGGGCTGACCGTGAGCGGGGCGAGCAGGGTGCCGTTGATCGCAATCGTCACCACCGGCGTCGTCGGGTCATTGGTCCGCAGTTGCAGGAAGTCGTTGAACGACCCGGTCGCGCTACCGGGCTGATTCTTGAGGGTGACGTTGATCTTGGTCTTGCCCCGGCCGCCGTCCGCGGTCGTCACTTCAAACGGCCCGGTCGGGGCCACGAAACCCGTGACGGCCCAGTCCTTTTGCTTGCCGGCGTACTCCAGCGTGACGCTCTTCGTCGGCGTCGAGCCGGGACTGACGACGCCGAAGTTGAACGACCCGGGGGCGAGCATGATGTCGGCCCGACTCGTCGCCTTGACGCGGAGGGTCGCCGTGCTGAGGTTCGTCGGGCCGAACGAGACCTGCACGGTTTCGGACCCCACCCCGGTGAACTTGGACGTGTCGAGGGTGACGATGAACTCGGCCTTCTCGTAGGGCTGCAAGACCCGCTGCGGGGGGTACGCCTGCACGGTCTCACTGGTCCGGCGGATGTCGGTCACCTGCATCGGCACGGTGTAGATGTTCGTGATCGTGAACTTGTGGACGGCGAGCGTGCCCTTCGGCAGCGTGCCGAAGTCCTGGACGATCTCGTCCGGCGCGGGTTGGCCGGCGTCGGCTTCGATGTTGGGCAGGAACAGTTTGTTCGCCCACGCCGACGGCGCGACCGCTCCCGTCGGCTGGGCGGCGAGGGGGCCGCCCAGGGCCAGCAGTGCCGTCAACATTGCAGCCAGTCGCGTCATCACGGAGTCCCGTTTCTGTCGAAGGCCGACCCCCGCGGCCGGGGTCGATGTTCCCCTTTTCGGCACCGGCCACCCATCATACCCCCGGCAAACCGCTGTCGTACACGACAAACTCCCCCGCGCCGGGGCACCCACTGGCCCAAGCCCCCTAACCGTTACGCTCGGCCGCCGCCGTGTCCGCTTCCAGGAACCGCGCGGCGTAAATCCACAGCCCCGCCCCGAGCAGAATCACGCCGCTCATCAGCAGGAACGCCGTGTGCAGGTCCGAGCGGTCGGCGACGAAGCCGATCAACGGCGGGGAAATTACGTCCCCCAGGGCGTGAATGACCAGGATGTTCACCGCGAACGCCGTCGCCCGGACTTCCGGCGTGACGACGTTGGCCAGGATCGTGAACCCCGGGCCGATGTGGAAGAACAGCCCGAAAATCGTCAAGAAGATGAACAGCCAGGCCAGCGGGAACGGCGCGTACAGCAGGGCGACGTAGCACGGCAACGCGAACAGCGCACCCAGGCCGATGACCCAGAAGTAACCGCCCTTGACGCGCGTGCGGAACTTCTCGCCGAGCCAGCCGCCGACCGCGGTCGCGCCCAAGCCGCCGAGGACGAGGATGCCGCCGAACATCGTGCTGATCGTCCCCAGGGTGATCGACCCGGGTGCGGTCGTGACCTTGTAGATCGTCTCGGCGTACTGCACGTTCTCGTCCTCGCCGAGAACCCCCTTGAGGTGGGCCTTCAATTCGAGCAGACTGCGCTCGACGCCGTCGGCCTTCGGGGCGAGCTTGGCGACGACGGCGGCGGGCACCGGCCGGCGGGTGTCGTCGGGCTTCGGGTTGGCCAGCCGGTCGAGGGCGTCGGCGGTGACGACGAACCGGGCCTGGCGCTCGAAAATGTACGTCGGCGTCCAGGCCGCAACCCCGCCGATGACGAACGTGACGGCGGTCATGCCGGCGCAGCAGAAGACGAACGACCGGTTGCGGGCCAGGCCGCGGAGCAGGTCGCTGTACCGGTGCCGGGCCGACTCCGCGATGCTCGGCCGGGGGAACTCCTTCTTGAAGAAGAGGACACAGCCGAGGATCAACCCCAGGAACGTGAACCAGAAGGCGTGCCGCCAGTCGTTGAACGCCTCCGACACTTGCCCGCCGATGACGAAGCCCAACGCACTCCCGACCGGCACGGCCATGTTGAACAGGGCCATGACCGTGCCGCGCAGCCGCGACGGGTAAATGTCCGCGAGCATGGCACTCGACACCGGCCCGTAAGCTCCCTCGCCGATGCCGACCAGGCACCGGGTGGCGAACAACATGGCGAACGAGGTGGCGAACCCGCTCGACCCGCTCGCCACGCTCCAGACGGTCACCCCGAGGCCCAGGATGACCCACCGGCGGTAGCCGTGGCCGTCGAGCCAGCCGACGATAGGGGCGAAGATCATGTACGCGGCCAGGAACGCGCTGGTCAGCGAGCCGAGTTTTAGCTTGATGTTCGGGTCGTCCGCCGCGAACAACGTGCCGTCCATTTCGAGCCGCGGCAGCACCGCCGAGAGGACTTGTCGGTCGATGTAGTTGAACAGGTTGATGACCATCAGCCAGGCGAGGGCGGCGTTCGCGCCGGGGAACGGCTTGTCGTTGGGCGTCATCGGCGTCCTCGGGGGCTGGTGGGCGTGGCGACGATGGAATAACGTATCGAAACGACGACTAAAATCCGCTACTCCGGGCCGCGAACAAACCCGGCCGGCGTCACCGACTCCCGACGAGTTGACCCATGAGCCTGGACGACATCAAGTCGCGCTTCGTCAACGAAATCCGCCTGCGGGCCGACGACGACCACTACGTCGATCGGAACGAGGAGCGGGAAATCTTGCAAATCGCCATTCAACTCGGCGTCGGCATCGATTCCGCCCGCCAGGCCCTCGTGCAAGTCTGCGAGGCCAATCAGTACGTGCTCGAAAGCGCTGTCCTGAAGCTCGTCAAGGACCGCGTCGAGGCGGCGACGGCGGGGGACGGCAAGGTCGATCGCCAGGAGTTCGAGGCGGTCTTTCGGAACGCGACGAAGGCGATGCGGGGCGTGAAGAGCGAGCGGCAGGTGAAGACGATGATCGTGCAGGTCATGGAAGACACCGGCAACAACCGCGTCAAAACCGGTTGGTTCCGCGATTGGTACGCCGCACTCAAGAAAGACCTCGGCGTCGCCTGACGCCCGCCGGAACGCCCTACTGCGGCCGACGAATGCCAACAGAGCAGGGGGTTCCATGTTGACACCTTCACGCGAAGCTCTACTTTGATAGCTTCCGCTGCGGCGGTCTGTCGTTTCCGGGTCGTTTTGAAGGTGTCAGGCTCATGATTCGTGTCAAGGACTTGCGGAGCAAGAACAACCGTTGCCGGTTCTGCACCAAAGAGGGTTGCCCCCGCCCGGCCTTCGTCGATTACAAGGACACCGGCTCGCTCAAGAAGATGATCTCCGCACAGGGCAAACTGTTCAGCCGCAAGCGGAGCGGGCTGTGCGCCACCTTCCAGCGCGAAGTCGCCGCCGCCGTCAAGCGGGCGCGCTTCATGGCACTGTTGCCCTACGTCGAGATGAACTAACTCGCGGGCCTGTACCCCGATGGCCGACGTGACCGAGGCCTTCGCCGCCGCCGTTTCCCGCCACCAGGCCGGCGACGGTGCCGCCGCGGAGGCGATGTACCGCGACCTCCTCACGGCGTTCGGGTCGCACGCGCCGACCCTCTGCAACCTCGGCGTCCTGCTCGTCCAAAGTGGCCGCGTCGATGAAGCCGTGCGGCTGTACAACCTTGCCCTCGCCACGTCGCCCGACCACCCGGACGCCCACTTCAACCTCGGCAACGTCTACCGCCGCAGCAATCAACTCGCCCTCGCCGCGTCGCACTACCAGGAGTGCCTGAAGGCGAACCCGCGGCACGCTTCGGCCGCGTACAACCTCGGCCTCGTCTTCTCGACCGTCGGCGACATGCCGGCCACCGTCGAGTGCTTCCGCAC
>JANYHV010000199.1 GCA_025362195.1 Fimbriiglobus sp. | reverse complement strand
CGCTAGCGAGGGTCGAGCGGTCGTTGACGATGTTGGGGTCGTCGGCCGTGCGGTCATCGTCAGCCGCGTTGCCCTCGACCGCTCGACCCTCGCTGGCGCGTCGGGCTAACCCGAATCGCCTGCGGCGGAGCCGAAAACCTGACCAAAGCGTGGCGTTCGACGGGGTCAACGACACGCTATGCGGCCTCGCAGTTCGCTCGAAGGAACCGTCCAAAAACCAGAAGTGGCTTAAAAGTGTGTGGATCGCACGCAGGATTTGCTCACCAATACGCTCTCGACTTGTCGGGCGGACGACGGGTCAGCCGTCATGTACTTTCCGACAATCGCGTCAACTTCCGCTTGCACTTCGTCGGTGAAGTTCATGACTGTCCTTGCGCCGCCTTCGTACATCAACTCTGCAAGACGCGGGGCTTCCTGCCTCGATTCTGGGCCATTCGCGCCTTTGTACCAGAAGTGATCGAACGTCACGAGCGGGCCGACCATGCCCTGAACTTCCAACTTGCGAGGGCCGATTCCGACCCACGTCAATTTGCAGGCAATGTCCCACTTCGTGGCGAGTTCCCCAAGACCGCCGACCCCGATGACAGCTTCGTAGTCCCAAGCCCTGACGCTGCGCATGCAGTCGTAGACGCCCCATTGACCTGAATCGTCCGGGTCGTCGCTGTGGGTTTGCTTGTAAACGAGCGTCCGCATTGGTCACTCCCTCGCTGGTTGTCCCGGAATGGGGCAGGCTCATCATAACGCCGCGACGACGACCGCGTGCGACTTCGCGGCGGCGTGCGCCCGGTTCAACGTCCGCCCGGTTTGACGGGGTTGACGCCGGCCGGCCGGGGCGGTTTACTGACCGAGTCCCGGTCCCCGAGAGCGTGCCGATGAAACCCGTTCGGATTCACACCCCCGGCGTCCCGTCCTGTCCGGACCCGCCGGACCGGCTCGTCGGGCTGGCCGACGCCGTCCGCGACCCGCTCGTCGTCCAGTCCGGGCTGACGACGACCGCGGACGGCCGGTGGGCGGTGTTCGTGACCGTCCCGGCCGGCGCGACCGTGCCCATCCCGAACGTCGAGTCGCAGGCCGGCGGGTACCCCGTCGTGTACGAGGCCGAGCCGGACCACCCGCCCGTCGCCGGCCCGGCCCGCCCGGGTCGCCGCCCGAAGCCGACCCCCTGACGCGCGGGGACGTTTCCCGTCCGCACCCCGCCGGGCCGGTCGCCATGCTCTTCTTCGACTACGAGTTGCCCGAACGGCTCATCGCGCAGCACCCGGCGGCGCGGCGGGACGGCGCGCGGCTGCTCGTCGTCCGGGTCGGGGCGGGGGACCTCGAACACCGCACGTTTCACGAGTTGCCGGCGCTGTTGCGGGCCGGCGATCTCGTCGTCCGCAACGACACGCGGGTCGTGCCGGCGCGAGTCGTCGGCACGCGGGCCACGACCGGCGGCCGGTGGGAGGGGCTGTTCCTCCGGGAGAGTGGCGGGGCGTGGGAACTGCTCGCCAAGACGCGCGGCTACCCGGACCTCGGCGAGACGTTCGCCACCGCCAGCGGGCTGACCCTGACGCTCGCCGGCCGCACCGCCGACCGGCACTGGCTGATGACGCCGGACCGGCCCGGGAGTGCCGTCGAACTGCTCCAGGCGCACGGCAGTATTCCGCTCCCGCCGTACATCCGCAAGGGCCGGGCCGAGGCCGCCGACGGCGAGCGCTACCAGACCGTCTACGCCCGGGACGCCGGGTCGGTCGCCGCGCCGACGGCCGGGCTGCACTTCACGCCCGAAGTCTTCGCCGGGCTTGCCGCCCGGGGCGTCGGCACGGCGAGCGTCACGCTGCACGTCGGGTTGGGCACGTTCGCGGCCGTCAGAGTGGACGACCCGACGCAACACGTCCTCCACGCCGAGTGGTGCGAGGTGACCGACGCCGCGGCCGACGCGGTCAATGCCACGCGGGGGGCCGGCGGGCGGGTCGTCGCCGTCGGCACGACGACGACGCGGACGCTCGAAACCGCCGCCACGCCGGGGTGCGTGCGGCCGTTCCGCGGCGAGTCGGCGCTGTTCCTGCACCCGCCCTACCAGTTCCGCGCCGTCGATATTCTGCTGACCAACTTCCACCTACCGCGGACGACGTTGCTGCTGCTCGTGCAGGCCCTCACCGGGAGCGAACTCCTCGAACGCGCCTACGCCGAGGCGGTCCGCCGGGAGTACCGCTTCTTCAGCTACGGGGACGCGATGCTGGTGCTGCCGTGACGGTCACCGTCGTCTCGTTGACGCCGATGCTGGCCCGCCTACGGGTCGTGGTGCCGGCCGGGGCCGCGACCGGCCGCGTCGTCGGGCCGCGCCGGCCGGGGCACGCGACGGTCGAAGTGAGTTACCCCATGCGCGAGGTCGCGGCCGGCGACGGCACGGTGACCCTGGAAGTGACCATTCCCGAGCCGAACCGCGCGCCGTTCGAGTACCGCGCGGTCGTGGCGCGGGACGGCGTCGCCGTCGTCCACGCCTTCCAACTTTAACGCCTCGCCTGCCACAAGGTGGGCGTTACGGGCCGATCGACTCGGGGCCGCGCTCGCCGGTGCGGATGCGGACGCTGTCTTCGAGCGAGATGACGAAAATCTTGCCGTCGCCGATGTTCCCGGTGGTGCCGGTGCGGGCGGCGTGGACGATGGCTTCGATGGTCGCCTCGACGAACGGCTCGTTCACGGCGATTTCGAGCTTGAGCTTCGGGATGAGGCGGATTTGCACCTCGTTCCCGCGGTACAGCTCGGTGTACCCGCGCTGCCGGCCGCAGCCGCGCACGTCGGTCACCGTCATCAGGTAAACGTCGCGCTCGTTGAGCGCCTGCTGGACCGCTTCGAGTTGCTCGGGGCGGATGATGGCCACAATCATTTTCACGACAAGTTCTCGCGGGGGGCGGTGGGCAAGTGGGGGAAGGCGAGGCGGGGCGTGCCGCCCGG
>JANYHV010000197.1 GCA_025362195.1 Fimbriiglobus sp. | reverse complement strand
GCGGCGTGGCGACACGCCGGCTCGGCAAACCCCACCGGAAGCAAGGCCAAGCAGAGGGAGAGAGCCGTCCCGGCTCGTTACCAACCCTCGGGTAGGCTGCTCGACCCGCCGGGCGACCGGCGGGCTAGATAAATGACCGTCTCTCCGGGGGCAACCCCGGACGACAAAACCCGGCTTACAGGCCGCCCGACGGACCAGCCCGGGATTCCTGAACCGCCGCCGCACCCATATCATACGGGTATGCACCGGCGCGACTTCTTCCGCTCGCCCGCCGTCCTGGAACCTCCGGGCCTGCCGCCGCATTCTCCCGGCGACCTGTCGCTGATTCGCGTCTCCCGCCGGGCGATGGCCACGACCTTCGAGGTCGCCGTGCCGTTCGGCACCCCGGACGCCCTCGCCGCCGCCGAGGACGCCCTCGACCTGATCGACGAAATCGAAGACCAACTCACCGTCTACCGCGACTCCAGCGAGGTCGCCCGGCTGAACGCCACCGCCTTCGGCCGCAGTGTCCCCGTGGCCGGCAACCTCTTCGACTTGTTGACGCAGTGCGCCGAGTGGACGCGCGACACGGCCGGCGGGTTCGACATCGCCGTCGGGGCGTTGATCGCGTCGTGGGCCATGCACAAGCGCGAGGGCCGCATCCCCCCGCCGGGCGACCTGGCGACGGCCCGCGCGAATTCCGGCACCCGGCACGTGATGCTCGACGCCCGAACGCGGTCCGTGAAGTACGCCCGGCCGCACCTGGCGCTGAACTTCGGCAGCGTCGGCAAGGGGTACGCCCTGGACCGCGCGGCCGAGATGATGCGGACCCGCTGGGGCATCGGTTCCGCGCTGCTGCACGGCGGCGGCAGTAGCGTGCGGGCGGTCGGCACCCCGCCGGGGCAGCCGCGCGGCTGGCCGGTGGCGGTCAAGCACCCGTCGGGCGACGGCCTGCTGGGCACCATTTATTTGCAGGACCAGGGCTTGGGCACGTCGGCCGCGACCTTCCAGTTCTTCGAGTTCGCGGGCCGCCGGTACGGCCACGTTCTCGACCCGCGCACCGGCGGCCCGGCGACCGGCACCGAGAGTGCCAGCGTCGTCGCCCCGACGGCCGCGCAGGCCGACGCCCTTTCGACCGCGTTTTTTGTGCAAGGCGCGGACGCCGCGACCGAGTACATTCAACCGAGACAGGGTCTCGCCGCGTTGATCCTCCGCACCGACCGACCGGCCGCCGACATCCTCACTTCACCCCCCGGGAATCGTTGATGGACCTGCCCCTGCCCCTTCAGGTGTTCTACGCCGGCCTCGGCGGCAGCCTGCTCGCACTCATCATCGCCACGGCCCAGCAGAAGTGGCAGCCGCGCGTCTTCTTCCTGCTGGCGCTGCGGCTCGCCATCGGCTGGCACTTCTTGTTCGAGGGCATGAACAAGATTCAATCGCACGTCGTCGGCCCGACCGAGACCTCGAAGCCGTTCACGTCGGCCCCGTACTTCGAAGCCGGCGAAGGCCCGGTCGCCGAGTACATGCGCAAGACCTACCTCGACGACCCCGAGGCGAAGCTGTACGACCTCGTCCGCCCGGCCGGCAACCCGCAGACCGTCGGCGACCTGTTCGGCAAAGACTTCGAGCCGGCGCTCGCGGCCGAGTTCGCCCGGCCCGGTGCCGCCGCGAACCTGGCCCACGCCTACGTGACCGCGCCGGCCGGGGCGGGCTTCGCCGGGGCCGCCGCCAAGGCCGTGCTGGCGATGCCGCTCAACGGCGTCGGCACGCGCTTCCTGGCGGACGTGCCCGTCGGCCCGCTGCGGGAAGCCGTCGAGGCCAAAATCGTCGAGGCACTGCCGCCGCTGGCCAAGCAGCGGTTCGACGCGACGGATGAAGCGGTCGCGGCCAAGGCGACGACGGCCGGGTTCGCCGAGAAGGCGGCGAAGTCGGTGGCGAACGCCCGCCTGAACTACGCCCGGTGGGCCGTCGGCCTGGACGCCAAGGACGCGAAGAAGAAGTACGTCAGCGGCGAGATCGCCCAGACCGTGCCGGCCCGGTTGGCGGACTACGAGAACCGCAAGAAGGACTTCGCCGAGCTGGTCAGCCGCAAGTCGGTGGACCTCGGCCGCTCGACCCTGTTCGCCAAGCTGACCGCCGCGAAGGCCGACATCGCCACCGTCCGCACCGACCTCGTCAAGGACGGCGACGGGTACCTGACGGACGCCAAGGCCGACCTCGTCAAACTCGCCGGCCTGGACGCCAAGGACGCCCCGGTCGAGCCGACGCCGAAGTCGAAAATCCTGCTGCTCGACTACCTCACAATGGGCACGCTGACCGCCGCCGGGGCCTGTCTCATCATCGGCTTCGGCACCCGCATCGCCGCGCTGGCGTGCGCCGGGTTTTTGATCCTGACGTACCTGACGCACCCGCCGTTCCCGTGGATCGCCAACCCGCCGGGCACGGAGGGCAACCCCGTGTTCATCAACAAGAACATGATCGAAACCATCGCCCTGTTCGTGATCGCGTCGGTCCCCAGTGGCAGTTGGCTGGGTATCGACGGCTTGATCGCCCGCGTGGTGTTCGGCAAGCGCGACGCGGCCGTCTAATCCAGACCGTCGCGCGGACTCCGGGCGCTCACGCTTCCGGCTCGCCGCGAACGAATTTCCCCCACTAATCTCTCCCCTTTCGGAGCCTCGATCATGGCACTCGACCTTACTGCCGAGCAGAAGGAAGTCGGCCGCAAGAACTTCGACGCGGCGAGCGGCAGCATCAACCGCCGCACGTTCATCGGCACCGCCGCCGGCGCGGCCGCGGCGATCCCGCTGTCGGCCGGCGTCTACTTCGGCTACCAGTCGCTCGGCGGCAAGCCGGTCAAGACGGCCGTCATCGGCTGCGGCGACGAGGGCGGCGTCCTCGTCGGCGAGCACAACCCGCAGTTCGTCGAGTTGATCGCGGCGTGCGACATCCGCCCGTTCAACAAGAAGCGCGTCCTCAACGGCGACCCCAAGGTGCCGCTCCGCAAGGGCTTCGTCTACCACTACGGCAAGGCCCGCACGGCCGAGATCGGCGAGAAGCACTTCTACGAAGACTACAAGGAGATGCTCGACAAGGAGAAGGAGATCGAGGCGGTCATCATCGCCTTGCCCTTGCACCTGCACGCCGCCGTGTCGATCGAGTGCATGAAGCGCGGCAAGCACGTCCTGTGCGAAAAGCTCATGGCCCACGACATCACCGAATGTAAGGCGATGATCAAGGCGGCCAAGGACAACAACGTCATCCTGTCGATCGGCCACCAGCGGCACTACTCGATGCTGTACGCCCACGCGCTCGAAGTCGTCAACTCCGGCGTCATCGGCGACATCAAGCACATCCGGGCGCTCTGGCACCGCAACAACTCGTGGCCGGCCGTGCCCGAGGACAACTGGGTGAAGACTTCCGACGTGACGCAGCCGGTGTTGCGCGACGGCTGGTACCCGGCGATCGTGCAGGAAGACTACGACGCCCTGCAGGCGACGGGGCTGGTCAAGAAGTACGACTACAAGGACATCGGCGAGCTGATCCGCTGGCGCATCTTCGACCGCACCGGCGGCGGGCTGATGGCCGAACTCGGCTCGCACCAGCTCGACGCCTGCTCGATCTTCCTGGGCAAGGTCAAGCCGCTCGCGGTCATGGGCGTGGGGGCGAAGTCGTTCTACGGCCCGGGCAAGAACGAGCGGGACGCCGAGGACCACGTCTTCGTCACCTTCGAGTTCCCGGGCAAGAACCACCCCAAGGGCGCGAACAAGGGGACCGACGCCAACGACATCGTCGTCGTCACGTATTCGAGCATCAGCACGAACGGCTTCGAGAAGCACGGCGAGTGCCTGATGGGCAGCCGGGGGACGATGGTCGTCGAGGCCGAGACCGACGTGTACCTGTACAAGGAAGGCCAGCCGGGCAAGGCGGCCGAGGCCGACGCGAAGAAGACGGCCGTGAGCGTGACGACGGCCCCGGGCGGCAAGCCGGCCATCGAGGCGTCGAGCACCTGGGGCGGGCCGAGCGCGTCGGCGGTCAAGGCCGAGGGCGGCGCGGCGGCGGCGGTCAGCCGCGGCTACCGCGAGGAGATGGAGCACTTCGCCTACTGCATCCGCAAGTGGGACAAGGCGAAGGGCTACGCCAAGAAGGAAGACGGCAAGTACGCGCAAGACCTGCCCCGCTGCCACGGCGAGGTGGCGATGGCCGACGCGATCCTGGCCCTCACCGCCAACCTGGCGATGAAGCACCGGCAGCGCATCGACTTCAAGCCCGAGTGGTTCGACAGCGACAACCCCGCCAACCCCGAAGCGATGTTCGACGGCAAAAAGCAAGCGTAAGCTAGCCGGTAAACCGATTCACCACAGAGGTCACAGAGAACACAGAGCAAACCAAGAGAGAAAGAGTGCGGCTACGCCGGTCGAGAGTCTCCGCGACTGGCGTTACGCCTCTTAAACTCTCTCTTTTCTGCTCTGTGCACTCTGTTAGCTCTGTGGTGAATCGGTTTTCTGGTTTGCTCCGTGGTGAAATTCCGATCCGAGGCCCGTCCATGCCCGAGAAGTTTCCGTTCGTCGAGCAGGTCGTCATGGCCGGGCACATCATCGACTCGCTGTTGCTCTCGAAGGTCGTGGACGCCATTCAGGTGCGCGGCGGGCAGTACAACATCGACTCGCTCAAGCTCGGCGACCGGTCGGACGACCCCAGTGAAGTCCTCATCGAGGTGCGGGCCGAGACGCCGGCGAAGCTCGACGCCCTGCTCGCCGAAATCCACTCGCACGGCGCGGTCCCGGTCCACAGCGCCGACGCCGCCCTCGCCCCGGCCGACACCGCCGGCGCGTTCCCGGACGGCTTCTACTGCACGGCGAACTTCCGCACCCAGGTCCGGTTGCACGGCGAGTGGGTCGAGGTCGAGGACCAGGAGATGGACTGCGGCCTGCTCGCCGACCCCGAGGGGCTGGCCGTGCGGTGCGTGCCGATGACCGGGGTCCAAGTGGGGGACGCCATCGTCGTCGGCCGGGGCGGGGTGCGGGTCTTCCCGCCCGAGGCCGAGATCCGCAAGCGCAACCTGTTCGAGTTCATGGCCGGCCCGGTGTCGAGCGAGCGGCCCAAGGGCGTGACCGTCCGCGAGATCGCCAAGGCGATGCGGCACGCCAAGGCGGCCGGCGAGAAGATACTGGCCGTCCTCGGCCCGGCCGTCGTCCACACCGGGGGCGGCGAGCACGTCGCCGAACTGGTCCGCCGCGGCTACGTCCAGGTGATCTTCGCCGGCAACGCCTTCGCCACCCACGACATCGAGCAGGCCCTGTACGGGACCAGCCTGGGCGTGTCGCTCGACCACGGCCTGCCGACCGACGAGGGCCACGAGCACCACCTGCGCACCATCAACACCGTCCGCCGGCTGGGCGGCATCCCGCAGGCCGTGGCGGCCGGCAAGCTCACGTCGGGGGTGATGTTCGAGTGCGTGCAGCGCGACATCCCGACGGTGTTGTGCGGCAGCATCCGCGACGACGGCCCGCTGCCCGAGGTCATCACCGACGCGCTCGACGCCCAGGCGGCCATGCGGTTGCACGTCCCCGGCGTCGGCTTCTGCCTGATGGTGGCGACGACCCTGCACAGCATCGCCGTCGGCAACCTCCTCCCGGCGTGGGTCAAGGTCGCCTGCATCGACATCAGCCCGGCGACCGTGACCAAGCTCATGGACCGCGGCACGACCCAGACCGTCGGCATCGTCTCGGACGCCGAGCCGTTCTTGCGGGCGCTGGTGGCGGAACTGGCGACCGGCCGGTAATTTGTGCTGGCAACTTTTACAACCGGGCCGGGGCGAAATGACAATCGCCGAGCCGGTCCGCGTGAAAACGCTGCAATTCGTGGCATATCCGCGGGAGATTCTCGATTGGCACACCGGCTGCTTGAGTCACTTTCGTCGGAGTGAACTTCCCCCCAAATGAGTCACGACGGCAACGGTTTCGCCCGGCATTCCCCCCGCCGGACGAACCAACTCGGCCCCGGACGACCGCAGCATTCCCCCCGCGGCGGTCGCCCGGAGCCGAGCGATTCCCCCCAAGTCGTTTCCCCCCGAAGCGAAGCGGGCCAGTCACCATCCCCCGGTGACTGGCCCGCTTCGCTTTTGCCATGCGCCGCCGTCTCGGTTACACTCTCGGGTATGACTCCGCACCAACGCCCGGCCGCGAGCCGACGGGACTTCCTCTTCCACGCCGGCGGCGGCTTCGGCGGCCTCGCCCTGCACTGGCTCACGTCCCAGCAGGCCCGGGCCGACGCCGGCCGCGCGCCCGGCCACCCGCTGGCCGCGAAGAAGCCGCACCACGAGCCGACGGCCAAGCGGGTCATCTTCCTGTTCATGACCGGCGGCCCGAGCCAGATGGACCTCTTCGACCCCAAGCCGGAGTTGACGAAGCGGCACGGCCAACCGCTGCCCGCGTCCCTGGGCAAGACCAAGAGCCAGTTCACCAGCGGCGGCGAAACGATCCTCGCCAGCACGCGCAAGTTCGCCCGCCACGGCCAGAGCGGCGCGTGGGTGTCGGACTTGATGCCCGAACTGGCCAAGTGCGCGGACGACATCACCTTTTTGAAGTCGTGTACCGGCAAGTGCACGATCCACGCCCCGGCCATGTACGAACTGCACACCGGCCGCACGCTCATGGGCCACCCGTCGTTGGGGGCCTACGTCACTTACGCCCTGGGTACCGAGAACCAGAACCTGCCGGCGTACTGCGTCATGCCGCAGCCCGAGGGCGTGCCGGAGGGCGGTGCCCCGTGCTGGGGGTCGGCGTACCTCCCGGCCGTTTACCAGGGCACGCTGTTGCGCAAGGGCGCGGCCCCGGTCCTGAACTTGCAACCGCCCGCCGGCGTCACCCCCGAGGCCAACCGCCGCACCTTCGACCTCGTCCGGACCCTGAACGCGATGAACCTGCCCGAGGGCGGGGATAGCGCGGTCGAAGCCCGGATCGCCAGCTACGAACTCGCCTTCCGGATGCAGACGCACGCCCCCGAAGCGGTCGATCTGTCGAAGGAGACGAAGGAAACCAAGGCCCTGTACGGCCTCGACCAGCCCCGCACCCAGGACTTCGGCACCCGCCTGCTGCTCGCCCGCCGGCTGGTCGAGCGCGGCGTCCGCTTCGTGCAGGTGTACAGCGGCGGCGGCCCGTTGAGCGTGCAGTGGGACGCCCACGACGACGTGAACCAGAACCACGAGAAGATGTGCGGCCACGTCGATCGCCCGATCGCCGGCCTGCTCACCGACCTGAAGCGGCGCGGCTTGCTCAAGGACACGCTGGTCGTCTGGTGCAGCGAGTTCGGCCGAACGCCGAACAGCCAGGGCAGCAAGGGCCGCGACCACAACCCGCTCGGGTACACGATGTGGCTGGCCGGCGGCGGCGCGGTCGGCGGCCGGACGATCGGCGCGACCGACGACTTCGGCCTGCACGCGGTGAAGACCCCCGTCGCGGTCAACGACTTCCACGCCACGCTGTTGTGGATGCTGGGCCTCGACCACGAGCAACTGACCGTCCGCCACGACGGCCGCGACGAGCGCCTGACGGACGTGGCCGGCAACGTCGTCCCCGAGGTGTTCGAGTGAAGTACGATTAGCGGCTTATGAATTGGGCGTTCGTCGCCGGACTGTAGAATATCCAATCGCGGGTCGGACACGCTCCCTCGAAACACCGGAGTTTGTCGATGGCAGTTCGCCGCAACTCACCGCCGCCGGTTTCTGCCCCAACAGGCCGCAAGCTGATCGCATTCGGCTGGTACGGCGGAAAGTACTCGCACCTCGACTGGCTGCTGCCGCTGCTGCCGGAGTGCCACCACTACTGCGAACCGTTCGCCGGTTCGGCCGCGGTCCTTCTGAACCGCCCGCCGTCCCCGGTCGAAACGTACAACGACCTCGACGGCGAGGTAGCGAACTTCTTCCGCGTGCTGCGCGACAACAAGCCTGAACTGGTGGAAAAGATCGGCCTCACTCCTTTCAGTCGGGAGGAGTTCGGGTTGGCCTGCGAGTACGACGTGAGCGTAGGGATCGTTGAACGAGCCCGCCGATTCTACGTCCGCGCACGTCAGGTGCGAACCGGACTCGCCCAAACGGCGACACTAGGCCGGTGGGCGAACTGCAAAAATACCAGCCGGGCGAACATGAGCGGAGTCGTCAGCCGTTGGCTCGGAGGAGTCGAAGCCCTACCAGAGATCGCAGAACGCCTTTTGCGGGTACAGATCGAGAATCGCCCAGCCCTCGACGTGATTCGGCTGTACGACAGCCCCGGCACGCTCTTTTATTGCGATCCGCCTTACGTCCACGACACCCGAGGCGACGCCAAGGCTTATGGCCACGAAATGACCGACCGCCAACACCGCGACCTGGCAACCGCCTTGAACGCGGCTACCGGGTTAGTCGCAATCAGCAATTACGATTGCGATCTGATGCGCAAACTCTACTCGGCTCCGAAATGGAAAGTCTACCACTCCGCCGCCCGAACAATTCACTCGACGAAAGATAAGCGTGTCGAAGTCTTGTGGACTAACTTCAAGCTCGGCGAGTTCGCGGCCAGGCCGCCAGGAGACTTGTTCGATGACGCCGAGTGAAAGGTTGGAGAAACTCCTGATTAGCGCTAGCGCCAAATTGACTAAAAGATCGGTACGCTCCAAAGAGAACCGAACGCGAGTCGATGCCATCTGCCGGTCGGAAAGCAATCGCGCGTGCGTCCGGTTGCTCATGGCGTGCATGATCGCCAAGCTCGATCGACCCGAAATCGACCCGCGAAAACCGTACACGGAAATTGGCACGCCCGATTCCTTCTCCGGCCGCAGTTTCGACGAGCAGCATGTCGGTAGGTTTGTTCAATCGCACCGCTTGCCTTGCAACTCGACGACGGCGTTGTTGACGCCCGTCCTTCGGAACATTGGGATGGCTATCACACCTGATGTCGTCCTCATCGGGAAACCACGGCAACTTTACGCCGACACGCAACTGCTATTGAATGAGGTCGCTGAGAAGCGTGAATCGGCCGAGTCTGTCCTGCTAGATGTCATTCGCACCCTGGTTCAAATTCGGGACGAAAGGCTTAAACGGCTCGCGCAACTCCAGTCCGAATTGCGTTCGGGAGCGGACGCCTTGCCGCTCTCCTCGGAAGCAATCGTGTCGCTGATGCGGCAACACCTTGCTTGCACACATTCCAGCCGATTACCTGTGCTGATCGTTGCAGCTGCGTATCAGGCGGCCGGACATCGATTAGGAGAACGGCTGCTGCCGTTGCACAGTCACAATGCCGCTGACCAACAGACCGGGGCCGTCGGAGACATCGAAGTGATGCTGGCGTCGGACGACCGGGTTTGCACCGTCTACGAGATGAAGCACAAAGTTGTCACCCTGGACGATCTCGATCGGGCGGTGCAGAAAGTTGCCGGCCGCGAAGAGCGTATCGACAACTATGTAATCATCACGACCGACCGCATCGACGCGACCGTGAGCGAATACGCGGTGACACTCTACGAGGCCACCGGCGGCACCGAGTTCGTCGTGCTGGATTGTCTGGGGTTCATTCAACACTTCCTGCACCTATTTCACCGCTGCCGGACTGAATTTCTCGACTTCTACCAATGGCTTTTGCTCGACCAGCCGGACAGTTCCGTCGGTTTGCAGCTGAAGGAAGCGTTCCTCGTCATGCGTCGTGCCACCATCACCCCCGAGTAATGCCCCCATGAATCCGCTTTCGCACTTCGACGACGCCGGGGCCGCGCGCATGGTCGATGTCGGCGGGAAGCCGGAGACGGTGCGGACGGCGACGGCTTCGGGGTCGGTCACGATGCTCCCGGCGACGCTCGCGCTGATTCGCGGCGGCGGGATTGCCAAGGGGGACGTGCTGGCCGTCGCGCGGCTGGCGGGGATCATGGGGGCGAAACAGACGGCGACGATCATTCCGCTGTGCCACCCGCTGCCGCTGACGGGGGTGACGGTCGATTTCGCCTTCCCGGACGAGGTCACGCTCTCGATCACGGCCACGGCGCGGGTATTCGGCCGGACGGGTGTTGAAATGGAGGCGCTCGTCGCGGTTACAAGTGTAGCCCTGACGGTCTACGACATGGCCAAGGCGGTCGATCGCGGCATGACGATCGGTGCCGTCCGCCTCGAGGCCAAGACTGGCGGCCGGTCCGGTGATTTCCACCGCGACGCCGCGCGTGAGGGCGGAAAGTAAGGCGACGATGACCGCCCTCGACCCGGCCCACCCGGCGCACGCCAACGGCCGGCACAAGCCCAGCGTCCTCCCGTTCGGCCCCGTCGCCGCCGACCTCGACGCCACCGACCGCGTCTTCGCCTCGACCCTGGCCAGCTACAAGACGCCCATCGGCGGCCTCGTCCAGCACCTCAAGCACTACCGCGGCAAGCGCCTCCGGCCGACGCTGCTGCTCCTCGTCGCCCGGGCGTGCGGCACGGTCACGCCGGCGCACCACACCCTCGGGGCCGTGGTCGAGATGATCCACACGGCGACGCTCGTCCACGACGACGTGCTGGACGAAGCGGACACCCGCCGGCACGTCCGCACGGTCAACGTCGAGTGGGGCAACAAGGCGGCGATCCTGTTCGGCGACCTGCTCTTCACGCACGCCTTCCACCTGTCGAGCACGGTGGACGTGCGGGCCTGCCAGCTCATCGGCGAGGCGACCAACCGCGTGTGCGCGGGGGAGTTGAAGCAGGTCAGCGAGCGCGGTAACCTGCACCTCAGCGAGGCCGACTACTTCCAGATCATCGACGGCAAAACGGCCGCGCTGACCGAAGTCAGCGCCCGCATGGGGGCACTGTACGCCGGGGCCGGGGACGAGGTCGCCGAGCAACTCGCGGCCTACGGCCGGAACCTCGGCCTGGCCTTTCAGATCGCCGACGACCTGCTCGACCTGGTCGGGTCCGAGCAGACCGCCGGCAAGACCCTGGGCACCGACCTGGAGCAGCAGAAGTTGACCCTGCCGGTCATCCACGCCCTGGCCAAGCTCTCCCCGGCCGAGGCCAACCGCCTCCGGGACAAGCTGCGGACCGGGGACGCCGGGCACCGCGCCCACGTGGCCTCCGCGCTCGCCGAGACCGGCAGCTTCGACTACGCCCGCCGCCGGGCCGACGAGTTCACGCGGAACGCCCGGTCCGCGTTGACCTGCCTGCCGGCGAGCGAGTGCCGCACGATCCTGGAACAACTCACCGAGTGGTCGGCACGCCGCGAGAAGTAACCCCGCCCGCGGGCCGTGGGACGTTCAATTCTTGGTCGTCAAGAACGGCAACGTCTACGCTGTCCGCGAGGGCAGGCCACGCAATTCTCGACGGGTGACTCCGGGGGCGGAATGAACGCAAAGCACGGTGCGACGGGTCGGTGCGTGTTTCTGGCGGTCGCACTGTTGGCGCTCGGCCGCCCGGTCCGCGCGGAGGACATCCGGTTCCCGGTCGATCCGGGCGTCGCGGACGTGACGAAGGCCCCGTACCGGGCCGACAACACCGGCGCGGCCGACGCCTCGGACGCGATCCTGGCGGCCACCCGGGACATGATGGGGACGCAGGGGTTCGTCTACTTCCCGAACGGCACGTACAAGATCAGCAAGCCGCTGGAGTGGAAGGGCAAGAACACGTGGCCGGCCAACCCGAAGGGGTGGTGGGGCCGCATGAGCTTCCGCGGCCAGAGCCGGGACGGCGTCGTCCTCCGGTTGATCGACAACGCCCCGGGGTTCGGCGACCCGAAGAAGCCGCTCGGCATGATCGTCACCGCGTCCGAGCAGCCGTTCCGGGACGGCGGCAACAACCAGGGCTTCAACAACTCAATTCGCAACTTGACCGTCGAGACCGGGAAGGGCAACCCCGGGGCCGTCGGCATCGATTACGTCGTGAGCAACCAGGGGGCGATCACCGACGTGCGGATCGTGTCGGGGGACGGCGCGGGGTACGCCGGCATCGGCATGGAGCGGTCGTGGCCCGGCCCCGGCCTGATCAAGAACGTCGAGGTCGTCGGGTTCGACTACGGCGTCCGGTGGGTGCCGATGGACTACAGCATGACTCTCGAAAACATCACCCTGACGGGCCAGCGGAAGGCCGGGATTTACAACAAGACGGCCCAGGCCCACATCCGCGGCCTGAAGAGTACGAACGCCGTGCCGGCCCTGGTGTCGCCGGACGGGTTCAACCTGCTCCTCGACGCGGAGTTGACCGGCGGGTCGCCCGACCAGCCGGCGATCATTTCCCGCGACACCCTGTTGCGCGACGTGACCGTCCGGGGCTACGGCAAGGTCCTGCAAGACCCGTCGAAGGCCGGCCGCGACGTGCCCATGACGGGCCAGCCGACGACCGTGGCCGAGTACGCCAGCGCCGCCCCGCGGAGTCTGTTCCCGAGTCCGGGCAAGACGCTCCGCCTGCCGGTCGAGGCGACGCCCGACGCGCCCGCCGACGGGGACCCCGCGACCTGGGCCAACGTGCTCGACTACGGGGCCAACCCGGACGGCAAGACCGAGTGCGGGGCGGCCGTCCAAAAGGCCCCGGACAGCGGCAAGGCGACCGTCTGGTTCCCGGGCAAGTCGCGGTTCGTCGTCGCCCGGACGCTGACCGTCCCGGCCACCGTCAAGCACATTCACAGCGCGCACGCGACGGTCGCCGGCCGGGGCGGGGCATTCGCGGACAAGGCCAAGCCGCGGGCGATTTGGCGGGTCGCCGAGGACTCGCCCGACCCACTGGTCATCGAGCACCTGGAGACGGTCGGGGACGACGGGGCCATCGCCCTGGACCAGGCCTGCCGGCGGACGGTCGCCTGGAAGCACGGCAGCATCGGCGGCGGTTGGGGCGACGGGGACACGCCGTGCTACGTGAACACGGCGACCGGCGGTAAGTTCTTCGTCGAGGACTGCATGGGGTCGCGGTACCGCGTTCAAGGCCCGCAACAGGTCTGGGCGCGGCAGTTGAACACCGAGTACGGCCGCAGCCCAATGCTGACCGCCCGCGGGGCCGGGGCCCGCGTCTGGGTGCTCGGCTGGAAGACGGAGAACTCCAGCGGCAAGCAGTCGTTGTTGCACCTGTCCGACGGGGCCGAGGTCGAAGCCTTCGGCCCGTTCGCGTACATGCTCGCCGGGTCCAAGGAGACGCCGCTGTTCACGAACGACGGCGGCCTCCTGTCCCTGTCGTTCCGCCAGGGCGGCCAGAAGGCCTACGCGGTGAGCGTCCGCGAGACCCGCGGGGGCACCACCAAGGAGTTGCGCGACGTGCACGGCAACGTCGTCCTGTACACCGGCTACGCGGACGACAAGGCCGGTCCCGCCGGCACTCAGAACCCGTCGCCGAAGCCGCCGCCGAAATCGTCGTAGCCGCCGAAACCGGAGTCGTAGTACCCGTAGTCGTCGTAGTAACCGGAGTCGTAGTACCCCGCGTCGTAGTAGCCCGCGTCCGAGTAGTAGTCGCCGGCGGCGTTGTCTTCGATGTACGGGATCGTGTCGGGGACGAAGTTCGCCGGGTTGGTGTCGTAGACCGGTCCGAAATCGCCCGGGTACGAGCCGCCGTAGTCGTACACGGCCGGATCGACGTACACGTTATCGACGACGTAGACCGGCGGCGCGAACGTGTTGTAGAACCCGCCGCTGCCGAAGTACGGGCGGAAGAGCGGGACGTAGTTGCCGAACAGGCCGTACCCGGTGCCGAACCCGAGGCCGCCGGTGAAGTAGCTCGGGAAGGCGAAGAAACTGTTGCCCAGGCCAAACGCCCCGTACCCCAGGCCGCCGTACCCGTACCCCGGGCCGCCGCCGTAGTAATTGTTGCTGTTCCAGTTGTTGTAGACGTTCACCTGCGGCCCGCCGCTCGGGCCGGCTGCCGTGATCAGGCGGTCGGACTGGCCGGGGCCGCCCTGGACGACGCCGACGTTCACGCCGCCGCGGAAGTCGGCCGAGTAGGCGAACTGCGTCTGCACGGACTTGCCCGAGACCGCGTCGAAGATGTTGACCTGCGGCCCGCCGCCCGGCCCCGCGCCGGTGACGACGGCGTCCCGCCCGCCCAGGTTGACGACGTTCCCGGTGGCCACCGACACGCCGCCGGTGAACCCCGGGGCGTAGGCGAAGAAGCTGGCCCGCTCCGCGCCGGTGCCGCCGTCGAACACCTTGACGTGCGGCCCGCCGCCCGGCCCGGGGGCGGTGACGATCTGCCCGCGGGCGTCGCCCAGCACGTTGCCGACGGCGACATTGACCCCGCCCAGGAAGCCGGGGTCGTAGGCGGTGAAGCGGAGGAGTTCGCGCCGCGACGGGCCGTCGAACACCTTGACCACCGGGGCACCGCTCAGGCCCGACCCGGTGACGATCACCTCCCGCCCGTTCAGGACGCCCACGTCCAGGCTGACGCCGCCGCGGAAGGCCGGGTCGTAGGCGAAGAACGACGCGATTTCCCGGCCGGTGTCGCCGTCGAAGATTTTCACCTCCGGCCCGCCGCCGACGCCCGGGGCCGTGACGATGTCCGGCCGACCGTCGCCGGTCACGTCGCCGACGCTGACCCGGACGCCGCCGCGGAACGATTCGTCGTAGGCCAGGAAGCTGCCGCGCGAACTGCCGTCGGCGTCGAGCAACTTGACCTCGGGCAGCCCCCCGGCGTCCGCGCCGACGGCGATCAAACCGTCCACGCCGACGCTCGGCAGGGCGCGGTCGTCGAGTTCAAACAGGTGCAGGCGGGTGCGCGACATGGTGGCGGTCTCGGGGTGCGGCGGGCTACTCGAAAAGTACCATAAATGCACGACTTGCGCCGCGATCCGCCGGACTTGAGCGGAAATCGAAAAAATCCCGGGGAGCGCGGCCGGCACAACTGGCCGACCACCTCGGCCGATGTTTGGGCTCGCCAACGCCGGTCGGGTCATTAGTCTGGGAAAGGCCCGAGACCCGCGGGGCGATGTCATGGCGACGATCTCGATCACCCTCTCCGACGCCGGCCTGGACGAGTTGCGGACCCGGTCGGCGCACGCCGGCCTGACCCCGGAAGCGTTCCTGAGCCGGCACGCCGAGCAACTGTTGGAACGGCCCGACGAGGCGTTCCAGCAGGCGGCCGCCTACGTCCTGGCGAAGAACGCCGAACTGTACCGGCGGCTGGCGTGATCCGCACCTTAATGCTGGCGGAAATTCTCGAACTCCACCGCCTGATCTTGCAACAATCCGGCGGCATGGCCGGGGTGCGAGATTTCGGCGCGCTCCAGTCGGCGCACGCCCAGCCGCTGATGTCGTTCGACGGCCACGACTTGTACCCGGACCTGGTCGGGAAGGCTGCCGCCCTGGGGTTCTCGTTGGTTTGCAATCACCCGTTCCTCGACGGCAACAAGCGCATCGGACACGCGGCGATGGAGACGTTCCTCATCCTGAACGGGTGGGAGTTACTGGCGGACGTTGACGACCAAGAGCGCGTCATCTTGCTGCTGGCGGCGGGCCAACTGTCCCGGGACGAGTTTACCGCGTGGGTGGCGGGGCACGTCCGCGCGAGACCGACTTGACGCACCCACGCGGCGGGAATCGCCACGGGATCGCTACCGGTGCGCGTACCATTTCCCGTTCCGGGTCGGTACGATACTGAAACTCCGACCCCGCCCGAGGTTGACATGGCACCGACGCTCCAGGAACTCGGCCTCGATTGCCTCAGCCCCGAGGAGAGGCTCGCCGTCGCCGAAGCGATTTGGGAGAGCGTCGCGCGGGACGCCGCGGCGGCCCCCCTGACCCCCGCGCAGCGCACGGAGTTGGAGCGCCGCCTCGCCGACAGCAATGCCCGGCCCGACGCGGTCACGCCGTGGGAAGTGGTCAAGGCTGAAGCCCTCGCCCGGGCGCGGCGGTGAGGCTCCCCGTCGTTTTGCGCGACGCTGCCCGGGACGAGTTCGACGAATCGTTCGACTGGTACGACGCCCAGCGGGTCGGCCTCGGGTCGGAGTTCGCGGCGGCGGTCCAGCAGGTATTCGATCGCATCGCTGCCAACCCACGAATCCACCAGGTCGTGATCGACGATGTCCGCAAGGACGTGGTTCGCAGGTTCCCCTACTGCATTTTCTACCGCCCTCACGCCGACCGGGTCGAGGTCATCGCGGTGTTTCACAACAGCCGCGACCCGGCCGTTTGGCGGAGCCGCACGTAGAGTTTCCCTGCAAACGGCCGACTCACTCCCCGTAACCCGGACTGCCCCGATGCCGACGCCGTTGGCCTGGTCGAACTTGACGCACGACCGGGTGCGGTTCGCGCTGTTCGTACTCGGCATCGTCTTTGCCGTGGTGCTCATTTTCGTGCAACTCGGGTTCCGCGGGGCGCTCCTCGACAGCCAGACGCTGCTCCACGAGCGGCTCAACGCCGACCTCGTCCTCGTGTCCCCGAACCGCCAGGCGCTCGTCATGCGGGCGACCTTCCCGCGGCGGCGGCTGGCCCAGGCGGCGGCGGTCGGCGGGGTGGCCCGCGTCGATCCGCTGTACGTCGATAACGGCTTCGGCGTCCTCCGGGACGCCGACCCCGACCCGGACAAGCGGACGCCGAGCCGGGCCATCCGCGTCATCGGCGTGGACCCGGACGCCGAGCTGCTGAATTTGCCCGAACTGACCCGCGACCGGGCGGCGGTCCTCAAGGTGCCGGGGAACGCGCTGTTCGACCGGAACAGCGCCGCCGGGGACGAGCCGGGGTCCACCGTGTTCGGCCCGCTCACGCCCGGGGTCAGCACCGAACTGTCCGGCGGCCGAGTCACCTTCGTCGGCTCGTTCGCGCTCGGCCCGGACTTCACGACCGACGGCGCGATGATCGTCTCGACGGAGACCTTCGCCGACCGGTTGCGCCGGCCGACCGCGCTGGGCGCGCCGCTGGCCGACGTCGATTTGGGCCTGGTCCGCCTCGACCCGGGGGCCGACCGGGAGGCCGTGCGGGCGGCACTGACGAAGGTCTTCGCGCGGGGCGAGCCGGACCCGGACGTGGAGGTGTACACGGTCCCCGAGTACGTGGCCCGCGAGCAGGCGTTCTGGCTGAGCAACACGCCGATCGGCTTCGCCTTCGGGTTCGGCATGTTTATGGGCTACGCCGTCGGCCTGGTGATTTGCTACCAGATTCTCTCCGGGGACGTGGCCGACCACCTGCCCGAGTACGCGACCCTGAAGGCCGTCGGGTACACCAACCGGGCGTTGGCCTGGATCGTCGTGCAGGAGTCGCTCATCCTGGCGGCGGCCGGGTACGCCGCCGGGTTCGCCGTGAGCTACGCCCTGTACGTGTCCCTCGGCGAGTTGAGCGGCCTGCCCCTGCGGATGAGCGTCGAGCGGGCGCTGATCGTCCTGGCGGCGACGGTCGCCATGTGCGTCGCCTCCGGCCTGCTCGCGCTGGGCCGGCTCGTCCGCGCCGACCCCGCCGACGTGTTTTGACCGCCGCAGGCGAATCGTGTTAGCCCGACGCGCGAGCGAGGGACGCGCGGAGACTCCCTGGGGGTGCTGGACTGGACTCCCCCACCGGCGATGTCTTCCCGCGTCCCTCGCTCGCGCGTCGGGCTAACACGACTGGCATTTAAAACTGGAGGCCCAGGGTGACGCCGAGAATCGGCACGGGGAAGAGGGCGGAATTCGTCGCGCCGATCCCGCACCCGAGCTTCAGGCCGACCGTCCCGCACAGGCGTTCGGACCAGCGGTGCTGCCAGGTCATGTCGAAGTCGGCGGCGATCACGGCCACCCCGCTCCGGTAGTCCCCCGTGAACCAACCGCTCCCGTAAACGGGCACGTAGTACACGTCGATGCCGGGGCGGACGAACAGGCCGTCCGTGGCCGACCGGTGCAACAGGCCGTCCACGCGCAGGCCCAGGAAGACGCTCGGGAGAATGACGTAAACCGCCGCCCCGCCTTCGACCCAGGTCCGCGTGTCGGCCAGCCGGCATTGCACCCGTAACGCGGTCGGCAGGCCGAGAATGAGATCGACCCGGACGCCCGTGTCGTCCCACGCCGGGGCCATCGGGGCTTCCACGGCGGGGACCGGCTCGCGGCGGACGGCGGGCGGGGCGAACAGGCCGTCCGCCCCGCCCAACAGAGGTGCCGGTTCGGCGGCGTGGCACGGGCGGGCGAGCGCCAGGGCGGCACAGGCGAGTAGTAGGCGATAACCCATGACCGGACCTCCCGAAACGTCGGACGTTACGAGAGGCATACCGATCTCGACCCATCGATTGAAGCCCAACTTGCCCCGGCGGCCCGGCTCACGGGCAGCCGCAGTCGCCGTCGCCGTCGCACAAGACGCCGAGGAGCTTGCGGATGGTCACGTCGGCCCGCTTCCAGGCGTAGGCGTCCTTGAGTTGCTCGCGCTCGGCGGCCAGCCCGTCGAGGCGGGCCTTGCGCAGGTCGGCCTCGACCGGCAGGCCGTTGTCCCGCTTCACCGTCAGGTCGGCGACCCGCGCCGCTTCCACGGCCACCCGGCGGCGACTCACCGTCAGGCGTTCCCGCTGCGAGTGGTAGTCGTCCACCGCCTCGGCGACCTCCTTGGCCGCCTCGCGCTCCCGGTCCTCCTGGAACAATTGCAACTGCCGGCGGACCTTGGCCACGTCGGTCTTTTCGAGGAACGGCAGGAGCTTTTGCACGCCCGGGGCGAGGGTGTTGGCCGCGGCCGTGATCGCCCCCAGCGGCGGCAGCAGCCCGGCGATGGCCTGGCGCACGGCATCGACGGTCTGCTTGTCCAGGCCCGTCTGCAACGCCCGGATCGCCCGCAAGTCTCCGCGGCCGGCGACCGCCCGGGCCGCGGCCGCGGGGGCGTCGAGGGCGTCCGTGGCCACCTGGAAGCCGTCGGCCGGGAGCAGGTTGGCGTCGGCGTCGGCCAGGCCGAGCAGCGGCTTCAACTCGGTGTTCAACCGGCGGATGCCGGCGCGGAGGGCGAGCCGTTCGGCCCGCAAGTCGAGTTGCGCCTTCCGCACGGTGAACGCTTCCGGGGCTTCGCTGAAGCCCCCGGCGGCGAGCAGGTCGGCGGCCCGGACCAGGGCGTCGATCTCGGCCAGGCTGCGGTCCAACAGGTCGGCCAGGAGTTCGGCCTCTTGCAACCGGTAGTAGAGTTCGAGTGCCCCGCCGGCCGTGCGGTTGCGGGCTTCCCGGGCCAGGTCGTTAGCCACCGTCCGGCGCAGGCCGTCCACGGCGATTTGCTTGGGCGAAAAGCGGTTCGGGGCGGCGTTGCCGTCGGCCGCGGCGAGAATGCCGCGGGCCAGCGCCGCGTGCGCGCAGGCCGCCCGGCGGCACTCTTCCGCACTCAGCCGGAGGTACCGGGTCGCGTCCGGCGGGGCGGTCAAAAGGGGCAGGACGGCGGGCAGGGCGGTCAAGTCCGGCGCGGGTACGGCCCGGGCCGCTTCGACGAGGACCGGCCCGGGCACGGCGGTCGGCGTGGGGTCGGGCCGGGTCGCGCGGCAGCCCGTCGTGGCGACGGCCACGCCCAGCCCCAGTACCCACAACGCCCGCCGCATGCGCACCACCCCCGGAGAACCGGCCCGTCTTCTCTTATCGGACGAATCCCCCCGAAACGTAACCCCGGTCTGGCCCGGCATTCCCCGGACGAAAATCGGGCCGGATTGACCGGCCTCCGCGCCCTCTCCGGGGCGTGCGACTTCTCTTACAACGAGTCGATGACACTCTCGACCGTTGACGCTTACGCCGACCTGTTGCGCCGCACCAAGGAGCACGCCGTGCTTCAATCGTGTGCGGCCGTGCTGGGCTGGGACCAGCAGACGTACCTGCCGCGGGGCGGGGCGGCCTTCCGCGGGGACCAACTCGCCCTGCTCGCGGCCCTGGCCCACGACCGCGCGACCGACCCCCGGCTCGGCGACCTGCTGGCCGCGTGCGAGGGCGGACTGGCGAATCTCGACGACGACCTGGCGGCGGCCAACGTGCGCGAACTGCGGCACAGTTACGACCGCGCGGTCAAGCTGCCCAAGCGGCTCGTCGAGGAGTTGGCCAAGGCGACCTCGGACGCGCACGAGGCGTGGACGGCCGCCCGCCGGGACGACGACTTCGCCGCCTTCCGCCCGCACCTCGAAGGGATCGTCGCGCTCAAGCGCGAGGAGGCCGCGGCCGTCGGCTTCGCCGGCGAGGCGTACGACGCCCTGCTCGACGAGTACGAGCCGGGGGCGACGGCCGCCGGCGTGGCGGCGCTGTTCGCCGACCTGACCGAGTCGCTCGTCCCGCTGATCGCCGCGGCCATCGACAGCGGCAAGCGGCCGAAGGCGGGGGTGCTGGAGCGGGACTACCCGATCGACCGCCAGCGGTGGTTCGCCGAGTCCGCCGCCGCCGCCATCGGGTTCGACTTCTCGCGCGGCCGCCTGGACACGACGGCCCACCCGTTCTGCTCGGGCATCGGGCCGGGCGACTGCCGGCAGACGACGCGGTACAACGCCCGCTTTTTCAACGAGGCGTTCTTCGGCGTGATGCACGAGGCCGGGCACGGCCTGTACGAGCAAAACCTGCCGGCCGACCGGTTCGGCCAGCCGGCCGGCGGGTACTGCTCGCTGGGCATTCACGAGTCGCAGTCGCGGCTCTGGGAGAACCAGGTCGGGCGGTCCGGGAACTTCTGGCGGGCCTTCTTCCCGCGCCTCCGCCAGGCCTTCCCGGGGACGCTGGAGGGCGTCTCCCCGGACGACTTCTTGTTCGCCGTGAGCGAGGTCAAGCCGTCCCTGATCCGCGTCGAGGCGGACGAGGCGACGTACAACCTGCACGTCGCGCTGCGGCTCGAACTGGAGCGGGCGCTGATCGCCGGGGACCTGGCCGTGGCCGACCTGCCCGGGGCGTGGAACGACCGGTTCGCGGCGCTCATCGGGCTGACCGTGCCGTCCGACCGGGAGGGCTGCCTGCAGGACATCCACTGGAGTTTCGGCGGGTTCGGGTACTTCCCGACGTACACGCTCGGCAACCTGTACGCCGCGCAGCTCATGGCGGCGGCGGCGGCGGCGCTGCCCGACCTCGACCACGACACCCGGCGGGGCGACTTCGCCGGCCTGCGCGGCTGGCTGACGGCGAACGTCCACGCGCACGGCCGCCGGTACCGGGCCGGGGAACTGTGCGAGCGGGCGACCGGGCACCCGCTCGACGCGGCCGAGTTCGTCGCCTACGTGCGGGAAAAGCTCGCCCGGTTCTACGGCGTGTGCTAGCATGGTCGGAAGGTCGATCCCGCGCTCCCGACGTGACCCCCGCGAAACTATGCCGCCTCCCCCGGACCACGACGACTCGCTCTTCGACGACTACGTCGGCAAGGGCGACGGCATGACCTGGAAGCCCGGGTCCCCGGTCCACTCGCCGTTCGCCGACGACGACGACGTGGCCGACACGATCCGCGACGAGGCCGACGCCCGGGGCGGCGAGACCGAGTCGTTCAACCTGCCCCGCCGCGTCTTCCCGGACGAGTTCGACGCCCGGGCCAACGACGACAACTTCGCCCCGGCCGAGCCGGTCAACCCCGAGGTCGGCGACACGACCGGCCAGTACGTGCTGCAGGACCGACTCGGGGCGGGCGTGTCGTGCTTCGTGTTCCGCGGCTGGGACGAGCAGAACGGGTGCCCGGTCGCGCTCAAGATCATCAACTGGGCGAACGTCCACGACCGCACGGCCGCGATGAAGCAGATGCGGACCGAGGCCGCGTCCCTGGCCCGCGTCAAGCACCCCCGGGTCGTCCGGTTCATCGACTTCGGGTTCGACCCGCGGTGGCCGTTCCTCGTGACCGAGTTCGTCGAAGGCCGGTCGATGGGCGAACTCATCCGCGGGTCCGCCCTGCCGGTCGAGTGGGCCGTCTACCTCGTGTCGCAGGTCGTGGACGGCCTCGGGGCCGTCTGGCGGGCCGGGCTGGTCCACCGGGACATCAAGCCGGACAACGTGTTGGTCGGCCCGAACGGGGTGGCCAAGCTGATCGACTTCGGCCTGGCCAAGACCTTCCTGGCCCCCGGCGCGGCCGGCACGTCCGAACTCGCGGGCACGGCCGCGTACCTGGCCCCCGAGCAGGCCCGGGACGCCAGTATCGTCGATCCCCGCGCCGACATCTACTCGCTCGGCGTGACCTTTTACGAGGCCCTGACCGGAAAGCTCCCGTTCGACAGCCGCAACCGCATGCAGATGATCTTCCACCACATCAACACGCCGGTCGCGTCCCCGGCCGTCCACGTCCCGGACTTGCCGCAAATCGTCTG
>JANYHV010000176.1 GCA_025362195.1 Fimbriiglobus sp. | reverse complement strand
GATCGAGCCGAGCGCAACCAAGCCCGAAGGTCCGTTCGGCGACCACCTCGGGTACTACTCCCTGACGCACGACTTCCCGGTGCTGCGCGTCGAGCGGGTCTACCACCGGCCCGGCGCGATTTGGCCGTTCACGGTGGTCGGCCGGCCGCCCCAAGAGGACACGTCGTTCGGCCAGCTCATCCACGACTTGACCGGCCCGATCATCCCGACGGTACTGCCCGGCGTCCACGGCGTCCACGCGGTCGATGCGGCCGGCGTCCACCCGCTGTTGCTCGCGATCGGGAGCGAGCGGTACACGCCGTTCAACGCCGTCAAGCGGCCGCAAGAGTTGCTGACCATCGCCAGCGCGATCCTCGGCCAGGGGCAACTGTCGCTGGCGAAGTTCCTGCTCATCGTGGCGAAGGAGGACAACCCGGCCCTCGACGTCCACCACATCGAAGCGTTCTTCGCGCACCTGCTGGAGCGCGTCGATTGGGCCAACGACCTGCACTTCCAGACGCGGACGACCATCGACACTCTCGACTACTCCGCCGGCGAGGGCTTGAACGCCGGGTCGAAGCTGGTGATCGCCGCCGTCGGCCCGCCGCGCCGAACGCTGGCGAAAACCTTGCCGCCGAACCTGACGCTGCCCGACGGCTTCCGGGACGCCCGGCTCGTCGCCCCCGGCATCGTCGCCGTGTCGTCGCCGAAGCACGCCGGGCTGGCCGCCGGCGAGTACGAGCCGGGGTTCGAGCGGTTCACCCGGCAGTGCCGACTCGCCGACCCCGGCCTGCCGCTGGTGGTCCTCACGGACGACGCCGAGTTCACGGCCCGCCGGTTCGACAACTTCCTCTGGGAGACCTTCACCCGCGCGAACCCGGCGACCGACGTGCTCGGCCTGGACGCGACCACCCACCGCAAGCACTACGGCTGCCGCGGGGCACTCGTGATCGACGCCCGATTAAAGCCGCACATGGCCCCGCCGCTCGTCGAAGACCCCGCCGTCACGAAGCGTGTGGACGCCCTGTGTACGACCGGCGGCCCGCTGCACGGCATCGTGGCGTGAGCGGCCAATCTGGGCAGCCGCGCGCCCGGGCTTACAATGCTCGCGTCCGCTGGGGGGCGTTTGCGCGGCTGGTGCCGGCCCCGGTCTTCAAAACCGGCGTGGGGCGTGAGCAACGCCCCAGGTGGGTTCGATTCCCATCCGCCCCCGTCGCCCGACGATTCGTAGCAAAACGCCACGAATCGTCGGGCTTTTAACGTGCCGGGTACGGCCCGCACGCCTTGCACTCGTTCGCTTTCTTGAAGTCTCTCGAAGTCGCTGCTCGTCACCTGATAGTGCAAACGAATTACCTCCGGGGACGCTTGTTAAGCCGTCCCGCGAGCTTTCGCCGACACTACTTGGCCTCGTCAAACGAGGATGTGCGTCACTTCTGTCTGCCGTGCCATTTGACTATTGTCAGCCCGAGAAATCCGGGGTAATCTAGACGAGAGTCCCTTCCTAATTCTGCGAAGGTGCCGCTCTTCCCTTCTCTTGTAATTCTTGAGGTGTCCTCATGGCTCTCCCCAGCCTGCGAAGTCGCAAAGGCTTCACTCTCATCGAACTACTCGTTGTTATTGCAATTATTGCGATACTCATCGGACTGCTGCTGCCGGCCGTCCAGAAAGTGCGAGAGGCCGCCGCGCGCATGAAGTGCAGCAATAACCTCAAACAGTGGGGGCTGGCGATGCACGGCTACCACGATGTCAACAACCGGTTCCCGTGGGGCAGCACTTGGAGCCCCCGCACGTCTTGGGTTCCGCCGCTCTGGCCGTACATGGAGCAGACGGCGCTGGCGTCGCAGTACAATCCCAAGGTCGGATTCTTTCAGCCCCCGAACGGTGGGCCGACCAAGTCCACGAACAACCTCGTGGCCAGTCAAGTCGCATCTTACCTTTGCCCCTCCGACCGAGGTGGGCCGGCCTACTGGTTCGGCGACCCGTATTACCGGGCGCGGGGGAACTACGCCGTCAACTGGGGCAACGCCACCGACCCGGGACCGTCCATCACCCTTGGTAGCGCGCCCTTCGCGTACACCGACGGCTCAAACACTCCGAAGAGTGTCACCATTGTCGGCATGACCGACGGCACGTCGAACACATTGCTCCTCTCCGAGAGGCTAATGGCTCCGGATGACAAATTCGACATCCGGGGCGACATCATCAACAATGACCGCGGCTGCTTCAATTTCATGACTATCAACACTCCGAACACTTCCGTCCCGGACATCCTCGTGTACTGGTCCACCACCGCCGATCCGGTTAACATGCCGTCGGTGGCTGGTAGCCGAGCTCAGAATGCCGCCCGCAGCAAGCACACCGGAGGGGTGAATGCCACACTCGGCGACGGTAGCGTCCGCTTCTTCGTTAACAGCACTTCCCAGACTCTTTGGCGGGCGATGGGGACGATGGACGGCGGCGAAGTTCTCACGAACCAGTAACCGGAGATGATGATGCTCGCTATGAAAAGGGCGATCTTCGCCCTCGGTTTCGCTTCCGTTCTCTCGGGGTGCGGCGGGTCGCAGAATGCCGAAGTGTCCGGCACAGTGACATACGAAGATAAACTGATCGAGAACGGATCCATCGTGTTCCTGTCGCCGGACGGGAAGGGGCCGACCACCGGGGGAATGATCGAGAACGGGAAATACGCGGTGCAAAATGTGCCAGTCGGGCGGTACAAGATTCAGATCAAGGTCGCCAAAGAAACGGCCAAGATGAAAATGTACGACGACCCGAAAGCGGAGTGGGTGCAGAAAGCCGGCGCGGAGATGCTCCCTCCCAAGTACAGCGACGAAAATGCGACCGAACTGAATTTTGAAGTGAAGTCCGGCAAAAACGAGAAAAACTTCAGCCTGACCAAGTAGCGGGATGATCACGAGATGAAGCCGCAGACAGGGTCGTGGAGCAAGCAGGGTTGTCGGCAGAACGAGCTGTCAGTTTGCGGGGTGGACACCTGGCACGCCCCCGTCCCACGCTCGTTCTGACGTGGCGTCAAGTGCAAGCGGCCGTAGCAGCCCACACAAATCGCTATTCATCGTAGTTTGCGGAAACAATTGTCCCGGTCTTCAAAAACCACCTGGGGCGTGAGCAACGCCCCAGGTGGGTTCGATTCCCATCCGCCCCCGTCGCCCGAACACCAGGTGCCCGATGGACCCGCTCCCGTGGTACCGCATCGCCACGACCCCCGTGGCCGTCGTGGCCCTCGCCGCCTTCGCGTGCTGGCGGCCGAGTACCCGCGTTCACGCCGCGCTGTTGGGCGCGGCCGCGATGTCCGCGTTCGGGGTGCTGATGGACCAGGTCAGCGCCCGGCTCTGCCCCGAGTACTTCACCGTCCTGCACAACCCGATCCCGGGACTCACCCACCCGACGCTCGTCGGCCTGGTCTGGGGCGTGCTCGGCGCGGCCGGCGGCGGCATCGCGCTCGGCTACGCGGCGGGACTGGCCGCGACCGTCGGCCCGCGACCGCCCCTCACCGCGCGCGAACTGATTCGCCCGACGCTCGTGACGGCGGCGGGCGTGGCCGGGGTCGTCGCCGTGACCGGGGCGAGCGTCTGGCGGACCGCGACCGTCCTCGGCGTGCAACTCGACCCGGTCCTCGGACCGGCGATCCCGCCCGAGCGGCACGTCGCCGCGCTGACGGTCGGCAGCTACCACACGGCGGCCTACGTCGCCGCGGTCGTCGGCAGCATCGTGCTGTGCGTCTGGATCGGCCGCGAACGCGCACGCCGGGCGACGACACGCCCGGCGTGACCGGTGGTCGCGGAACGATTCGCCGGCCGCCGGCCGATTACTCGACCGACCTTGGCGCTGTCCGCGTGCCGTGCGATCTTGCACCACCTCGCGGGGCGGGTTGTGGCTGACCAGCACCCTCGAAAGCGATGTCCGTTAGCCGTTGTTGAGTCACATTCTTCCACACCGTCGCAACGAATCGAAGATGTCACCGCCCGTTGGCCCGAGGTTTTGCGATGCCCGTCGTCCTTTGCCCGCACTGCGACCACCGACAAACCGTCTCCAAAGACCTGGCCGGCCTCACCGCCCGGTGCGCCGAGTGCGGCGAGGGGATGCAAATTCCCCACCCCGCGCCGAAGTCCGCGAAGCCGCCGAGTACGCCGACGGTCGAGATCGCCGGGCCGGAGATGTCCGGCACCGACGTGCGGAAAACCGTGGTGCTGCTGGGCGGGTTGATCCTCGGCGTCGTGCTGATCCTCGGCGTGCTGCTGTACGCGGTGACGCCGTCGAAGAAGGAGACGGCGACCACGGCCCCGACGGCGGTCAAGACCCCGGCGGTCCCGGACCGCGACCCGGCGTGGGGCAAACTGCCGGCCGAGCGGGACACCTCCAACGCCGGAAGCGTCGTCGCCGGACTGCTCGGGGTCGGCTACTTGATGCTCGTTTTCATCACGCTACTGGTGATCGTTTACGCCGTCGGCGTGTTCGTCGCCGGGGTCGCACTCGCCAAGGACGCCGCAGCACGCGGGCTGCCGCCCTTCCCGTGGGCGGCCGCGTTCTTCGCCTTTCAAGCGGTCGGCCCGCTGCTCGGCTGGGTGGTGGCAACGCCCTTGCTGGCGGTCATGCTACCCCTCGGCGTTCTGGCGGGTGGAATTCTCGGCTTGCTGGCGAGTTGGTACGGCGGGCTGATGTACCTCGCCGTCCGCCGGCCGGGCCGCAAGTCGGCGTGCCCGCGCTGCCGGAATCTACGGCTGAGTTACCTCGTCGTTTGCCCGCACTGTGGCCACGCGGAACCCGTCGCGGGATGAACGCGGTCGGGAAGTCGGGCGAACAATGGGGAATGGGGTTGACAACCGGGGGGTCGTGTTGGCATTCTGTTCACACGTGTACGCCCGTGCGGTCGGAGCCGTTCCGACCCCGGCCACACGCTGGACCCGATCGCCGGAGTGTTCGCCCATGTCCGTTCAACCGATCCCCGAAGGCTACCGCACCCTGACGCCCTACCTTTCCGTCCGCGACGCGGCGGCGGCCATCGCCTTTTACGCGAAGGCGTTCGGCGCGGTCGAGTTGTACCGGCTGGCCATGCCCGACGGGAAGGTCGCCCACGCCGAACTGCAACTCGGCGACTCGAAGTTCATGCTCGCCGACGAGAACGTCGAGTGGGGCAACCTGGCCCCGCCGACCCTGGGCGGCACGCCGGTCGTCATGATGCACTACGTCGAGGACGTGGACGCCTCGTTCGCGCGGGCCGTCGGGGCCGGCGCGACCGTGAAAATGGACGTGATGACCCACTTCTACGGCGACCGGGCCGGGACGGTCATCGACCCGTTCGGCCACCAGTGGATGATCGCCACCCACGTCGAAGACGTGGACCCGGCCGACATGCAGGCCCGCATGGCCGGCGCGATGATGGCGTAGCTCAGTACGCCCGCGCGAACAGCACCCGCTGCTTCGACGGGGCACCGGTCACCATGCACGACCCCGGGGCGACTTCGAGGCCGTTCTCGGCGAACGGGATGCACCGGATGGTCGCCTTCGTCTCGGCCTGGATTTTGTCCTCGGTCTCCCGCGTGCCGTCCCAGTGGGCCGCGACGAAGCCGCCGAGTTCGAGCTTCTCCTGGAACTCGGCGTAGGTGTCGGCCGTCTTCAAGCCGGCGTCGCGGTACGCCTTCGCCTTCTTCAAGAGGCTGGCCTGGATGTCGCGCAACAGCGTGTTGATGTGGGCAGTCGCCCCGTCGAGCGGGATGCCGAACTGCTTGCCCTCCTTGCCGGGCACGTCCCGCCGGGCGACCGCGCAAGCTTGCTTCTCCAAATCCTTCGGCCCGATCTCGACGCGGACCGGCACCCCGCGCAACTCGTGCTCGGCGTACCGGTAGCCGGGCTGCTTGTCGAACATCACGTCGATCTTGACCGTGATCGGCTCGTAGCTGAAGAAGTCGTCGCGCGGCAAGCCCCGCAGTTCGGCGGCGAGCTTTTCCGCGGCGGCGATGGCCGGGGCGCGCTCGGCGTCGGTGCGGCCCAGCGGCACGATGGCGACGTGGACCGGGGCGAGCCGCGGCGGGCAGACGAGGCCGTTGTCGTCCGAGTGGGTCATGATCAGCCCGCCGATGAGCCGAGTGCTCGCGCCCCAACTGGTCGCCCAGGCGAACTCGCGCTGGCCCTTCTCGTTCTGGAACGAGCAGTCGAACGCCTTGGCGAAGTTCTGCCCCAGGAAGTGCGACGTACCGGCCTGCAGGGCCTTACCGTCCTGCATCATCGCTTCGATGCACAGGGTGTAAATCGCGCCGGGGAACTTCTGCCCCTCAGACTTCGGCCCGACCATCACCGGCATCGCCATGAACTCCTCGGCGAACGCCTTGTAGACGTTGACCATGCGCAGCGTCTCCTCCTCGGCCTCCTGCTGGTTGGCGTGGGCGGTGTGACCCTCCTGCCAGAGGAACTCGGTCGTGCGCAGGAACAACCGCGTGCGCATCTCCCAGCGGACGACGTTGGCCCACTGGTTGACGAGGATCGGCAGGTCGCGGTAGCTCTGAATCCAGTCCTTGTAGGTCCGCCAGATGATCGTCTCGGAGGTCGGCCGGACGATCAGCGGCTCCTCAAGTTCGGCCGTCGGATCGACCTTGAGCGGCTGGCCCTTCTCGGCCTTCAACCGGTAGTGCGTGACGACCGCGCACTCCTTGGCGAACCCCTCGGCCATTTCCTCTTCCTTGGCCAGGTACGACATCGGGATGAACAGCGGGAAGTAGGCGTTGACGTGCCCGGTGTCCTTGAACATGCGGTCGAGGCCGCGCTGCATCTTCTCCCAGATGGCGTACCCCGTCGGCTTGATGACCATGCACCCGCGCACGTCCGAGTTGTCGGCCAGCCCCGCTTCCTTGACGATGTCGAGGTACCACTGCGGGGAGTCCTTCGCACGCGGCGTAATCACGTTGGCCATCGGGAGCATGTCCTGTCGGGGGTGACGGAAACCGTCATTGTAGCGACCGACCCGGCGAGCAACGGAGGCCAAACTATTTGTGTGAGAAGTCCGCCCAATCTTCAAATTACCCTTGACGATCTTACCGGTAACTGGAAAACTGAGTCACGAATGGGTCGCCCACCCAAGTCGCCTGGCCAACTCGCCCGGCGTCGTCGGTGCGCCCACCCCGGCCGCGAGCGTCAACGCCGGGGACCGACAAGGCGAGTTCATCAGGAGGTTTTGAGATGCGGAGTGGAATGATTAGGTTTGCGGTCGCCGTAGTGGCGTTCGCAGGTATCGCTGGCGAGAACCAGGCAGCATTCGTTGTCTACACTGATCAGGCTAGTTTCCAAGCGGCAGCGCCCGGGCTGACGAGTCAGACGTTCGCGATGGCCAACGTAGCAAACGGTGGCGGGGTTGGGTTCACTGGCCCGCTAGACAGTTCGACGAACAATGGCATCTTCGCCCCTGGCGATATCGCCCCAGGCCTGACGATCAACGCGGCGAACAGTCAGTTGGCTGCCCTCGGGATCGGATTCAGTGGTAACACAGAGAAGAGCGTATTCAGCGATAATGGCGTGGGTCTAAACCTGACGTTCGCTCCGTCGATCAATGCCATCGGTCTAACGCTGTTCAGCGAGTTCAGTATCGAGCAATTCACTGTGACAATCTTCAACGAAGACGAAATTTTGATCGATACACTTACGACGCCCAACGTCGCTACCACTGGGGTGGGTACGTTCTACGGCCTGATCGGTAATGCAGGCGAACGGATCGGCCGGGTCAACCTCCTTTCGCCGGCGTTCGAAGGCGTGACCGGGGTGCAGTTCGGGGATGCGGGTGGAAGCGTTGCGACGCCGCTACCGCCGACGCTTCTCGCCGGGTTCTTGGGCATGGGCCTGCTCGCCGGGGTTCGCCGCTTCCGCCGGGCGTAACGCCTGACGCTTAACGCACGCGGCCCGGGGACTGGTTTCCCGGGCCGCGGTTCGTTGTGCATCACGTCGGGCCGACGAGGACGGGCTATGGTCGCCGTCACGGGGGCGAGCGGGCTATAACTGGTGAGGGGTCGCCGCGGACCGTCGATGGGCAGGCGCTCGCCGGCGTGACCGACGCCGCCAGTCGCGGCCAGAGGCTTTCAGGACTCCCATGACAACGTCACCGCCGACCCCGGCCGCGTTCTTGGCACTCGCGACAATCGCCCTGAGTTTCGCCGGGTGCGACCGCGCTTCGACGGCGAAGCCGGTCGTCGTCGGGTCGAAGAAGTTTACCGAGTCGGTCGTCCTCGGCGAACTCGCCGCGGGGTTGCTCCGCCCGGCCGTCGGCAGCGTCCGGCGGGACGACCTGGGCGGCACGCCGGTCTGTTGGGTCGCCCTTACGCAGGGGGACATCGACGTGTACCCCGAGTACACCGGCACCATCACGCGGCAAATCTTGAAGGCCGACCCGCCCGACTTCGCCGCCGCGTTGGCCGTCCACGGGGTCAAGGTGAGCCGGTCGCTCGGCTTCCGCAACAATTACGCGCTCGGGATGCGCAAGGACGTGGCCGCGGCGCGGGGGATCGCGGCGGTGAGCGACTTGAAGCGGCACCCGGACTTGCGGTGCGGGTTCATCCACGAGTTCCTCGACCGGCCCGACGGTTGGCCCGGCCTCAAGGCGCACTACGGCCTGCCGCAAACCAACGTCCAGGGGATGAACCACTCGCTGGCGTACCGGGCCGTCGTCGAGAAGGCGCTCGACCTCACCGAGGTGTACACGACCGACGGCGAGATCGCGCAGTACGACCTCCTCGTTTTGGCCGACGACGCCAAGTTCTTCCCGAGTTACGAAGCGGTTTGGCTCTACCGGGCCGACCTCGAAGAGCGTCACCCCGAGGCGGTCCGCGCGTTGAAGCGGCTCGAAGGCCGGATCACCGAGGCCGACATGCAGCGGCTCAACAACCGCGTTCAAGTGGATAAGGCCGACGAGGTCGCCGTCGCGCAAGAGTTCCTGCAGGAGCGGCTCCAACTCGACGGCACGAGCGCCGAACCGAGCCTGCTCGCCCGCGTCGGCCGTTCGACCCTGGAACACTTGCAACTCGTGGTGCCGTCGCTGCTGGTCGCGGTGCTGGTAAGCGTGCCGCTGGGCGTGTTCGCGGCCCGGCGGCCGAAGTTGGGCCGGGTAGTCCTGCTGGCCACGGGGGTGCTGCAAACGGTGCCGTCGCTGGCCTTGTTGCTGTTCATGATCCCGGTGATGAAGTTCCTGTTGGGCAGCGGCACCGGGGCACCGCCGGCGATCGCCGCGCTCTTCCTGTACAGCCTGCTTCCCATCGTGCGGAACACGGTGACCGGGTTGCAGTCGATCCCGGAGTCCCTGCGCGAGTCGGCCGACGCCCTGGGCCTGTCCCCGTGGGCGGTTCTGACGCGGGTCGAGTTGCCGCTGGCGTTGCCGACGATCATCGCCGGGGTCAAGACGGCGGCGGTCATCAACGTCGGCACGGCGACGCTGGGCGGGTTCATCGGGGCGGGCGGGTACGGCCGGCCGATCTTGCGCGGCATCGACAAGCTCGACATCCCGCTGATGCTCGAAGGCGCGATCCCCGCCGCCCTGTTGGCCCTGGCCGTCGAGGCGTTTTTTGAAGTCGTCGAACGCCTCCTCGCCGGCCGCCGGTCGTAGCGCGGCGTCAACGGCCGAAGGCGAACACGCGACTCCACCACGACCGCCGCCGGCCCGCCGAGGCGAGCGTCGCCAGGGCTTCGGCGGCTTCGGCCATTGTCGCGTAACGGTGGGCTGGGTCGTCCGCCGTCAGTCGGCTCAAGACGCGGTCCACTTCCGGCGGCAGCGACTTCTTGACGGCCGCCCCCGGGGAGTACGGGGTCGCCGTCTGGCCCTTGCCGTAGGCCCGGCCCGAGAGCATCGCCGCGAAGCAGCGGCCGAGGGCGAGAACGTCCCGGGCCGGGTCGGACGGCGGCGGGCCTGCCCGGAGTCGCGCACTCAGGAAGCCCATGACCCGGACGGTGGTCCGGTCGAAGAGCTTGAGGTCGGAAAGTTTGAGGTCGCCGTGGACGACGCCGCGGGCGTGCGCTGTGGCCAGGCCCGCCGCGGCCTGGTGGACGTAGTCGCACACCTTGTCCACGGCGGGGCGATTTTCCGCGCAGGCGAGGGCGTGAAAGTCGATGCCGTCGGCGTCGTCCGAGACGACGCCCCAGGCCTCGCCGACGAGCCGGATCGACCGGGGCATGAGCAGGTTCGGGTGCTCGACGGCGTACAATTGCCGCAAGAGTTCGACGACGCGCTCGCGGCCGGCTGGGGTCCGCGTCGGGTCGGGGGACAGGAAGGTGACGGTGACGACTTTGCCGCCGGGCTGCTCCCGGGCCTGCTGCACGACGCCGGCGAGGACGTGCCGGCGGCCGGGAATGAGCGCGTAGGTGAACTCCGGCGGCGCGACCCGGTGGACGCCGCTCAGACCCAGCACGAGCGCGGCCTGCGGGCGACCCGTGAACGGCGTCGGGTCGGACACGGTTTTCGGCCCGCCGACCGCGCGAATCCGCCTCACTAAGGGGTCCGGCTTGTCCCGGGCGAGAAGCACGTCGAGGCGGCCGATGCACTGGTCGCACTCCGTCAGGTGCGCTTCAATGGGAACGCGGTTGCGGGCGCGCAAACGGCCGGCCGCGTAGGCGAGCAGGTCCGCGTCGTTCGGGTGTCGGGTCACGTCCGCGGGCATGGGGGCCGGCCCAGTGGGCAAGGAGTTCTACAGAGTTAAATGCCCGGAAATGCTCGCATCTTTCAGATTTCCCGGATAATCGGCCGAACTTGTGGGTTTCTCCCAAGTCACTCGTCGGGCATCAGCCCCCGGCCGATCGCCCGCAACCGGGCTAACACCCGCGACCGCGCGATGTACACGACGTTCCGCGTCACCCCGAGGGCGTCGGCGACATCGGGGATCGACTCCTCGTCGAGGACCGTCCGCCGGAAGGCCTGGTAATCGACCTCGTCGAACTCCGCGCGGACGAGTTCGAGCAACCGCTCCGTGACGTACCGGTCGTGCTCCCGGTCCCACTCCGCACTCTGCGGCGACCCGTCGTCGGCGAGCTGCGTCGCCCACTCGCCGAGGTCGGTGGTCGGCCGGCGTTTTTGCAAGCCGAAGGCGTGCTTCGTGGTCACGGCGACGATGGCCCGCAGCCAGGCCCGGAAGGCCCCGTTCTTGCCGTTGTGGCGGAACTCGGGCAGCTTGCGCAGGACGACGGCGAACACCTCCTGGATCAGGTCGAGTTCGTCGCAGTTCTGCAGGCCGTAGCGGCGCAACCGGGCGGCCAGGAACGGCTCGTACAAGTAGACGAACCGCTCCCACCCGGCTTCGGACCCGGCGACGGCCAATTCCTCGAGCAGCGGGATCGGGGTCGGTTCGTCGGACGTGGCCGCGATCTCCATGAACGGGCACCTTGGAGAATGATGTCCGCTCAGTGTGACACGCCGGCCGGTGGGTGTCCATCAAAATGATGAAATCGTCGCGCGAGCCGCGAAAAGTTCGTGCGGCAGAACGTGTTCCGTGGCGTGCGAATCCCGGCCGGCACGAACTCCGTCAAAGCTTCACACGAAGCGTCGCCGGCGGACTGGACGTTCGGCCGCGCTCCCGTAGCTTAAACAGCCCCTGCGATTCGGCTCGCAAATCCGAACCGTGGGGTGGACAACCGTGTCTACAATGGACTCTCGGGCATTTTCGCTCGGGCGTCGTGCCGGGGCCGCGCGGTCCCGGAGGTTCTCCGACCCTCTTTTCTGTGAAGGAGCCGACCCGTTGGCGGTCGGCGTAAGTCGATGCTCGATAAAATCCGCAACATCGGGATCATGGCGCACGTGGACGCCGGCAAGACGACCACCACCGAGCGCATCCTGTA
>JANYHV010000114.1 GCA_025362195.1 Fimbriiglobus sp. | reverse complement strand
CTCGCGCTCAAGTTGAGCAGGACCGTCGCCCCGGCCACGGCCTGGGCGCTACTCGGCGGCGACGGTGCCCAGAGGTCTTCGCAAATCTCGACGCCGACGACACAGCCGTCGAAATTGATCGCTTCAAAAAGCAGGTCGGTGCCGAAGGGGACGGTCTGCCCGGCGAGCGTGACCCGGTCGCTCACCCGCGCGGAGGAGGGGGCAAAGTACCGGGCGTCGTAGAACTCGCGGTAGTTCGGCAGGTACGTTTTCGGCACGACGCCGAGCAGGGTCGCCCCGCGGAACACCGCCGCGCAGTTGAACAGCCGGCCATCGACCGCCACCGGCAGGCCGACGACGGCCAGCCCGCCGAAGCACATGCCGGCCGCACCGAGCAGGGTTTCGAGGGCGTTAAGGGTCGTCCGCTGCAGGGTCTGGTCGTGGAACAGGTCGTGGCAGGTGTAGCCTGTCAAGGCGCACTCGGGGAACACCGCCACGTCCGCGCCGAGGTCTTCGGCCTGGCGGAGTAAGTCGAGGATGCGCTCGGCGTTGAACCGCGGGTCGGCCAGGCGGAGTTCCGGCGTGGCGGCGGCGACCCGCAAAAAACCGTGGGCCTGCATGGGTCGCCTCCGCGGGGGTTACTCGTCGGTGATTTCGAGCGAGGTCGTGATCGCGTTCAGGACCGGCTCGTTCGCCGCCCGGTCGAAGTCGCTCACCTGACAGAGTACAAGCAACGGCCCGTCGGCGGTATCGACGCACCGCGTCCAACAAGTCGTCGTCGTGTCGAGCGTCAAAAAATCCACGTCGTGCCCCACGGCCGGGCGGCCGGCCAGGGTCTCGACGACCGCCTCGGCCTCGGCGTCGGCGTACTCGGCCTTGAGGGCCGCGAGGGTCTCGGCGGCGACCTCGGCCGTCGTCTGGCCGTCGGCCCGCAGGCTGACGACGACGAACGCCGTGACCGGGCTTTGCACCGAAACGGTCCACCCGCCGGCGTCCGAGTCCTCGGTATCGACGGCCCAATTTTCGGGGAACTGGAACTTCACGCCGGAGCGTTCGAACACGGCAGCCATGCGTCACACCACCCCTTCCCGGGTTTCGGCCACGATCGAATCGACGACCGCGCGGAGGTCGTTGCCACTGTCATGATAGGTCTTCAACTGGCGGTCCGCGCTGGTCCCGTTCGCCATGATGGTGTACGCGTACTCGATCTCCTTGCGCGTGCCGAGTTCGTCGATCACGTCGCGGAGGAACCAGTCGATCATTTCGTGGATCAGGTCGCGGGCCGGGACCTCCATTTGCCGGCCGAGGTCGAGCAGTTTGCCGTCGAGGCCGTACCGCACCGCCCGCCACTTGTTCTCCTCAATCAACTCGGTCGGGTAAACGCGGAAGGTCAAGTTGTCCCGCCGCAGCTTCCAGAGCTTGGCAATAATCGCCTGGAACAGCGCCGCGATGCAGACGCACTCGTCGACCCGCGTGCAGACGTCGCAGACGCGGAACTCCAGCGTCGGGAAGCGGTGGTTCGGCCGCACGTCGTACCAGATTTTGCTGCCGTCGGGGATGCAATGGGTCTGCACCATCGTCTCGACCATGCCCTCGAACTCGTCCCAGTTGTTAAACCGCGGCGGGATGCCGGAGCGGGGGAAGTTGCGAAAGATAATCGACCGGTACGACCGCAACCCGGTGTTGCGGCCGATCCAGAACGGCGAACTGGTCGAAAGACACAAAATGTGCGGGACGAAGTACCGGGCGACGTTCATGGCGTCGATCATGAACTCCTTGTCTTCGATGCCGATGTGGACGTGCGTGCCGAAGATGAGCAGTTGCTGGGCCAGGTCGCCCATGTCGTTCTTGACGCCGATGTACCGCTCGAACGGCGTGATTTCCTGCTGCTGCCAGGCAGAAAACGGGTGCGTGCCGGCGGCGGCAATGACCAGCCCGTGCTTGCCGGCCAACTCCATGACCGCCTTGCGGAGCTTCACCAACTCGACCCTGGCCTCGGCCGGCGTCTTACAGACCTCGGTGCCGACCTCGACCATCGATTGGTGCAACTCGGCTTTGATTTGCTCCTTGAGGAGGAGCTTGCCGTCTTCCAGAATTTGCGTGATGTACGACTTCAACTCCCCGGTTTTCGGGTCGATGATCTGGTACTCTTCTTCGATCCCGATGGTGAGCGACGGGGCTTTCATGGCGCGGACCTTTCGGCGAGACGCTTAACGGCCTTCGAGCAAGAATGTCGGGACGGTCGAGCCGCCGCCCGCGGTCACGTTGACGAGTTCGTCGGTCGAGATGCGCGTCAAACAGCCGTGGACCGTGGTGCCGAAGGCGACGTAAGGGTTCGTGTCGAGCATCCGATCGACGACCTGAAGTGTGCCGTCGGTCAGGCTCGGGAACGGCTCGCTCGGCAGGCGGATCTTCTGCTGCACGACGAACGGTTCGGCGAGTGCGGTCTGCACGGCGGCTTCCCACGCCGACTGTGGGACGGTCCAGCCGAGGACGATGCCCTTGCCGCCGTAGTCGTCGTTCGGTTTCAGCACGAAGCGGTCCTTGTTCTTCAACACGAACGGCACCAGGTCGATCGGGTCGCCGTCGAGCACCGTCTTGCGCTCCTCGACGACCCGCGTCCACGGGATTTGCGCGTGGGCGGCTTGCAACTGCGCCGGCGTGAACAGGTCGGCGTTGCGTTCGTCGCTGACGACGGCAAAACTCGCCTTCTTGAAGAGAATCTTGCAGCGGAAAGTATTCGCCATGCAAACGTTGCCGTCGCGGACCGCCTGCACGACGGGGTGATTGATTCCGCCGCGTTCGATCAGCTCGGTGATCAGCACGCGCTTATAGATCAGGTTAATGTGGTAGTCGCCGCACATCAACTTGCCATCGACGTACTCCACGTCGCGCGGATCGACGATCCGCACGTCCATGCCGAGGCTACGGAATTCGTCGAAGAACAACAGGAACTCGCTGAAGGTCGGCACCTCGCGCCAGTCGAGAATGGCGATCCGCGGCTTGTCGTGCCGCGACCCCTGCCACTGCGCGAAGGCATCGAGGAGCGCGTGCGTCACGCCCGGCACGCACGGCAATGGGAAGGCGTGGTACTGCCGCTGGAAGTCGCGGAAAACCGGCAGGCCGTGGAAGACTTGCGTCAGGGCGTCGCAGTACCCCGTCCCGGCCGGCGTCTCGGTGTTGAACTCGGTGAAGCGGAGTTCGTCGTCACTGGTATAGAAAGAGTCGAAGCGGGCCGTCGGGCTGGGGTTGGCGAAGCCCGGGTCGATGGCCAGGAGGTCGTTTTCCCAGTCGAGCAGGCGGAATTGCCGGCGAAAGCCCTCGTCCGCGAGGGCTTTCCGGTACACCGCGTCGAACGCCGGCAGTAGGGTCTCGACGCTCCGTTGCAGGAAGCGGTACTGCAGCACCGTCAGAAAGCGCGGCCGCAAGACGCTGCACAACGGCCGCGCGCCGAAGTTCAGCCCGCGGCGCTCCTGCGAGTCGTCGAGGACGGCTTGCGAGTCCTCGGCGACGCGGCCGCTCGCCAGGATGTCGTGGTACCGTGCGACGGCTTCGGGGATCACGGCGGGGTTACTCCGGGCGTCAGTTGAAGAGCTTCGACCAGTGCAATTCGCGCAACGGCGGCCGGGGGTTGTGGCACAGGTCGATGACCAGGTCGGCCATCGCCGTGACGCACCAGTCGAAGTTGCCCGGCGTGAGCGAGTTGATGTCCATGTCCGGGGCGGGGTTCATGAAATCAATCGCATACGGCACGCCGCCCTTGACCGCCCACTCGACCGAATTCATGTCGTAACCCAGGGCCTTGACGACCGTCAAAGAATCTTCGACGATGCGATCCCGCAGGGCCGGGGTTAAGTAATCCGCGTCCGGGATGTATCGCCGGTTGTGCGGGTCGTAGGGCATCGGCAAGACGGTGTTCTGGCCGACGCACATGCAGCGGACGTACTGGTCCCACTGGATGAACTCCTGCGCGATCATGGTGAGCAAACCCGACGAGTCGTAGTAGCGGATCAACTCCTCCATCGAATGGCAGACGTACACGCCGCGCCAGCCGCCGCCGTGGGCGTCCTTGAGGATGCACGGCAGGCCGACGTGATCGACGATGGCCTGCCAGTCCATCGGGTATTCGAGGTTGCGCAGGCTCTCGCTTTTGACGATCCCGGGCACGTAGTCCTGGTTCGGCAGGACGACGGTCTTGGGGTGGGCGAGGCCGAGTTTGGTGAGCAGGGCCGCGCCGAAAAACTTGTCGTCGGCCGTCCACATGAACGGGTTGTTGATGACACTCACCCCGTCGAGTACGGCCTTTTTCGCGTAACTGCGGTAGTACGGCACCTCGTGCGAGATGCGGTCGATGACGACGGAGTACGGGGTCGGCTCGTCCATGCGCGTCCCGCCGAGCTTGACGAACTCGGCGACGACGCCGGCGTTGCGGCGGTTGACCTCTTCGAGGAACTTGGGCGGCCAGGACCACTCGCGGCCGCACAGCAGACCGACTTTTTTCATGGCGTCGAGACTCGCGTCGGGGTGGGAATTCGTGCGACAGGGTTCACGCACGCCCGCCGATGTAGAGGTTAATCATCCGGTGCCAGACCGGCCAGTCGTGGGCGAACCCGTCCCACTCGCGCAGCGCGTTGCCGATGCCCTTGGCCCACAGCTTGCCGGACAGTTCGCGGTTCTGGTGAACCAGTCGGTCGCCGGTGCCGACGGCGAAGATCAACTCCTGGCCGCGGTGCCGGGCGAGCCGTTCGGGGTCGGTCTCGTTCGGAATGAAGTCGGTCGGGTTGAGCCGGTACAACTCGTCGCTGGAGTACCCGTCGGCGAACATCTTGATGTCCACCAGTCCGCTCATGGCGAGGATGCGCCGGACGCGCTCCGGGTGCCGCATCCCGAAGCTGAGCGCGTGGTACGCCCCGAAGCTCGCCCCGGCCGCGATCACGTAGGGGTCTTCGGCCCGCGCGTCCACGAACGGCAGGACTTCGTGGTAGACGTAGTTGTCGTACTCGACCTGCCGCCAGACGCGGCCGCCGGGGTGCTTCCAGCGGGCGTACCAGCTCTCGCGGTCCACCGAATCCAGGCAGACGAGGCGGTACCAGCCCCGCTCGATCATCGGCCGGATGGCCTCGACCATGCCGCGGTCTTCCCACTCGAAGAACCGCCCGGCGGAGGTCGGAAAGGCGACGATGGTCGCGCCGGCGTGGCCGAATTCGAGCAATTCCATCTTGCGGCCGAGCGACGGACTCCACCACTCGTGGTATTCGCGGTGCATGGCGGTCATCGGGGTCGGGGGACGGGGCGGAAGGTGTCGCGGAAACGTCGATCTCAAGCGACGGCGGCACTGACGAAGGAGCTGAACAGCCGCTTCATGCCGGGTTGGGTTTCGGCGAGTTCTTCGGGGTGCCACTGCACGGCGATGAGGTACTGGCCGTTGGTCCCCTCGACCCCTTCGATGACGCCGTCCGGGGCGTGGGCCGTCGGTTTAAGGCCCTGAGCGAGGTCTTTGATCGCCTGGTGGTGCATACTGTTCACGGCCGCGACCGGCCCGCCGACGATGTCGCCGAGGCGCGAACCTTGTTGAATCATCACGTCGTGCGCGAGGTACGCACGGCTGGGGCTGACGGCCGTCGGGAAGTAGTCGTGCTTCATCGACGCGGGCACCTGCGCGGACAGGTCCTGGTAGAGCGTCCCGCCCAGCGCGACGTTGACGATCTGGATCCCCCGGCAGACGGCCAACACCGGCAAGTGCTTCGCCATCGCGTGCCGCAGCAGCAGCAACTCGACGGCGTCGCGGTCGGGGTCGGTACTGCCGCACAACGCGGTTTTGGTCTCGCCGTAGCACGCCGGATCGACATCGACGCCGCCGGTCAGGAAGACGCCGTCGAGCTTGTCGAAAATGGCCTGCATCGTGTCCGGGTCGTGCGGGATGAGCGGAATGAGCCACGGCAACGCCCCGACCTTGCGGAGCGCTTCGACGTAGTGGTGGCCCATGATCCAGCAGTTCGGCCGGTGGCCCGCGATGCCCGGGAGGGTCTGAGTCGCAACCCCGATGACGGGTCGGCGCATGGCATGGCTCCGCGACGGGACGATCATTCCTTAAGTCCGCAAAGTGGGAGAGTTGCAGGATGCGAATCTTAAGGGTGAGAACGGAAAGGTTCCAGCGAAATCCACTTCCGCGGCGAGCAGAGGACTTCGACTCGGGGCGAACCCGGGCTGGACTCGAATCGGCGGGCTTCGACACGGGCGACAAACTCCGCGCGGTGCGACCGGTCAATCCGCCACGGTTTCCAGGGCCGGCATGACCGCGGCGAACTGCCGGTGAATTCGGTCCGTGTACTCGGTCAGCAGGTGCTCGACGCGCTGCTGGGAGTCGGCCGCCACGACGAAGCCGATGTGACTCGGCAGGTCGAGCCGGTGGACGATCTCGGGGTCGGTGAAGCCGGACGTGTCCGGGCGCTCGCAGTTGGCCAGCGAGATGACGACCCCGGCGTACCGCTGCTTTAAAGCCGGGAGGCGGTAGCCCCCGGCGGTGCGGCAGACTTCGAGCCGCGCCCACTCGGACCAGAGGTTCACGCCGGTCGCCGCCTCGACCATCGTCGCCGTCTCGGCCCCGCCGACGCGGCAACTCGTCTCGATGAAGTAGAACTCTCCGTCGGCGTGGGCCTTCATGAACTCGGTGTGCGACGCCCCGCAGCCGAGGCCGAACCCGGTCAAGACCCGCTCGTTGACGGCCCGCAACTTCGCCACGTCGGGCGAGGCGCGGTCGAGCGTGCGCGTAGCGTAGACCCCGCCGCCCTGGTACACGTCGAGCAGCGGCCGCCAGTAGGCGTTCACCTCGGCGAAGACGACGCGGCCGTTCTCGACCAGCGAATCGACGTGGTACAGGTCGCCGGGGACCATCTGCTCGACGAGGTGGTACGACTGGGCGTCCCCCAGGGCGTGGACCCGCCGCCAGACCTCGTCGCGCGTCGCGCACTTGACGATCCCGGCGGCCGAGGCGTCGCCGCGCGGCTTGACCAGCCACGGGCCGGGGACGCGGTCGAGGAACGCGGTGATGTCGGCGTGGTGGCCCAGGCCGGTGAAGTCGGGGATGCGGACGCCGAGGCCGCGGGCCGCCGTCCGCATCGCCAACTTGTCGCGGAACAACCGTGCGGCACTTTCGCCGTGGCCGACGATCCCGAAGTACTCGCGGAGGTGGGCGGCGGTTTCCACGTCGAAGTCGTCGAGGGCGACGATGCGGTCGAACTTGCGGGTCCGCATCAGGTACGCAACGGCCCTCACGAGGCCGGCACGGTCGGCGAAACTCGGCACGGCGAACACGTCGTCGATCGACTCGCGCGGCCACGGCTCGCCGAGGAGTTTCTCGACGGTCAGCAAGTAGACCGCGCACCCCTCGTGCTTGGCCCGCTGCAAGAAGCGGTCGCCCTTGTAGTAGCTCGCCAGGCACAAGAATGTCGGTGGGGTCATGCCGGCACGCCACGGTTAAGGAGTCGAAAGACTCACTCTACGGAACAGCACCGCCCCCTGCCCCCGCGCGACCTCGTGCCAGCGCGGCGAGTTCGACAGGTAGGTGTCGAACGGCGTGCGGGTGAACTCGACGCCGACGAGGGCGTGCGTGCAGGCGTACCGGTCGCAGTACTCTTCGATCCGCTCGGGGTGCTTCTCGGCGGCATCGACGTAGTCGGCGAGCCACGGGTCGCCGTACAACTCGAAGCGGTCGTCCATGAAGATTTTGTGCGCCGGGTGGTAGTAGATCAAGTACCCGCCGAGGTTGCAGTCGTTGAAGAGGCGCGGCCGGCCCGGGGCGGTGTCGAGTTCGTGGGCGATCGCGTCCGTCAGGTCGGTCGGCACGAAGTCGCGCGAGAACGACGCCCAGCCGCGGCCGAACACCGGCACCGATATGCCGGCGGCTTGGACCGCGAGCGCGAGCAAGACGAGCGCCGACGGCAGGGCGAACGCCGACGGCCGCAGGGGAGTGACTGTGCCGTAGGCGAGGCTGTCGCCGTACTTTTTGAGCCAGTCGTGCCAGCGGGTGTGCGGCCAGAAGTCGGCGACGACGACGGTCGCCGTCATCACGAACAGCGGCCCCTGGCGGATGCCCTTGAACATCAAGACCATCCAGACGAGCGGCACGAGCCACGTGAACCGGAACTCCGTGCGCAACTTCGGCAGCGTGCCGGCGAGCAGGACGCAGTACAGCAGCGCGAACGCCAGCAACATTTGGTCCAGCGGGGACGACAGGCCGAGCGGCTTGTGCTCGTTGACGACCTGGGCCATGACCGTCGAGCCGACGATCCGCTGCCAGGTGTGGATCATCTCCATGCCGAACGGGTTGTCGAACGGCGTCAACGCGCACGTGCACAGCACGCCGAGGACGCCGAAGCCGGTGCGCACGCTGGTGATCGGCCCGGGCCGGCCGACGAGGTACGACCCCGCCCACCCGGCCGCGACGAGGCCGAACGACAACACCCCGCCGAGGACGCCGCCGTGGACGTTGGTCCAGACGACGAACAGCGGGATGAGTAGCGCGAGCCGGCCGAGGGAGGCCCGGCCGCGGTCGAAATCGACGAGGATGGCCATCGTCACCGCGAGGAAGACCATCGTCGCCAGGTGCGGCCGGATGTAAAAGTGGAACGAGGCGACGAACAGCGCCCCGCACGCCAGGACGGCGGCCAGCGACCAGTGCAGCCCGGCGCGGCGGAGGCGGGCGAAGAGCCAGGTGAACAGGGCCGCGATACCGGTCGAGAAGGCCAGCAACAGCGCGTCGAAGCCGCCCACGCGGTGCAAGAGCGCCATGACGACTTCGCCGCCCCACTGCTGGGGAATCCAGGTCCGGCCGGGGTGCGTGTACGTGAACGGGTCGGTCGTCATGAACCCGTCGCGCAGGATCGACTCGCCGACGACGGTGTGCCACAGGGTGCCGGGGTCCGAGAAGGCGCGCTCGCGGAAGTGGACCTGGAACGCGACCCAGACGACGACGAAAAACAGCGTCTCCGGGGCGACGAACCGCTCGCAACACTTTCGCAACACGGTGGGGCCCCGCCGGAGAATCGTGTACCCGGCACGAGCATAGAATACGTTCGGCAGGCTACGGTTGACAGGCCCGGTAAAGCAGGTCGCGGACCGCCGTCATCGGCAGCACGGCCGGCAACGGCCGGTCGCCGTGGCCCAGCAACACCGGCTTGTCGAGGGGGTCGGCGGCGCGCAGGCCGTGGCTGCCGCGGACGAGCGAAGCGTCAAGCGGGATCACGTCGAAGATCGTGCGGAAGCCGAGCTTCTTCTGGAGCAACCGCGTCGCCGCGCGGAACTTCGGCACGCGGAACTTGGGGTCGAAGAAGAGTTCGCACGGGTCGTAGCCGGGCTTGTGGTGGATGGCGACGGCGCGGGCGTAGTCCGGGGCCAGCGCGTCGTCGGTCCAAAACGGGTACGCGAACCACGAGGACGGCGTCGAGAAGACGACCAGTTCCCCCGAGCGCGGGTGGTCGAGTTCGCCGCGCTCCTCGCCGGTTGAAACTTTGGCGACGCCGGGGGTCTGTAGCAGCAGTTCGCGGACGCGCGGCAGGTCGGCCGGGTCGCCGACGTGGACGTGCGCGAGTTGGTGATCGACGACGGCGAAAGCCCGGCTGGCGAAGGTGTCGAGTTGCTCGCCGAACGGCCCGCCGCGAACTTCGAGCAGCCCCGCCGACCGCAAGACGCGGTTCAGGTAGACCGGCGTCGTCACGTCACAGTGGCCGTACTCGCTGACGACCCAGACGTGCGCCCCGGCCGCCTTCGCCGCGTCGAGCAGCGGGGCGCAGGCGTCGTCGAGTTCCTTGACGTGCTTCGCCATGTCGCAGTTCGACGGGCCACGCCGTTGCGGCTCGTAGTCGAGGTGCGGCAGGTAGACCAGTGTCAAGTCCGGCCGGTCAGTCGCAAGCACCTCGGCGGCACAGCGAGCGATCCACTGCGTACACGGCAGCCCGGCCATCGGCCCCCAGAACGAAGCGAACGGGAAGCGGCCGAGTTTGGCTTCGAGCGCTTCCGCACGGCCCGGCGGGGTGCCGGTGACGCCGAAGACCTTGTTGCCGTCAACGCCGTACCACGGCTTCGGCGTGACGCTGATCTCGACGGCCGCCCCCTGGTTGAACCACCAGAACAGCTTCGCACACTTGAACCCCCGGCCCTGCACTTTCGCCTCGCGGGCCAGGGTGGCGTAGACCGGTTCGGCGTCGAGCAGCCGGTTCGACTGCTGCCAGAACCGCACTTCCATCGTGTCGCGGAACAGCCAGCCGTTGGCAACAACCCCGTGCCCACTGGCCGGCACGCCCGTCAGCATCGTCGCCTGGGCCGTGCAAGTGACGGCCGGCAACGCCTCGTCGAGCGGCACCACCCACGGCGCGGCGGCCCGCAACCGCGGGGCGAACTCCAGCAGCCGCACCGTGAGGCCGACCGCGTTGATGACGACGACCGGCGGCATCACTTCGCCTCGGCAAGGCGGTACGAAAAAGCCCCGAGCAAGTCGCCCCGCCGGCCGCCGTGGCACTCCACGCAAGCGGTCATGTTGCG
>JANYHV010000099.1 GCA_025362195.1 Fimbriiglobus sp. | reverse complement strand
CGGGACGTTGACATGGACGCGATGGTATTTCTGGACCGGGGCGGCAAGGTCGCCCGGCAGCCGGTGTTCGTCCTGGCCGGGGAGGAAGAGTTCTTGAAGCGCCGCGCCCGGGAGGCGATCCTGGCCGGCCTGTTGGGCGACGCGGACGCCGAATTCGCCGTGTCCGTGTACGCCCCCGAGAAGCTCGACATCACGACCGTCCGCAACGAACTCGACACCCTGCCGTTCCTCGCGCCGCTGCGAATCGTCGTCGTCGAGGCGGCCGACCCGTTCGTGACCGACCACCGCGCGGCGCTGGAAAAATACTTCGCCGCGCCCAGCAAAGTCGGCGTGTTGATCCTCGAATTGAAGACCTTCCCCGAGACGACGAAGCTGGCGAAGGCGCTGCCGGACGCGGCGAAGATCGTGTGCAAGCCGCACTCGCCGTACAAGCTCGACGAGGTCGAGGCGTGGTGCGTCAAGTGGTGCGACGCGAAGCACCACCGCAAGCTCACGGCCGACGCGGCGGCGACGCTAGTCGAGCGCGTCGGGCCGCAACTCGGGCTGCTCGACCAGGAACTCGGCAAGCTCGCCGTGGCCGTCGGGGCGCGGAAGCAAATCACCCCCGAGGACGTGGAAGCGTTCGTCGGCCGCAGCCGCGCCGCCAACGTCTTCCGCATCCTCGACGCCGTCGGCGAGGGCAAGCCGGGCGAGGCCTTTGCCATCCTCGGCGAACTGCTCGAAGAAGGGGAAGTCGGCCTCGCCATTCTCGGCCCGCTGACGGCGCAACTCCGCAAGCTCGGCACCGTCGGCCGGTTGATCGCGCAAGGCCAATCACTGGGGCCGGCGATGGACGCGGCCGGCGTGCCGAAGTGGCCGCAGGCCCGGCAGAGCGTCGAGCGACAAGTCCGGCACCTGGGCCGCGGCCGCCTGCTGCAAATCGCCGACTGGCTGGTCGAAATCAACCTCGGCTTGAAGGGTGGCAGTCCACTGCCCGAACGGCTCCAACTCGAACTCCTGCTCGCCAAACTCGCCCGCCCGGCCGCGGCGTCCGGCCCCCGCCCCGGCTAAGGTTTTGGCAACACATTTCGCGTCGGCAAAAAGGTGTCGGGAACCCCGTCGGTCAATCGTTGCAATCCGCAAACCCGCCGCCATTTCCCGGCGACAGCGCACTAGGTTTCGTCCGGCTGGATCGCCCCGTGCGTCCGCCCCCGACGACGATTCCCGACGCGCTCCGCCCTCATACCGAATCTCCAGGTCGCCATCATGGAACAGCTCACCCCGCAACTCATGCACAAGCTGGTCTTCACGATCCTCATGCACGGGCTGAACGACTCGCAAATCCACCTCGCGCACAAGGTGTTGTCGGACGCGATGGCCCACGGCAACCCGCAAGTCCGCGAGTTGGCCGTGGTCGCGCTGGCCGACCTGCCGGTGTCGGCCAACAAGCGGGTGCAGTCGCTCCTGCTCGCCCTCGCCGACGATTCCGCCCGGGTCCGCCGCCGGTCGGCCCGCGCCCTCGGCGATCAGGCGACCGCCGCCCTGCCGGCCCTCCACCAGCTCATTCGCGGCCTCAAGGACGCCGACGCCAGCGTTCGCCGGGACTGTGCCGGGGCGCTCGGCCGCATGGGGCCGCTGGCCCACCCCGCCGCCCCCGCCTTGATCGCCATGCTCGGCGAGCCGGAAAACCGCACCCGGGCCATCGTCGCCGTCGCCTTGAAGCGGATCGGGGCGGCCGCCGTCGAGCCGCTGCTGGCCGGCGTCCAGTCGCCGTCCCCCGAACTCCGCGGCCACTGCGCCACGCTGCTGGCCAAGATCGCCCCGGACAACCTGGCCGTCATGGCGGTCTTGAAGAGCGTGCTGACCGACGAGGACGCCGAGGTCCGCGCCCGGGCCGACGCCGCCCTGCAGTTCGTGATGACGCCCCCACCGATGCCGATGCCCCCGGCCCGCCAGACGCTCAACGCCAACGTCTAACTTTTCGCGGACGACACGTCCGCCCAGCGCGCCCGCACTCGTGCGGGCGTTGCCGTTCCCGTCGTGCCGAGTTGCCGCACGGTGATCGACGCGACCAAGTTGGCGAACGCCGCGGCGACGGCCGCACTCGACCCCGCCAGCACCGCCGCCACGATCCCGGCCGAACAACTGTCCCCCGCGCCGCACACGTCCACCGGCCCCGGGACCGTGTACGCCGGGACATCGATGGCGTCACCGACGGGCCACGGGACGACGCGCATCCCCCGCTCGCCCCGCGTGCAGAACACCGTCCCGCCGACCGCCGCCCCCAACTCGACCGGTCGAGACTGGCACTCGGACTCGTTCGGCTTGACTGACACGTGCCGGAACTCGCCGATCCGCTCGCGGCTGTCGGCCAGCACGAACAGGCTGCCGCGGCGATTCTTGGCCGCGGCGCAGACGGCCTCGCGCACCCGCGCTGTGACGACACCGCAGTTCTCCTCGCTGACCTGGTCGAGGACGATGAGCGCATCGACGCCCGCGATCAACTCGGGCAGGCATGCCAGCAGCGCGTCTTCGAGGCGGGCCGGCGTCGGGGTGCGGTTCTTGATGTCGAGCCGGTTCAACTCGCGGCCGGCCAGCATCGGCTTCGTGTACGTCGGCGTCCGCCGCTCCCCACTGACGACCACCCGCGACGAATCGACACCGCGGACCCGGGCGAGGGCCTGGCGGAGTTCGTAGCCTTCGCCGTCGTCGCCGATGAGCGTCAACGGCACGATCCGGCCGACCCCCAATGCCGACAGGTTGTTCATCACCGTACCGAGCGCCCCGGGGAAACTCCGCACGCCGACGACCTGGTACGCGGTCAGGCCGGTCTCGACGGACGGCTCGTCGAGGGCGGGGTCGATGTCGAGGTAGCGGTCGAGGAACAGGTCGCCGACCAGGCCGACCCGCGCCCCGGGTAGCGTCGCAAGGATTTGCTCGATTGTGGCGGTGGTGAGCATCGTGCCTCCGGACTCTGGCCCGAGATTCGCAATTCACGGGGGAGGTGTCAGTTTAGCTGACACTTGAAAAATACGCCCGGGGAAAGCAGTCAGGGAGTGCTTGACAGCACTTCATCTCGGGGCGTATTGTCTGGGCAGAAGAATGATGCTCGGCGGGACGTGTTCATGCAGTTGATTCAACCCGACATTCTCGCCGCCGGCCGTGGCCTCTCCTTCGGAGCTGCCGGATTCCTCGTGTTCGTCGGGCTGCTGCTCTGGGCGGTCGGCTGGCGCTGGCACCGCTTTTGGGTCGTATTCGGCATCACCCTCGCCGCCGGATTAATCGGTTTGAGTGCGGGCCGGACGGCCGGCGGGAATCAAGTCATGGTCGTCGGCGTCCTGCTCGCCGTGTCGGCCGGGATGCTCGCACTCGAGTTGGCGAAGGTGATCTCGTTCGCCACGGGCGGGGTCGCCGCCTGGGTGGCGACGCAGGCGGTCTTCCCGCAAGTCCAAGAACTCTGGGCGATCTTCCTCGGCGGCGGGTTGCTCGGCGTCGTGCTCTACAAGCTCTGGACGATGTTGACGACGAGCCTGCTCGGCGTCCTCGTGACCTGGCACGGGGCATTCCTGATCGCCCAAGAATCGAGCAAGAGCGACCTGACGAGTTGGGTGGCCGACCACGCGATGGCCCTGAACGGCGGCGTGCTGGCCGTGACCATCTTGGGCGTCGCGGTCCAGACGCTGACGGCGGTTCCCCCGGAACCCGACGCGGCGGAACTCCTGGCCGAGCAGAAAGCCTACGCCGAATTGCACTTGCACGTCCCGCCGCCGGTCAAGCCGGCGGCCGCGTGGTGGAAGCTGAACGTCGGCAAGGCCGCGTGACGGCGGTCACAGGTCGATGCGAAAGCGGCCGGCGAGGCCGAAGCCGCCCGGCTCCGGGTTGGACCGCGTCAGGCGGGTGAGCATGGCCCAGTTGGCCACCCCCGGCACCTCGTGGAACACGGCGTAGACGTAGGCCGTTTCCGGCTGGGACAGGGCCGTGCAACTCAGCCCGCCGCTGGAAACGTCCCGCACGCGGGCCGGGAGCACCTTGCCGACGACGCCGTCGCTGGTCAGCGGGTAGAGCGAGACGGCCCAGTTCGCCGGGACGCGGACGTGCTTGCGGCGGTCGTCGGCGTTGCCCAAAACCTGGCGGACCTCTTCGAGCATTTCCGGGAGCAAGTCGGACGCCGCCCGGGTCAGGCCCGAGTCCGGGGAGCCGAACAGGGAGCCGGTCAGGATCGCCTCGCCGATGGTCGTGCCCGGCTTGGGCAACCGGACGTGGACGATGAGGCCGTTCTTGCCCTTACTCGACAGGCGGTCCCAGAAGCCGGCGGAGTTGTACCGGCGGATGAAGAACTCCTCCGGGCCGGCCGGCTCGATCTCCGCCTTCCAGGCCTCCTTGAGAAGTTCCAGCTTGATCTTGGCGACGCCACTGACCGCCCGCAGGGGGAACCGGCTGGCCCACGTGCCGTCGGTCTGGCGGGTCGGCACGCCGGCGGCCTGGGGCACGTTCCCGTCCGGCGTGGCGCTCATGACCAGCGTTTCGATCAGCGTCGCGCAGTCCGGGGCGATGAAGTCCTTCGTGCCCGGTTTGGCCAGCCACGACGTGGGCAAGATCGACCAGATGCGCGGCAGTCGAATCGGCGGCGGGGCGGTCGTCAAGGAGACGAGGTCGTCGCCCGAGTCGTGGTCGTGCCCGGGCGGCGGCGCGTTCAACGGCCGCGCGCCGCTCAGGGTCGGCACGGGGCGGCGCTGGACGGACAGTTGCGGCCGGGTCTGCCCGCCGTACTGCAACGATTTCGACCCGCCGGGCGGTTGGGTCATGCGGCCGGTCAACGACGACGGGTCCATCCCGTGGCTCGTCGGGGCGGCCGGCAACTCGAAGGTGTGGGCCGAGCGCGGCCCGCGCAGTTCGCGGGCGTCCAGGGGCGTGTGCCGCCCGATCGGGGCCGGCGAGTTGCTCCACGTCTCGTGGGACTGGTCGAGCGTGTCCTCGCCCGAACTCCCGTTCATGAGGGCTTGCATGAACTCGGTACACGACCCGAACCGGTCGGTCGGGGCCTTCGACATCGCCCGCCCGACGGCGACCCGGTCCGCCGCCGGGAGCGGCGTCAGGTTCGGCGCGGCCGAGACGTGCTGCAACATCATCTGCTGTGCCGACCGCGCGCTGTACGGGAAGACGCCGGTGAGCATCTCCTGGTAGACGATGGCCAGGCAGTACTGGTCGGACCGCGGATCGACGCGGCCGTGCAAAATCTCCGGGGCGACGTACCGGGGCGTCAACCCGCGGTCGGCGTTCAGGCTGGTCGGCGTCAATTCGTGCCGGCGGACCAGCCCGAAGTCGCCGACCTTGACGCGGTCGCACACCAGGAACAGGTTCGCCGGCTTGATGTCCAGGTGCTGCAGGCCGTGCCGCGTGCTGATGTGGTCGAGCATCTCGGCCGCGTCGGACAGGTAGCTGAGCAGGTCGTCGCGCGGGATGCCGGGAAGGCCCTGGTGGGTACACGACCGGAACAGGTCCTGCATCTGGTGGTCGGCCAGTTCCATCACCATGACGAGTTCGTCGCGGAGCAGTTCGACCCGCTCCAGGGTCAACAGGAACGGGTGGCGGATCGTCTTGATGTGCTCGAAGGCTTCGTACTCGACTTCCAGGGAGTTCGCGGCGCTGCCCTCGGCCAGGTTGGACACGAACTTGATCGCCTTGTGCAGGCCGCCGGGGGCGACGCACTTCCAGACCTCGCCGAACCCGCCCTTGCCGAGCGGTTCGAGGAGGGTGTACCCGGGCAACGGCTCTTCCCCCGCGCGCTTGCGGTAGACCGGTTGGAGCGAGTCCGGGGGAGTGTGGGTGAGCACGGGGGACACCACGGGACGAGGCCGAGACATGTCGAAAGGACGTGGCGAACCTTAGCTTAAAACGCGGCGGGAATGGAGAAATTCCGAACCCCGCCGCGAGACGGGTCGTGCCCGGCGTAGAGCTTTCTCGGGCGGCGCGATTAGAAGAGGGTCGGCTGGTCCGCCCTGGCGGGTTTCCCGACGCGCCGCGGGCCGACCGTCCGGCCTTCCGACGGTTGCCGGCGGCTCCCGTGCTTGCGGTACACCTCGGCCGTGTCCGCCGCCGACTGGATTTTGCGAACGCCGAACAGCATGGCCTTCATTGTCGCCGCGCGCAACCGGAAATCGACGACCGGCGGAACGTACCCCGGGAGCGGTTCGGTCTCGTGCCCGGCGATCTGCGCCGGCGTGAACGGGCGCAGTTCCGGCAGCCAGCGCTTCACGAACGCCGCCGCCGGGTCCTGGTCGAGCAGTTGCTTCGCGGGGCTGTAGACGCGGATCGTGTTCAGCCCGACGACGCCGGCCTGCATCTGCAACTGGCTGAAGTGGATGCCCGGCTCGAAGTCCAGGAACATTTTCGCCAGCGGGTTGTGGATCGTCCGCCAGTCGAGGTGCAAGCCGGCGCACGCGAAGCTCACGGCCATCGCACGCATGCGGAAGTTGGCGAACCCGGTGACGGCCAGGCAGCGCATGACGGCGTCCACCATCGGGAAGCCGGTCCGGCCCTCGGCCCACGCGGCGAGGAGCTTCGGGTCGTCCTCGTAGGGGAACGCGCGGTAGGCCGGGTGCAGCGCCCGCGCCTCCAACTCGGGTTCGGTTTCGAGCCGCTGGATGAAGTGGTCGCGCCAGTGCAGCCGGGCCAGGAAGTTGGTCAAACTCCGCCGCCACAGGGTCCGCGACGGGGCGTCGGGGGCGTCGAGTTCCTTCAGCCGGGCCGCCGTGGCGTGGTACGCTTGCCGGGTCGAAAGGGTGCCCCAGGCGAGGTGGACCGACAGCCGGCTGCCGTGGTGGAAGGCCGTGTTCGGCGAACTGATGCCGCCGGAGTAGTGCAGCCCGCGGTCGCGCAAGAAGTCGGCCAGGGTGTGCTGCGCGGCGGCTTCAGTCACCACCTGCCGGTCCCGCAGGGGCGCGACCGTCGGCACGAGGGTCTTCGCGCACACCGCCCGCATCGCGGCGGACATCGGCACGCGGGTCACGGCCGGCAGCGGCTCGACCCCGGCGATGCGGTCGGCCCAGAGTTCTTGCAGCCGGTCGCGGTTCACCCCGCCGCGTCGCACGCTCGACTGGGGGAACTCGCGGTAGGCGACACCGTTGGCGGCGCACCACGCGGCGACGGCCCGGTCCCGAGCGAAGGTGACGCCGGTGCCGACTTCCTCGTGCGAGTAAATCGCGTCGAACGGCACGTTGGCCCGCAACGCCGCGAACGTCTCGACGGCGTCGCGGTGGGTGACGAACAGGTCGGCGTTCAACGTGCGGAGTCGGCCGCGGAGGTGGGCGAGGGCCTGGCACCAGGCCCGGACGTGCATATCCGAACAGTCCGGGGCGTTGACCAGCATCGGCTCGAAGGCGAAGACCGGCAGCACCTCGTCGCCGTCCGCCACGGCCCGCGAAAGGGCCGCGTTGTCGGCGAGCCGAAAGTCCCGCTTGATCCACCAAATAATACGTCTGGGCATGCCCCATTAACCGCAGTTTCCGGGCCGGCGGCAACGTCGGCAGGCCGATTCCCGCGGCCCGCTAATCGACGAACGCGAACTCGTTGCTGCAGAGCAAGACTTGCGCGAGCAACTCCCACGGCTTGACCGGCGTCGTGCGGACGAACTCGACGGCGAGCGCCGTTTCCTCCGGCGTCGGCTGGCGGGACAGGGTCGCGGCGTACAACCGGCGGACGCGCTCGGCCGTCGCCATCGGCCACGCCAGTTCGCGGCGCTGCGCGACGGCGCGGGCCTGCTCGGTCACGAACGGGTTGTTCATCAGGTACAACGCCTGTTGCGGCACGGTGGTCGTGAAGCGGCCGGGCGAGTGCTGGTCGGGGCTGGCCAGGTCGAAGCTGCGGAGCGTGCCCGGCAGGTTCTGGCGGTCGATGGTGCCGTACAGGGTGCGGCGAACCGGGTACGGCGGCTTGAACAGGTCCACGGACCGGCCGTAGACCGTCGGGTCGAGCTTGCCCGACACGGCGAGCAGCGAATCCCGCAACGCCTCGAAGTCGAGCCGGCGGCGGTTGGCGTGGCCGAGCAGGCGGTTCTCCGGGTCGCGGGCGACCGACTCGGGCGACGCGACCGAAGCTTGCTGGTAGGCGAGCGACAGCATCATGCGGCGGTGCAGCGCCTTCAAACTCCAGCCGTCGGCCGTGAACCGGGTCGCCAGCCAATCGAGCAGTTCGGGGTGGCTCGGCGGTTCGCTCCGCAAACCGAAGTCCGACGGCGTGTTCACCAGCGGCTTGCCGAAGTGCATCATCCAGACGCGGTTGACCATCACCCGGCTGGTCAACGGGTTGGCCGGGGAGACGACGGCCTTGGCCATTTCCAGACGGCCGCTGTGCCCGGTGCCGGCGGGGGCCTTCGCCAGCGTGCCGACTTGGAGGAACTGGCGGGGGACGACCGGGCCGCGGTTGTTGGGATTGCCCCGCAGGAAAATGCCGATGTCGCCGGGCTTTTCGACGTCGGTCATCACCATCGCCCGCGGCGGGTTGAACGGCGAGGTCGCCTTAAACTTGTCGATCTTCTTCTGCAAGTCCACGAGCTTGTTGCGGTCGTCGCGCAGGATTAACCGGTCGAACTCGGCGAGCGGCACTTCGACAGGGCCGGCTTTCGTGAAGTAGGTGCGGAAGCGTTCATTCAGGGGCTTCGCCAGGAACTGGCGGGCGCGCTCCAGTGCGGCCGGGCGGAGTTGCTGGTCGCGGAGGACGACTTGCACGTCCCCGGGAGGCTTGCCCTGAAGGCTCCGGGCCGCGTCGAAGTATTTCTTGGCCGACGCCGGGGTCCGTAACTCGGCCACGATCTCGGCGTGCCGTTTCACTTTGAAATCGTCGATGGCCCGCTCGCGGTCCTTGACCTCGGCCTCGAACGTCGTCAGTTCCGGCGTCCGCTCGGTGGCCCCGATCAGCGGGAGTTCTTTCGGCTCCTGGCTGGCGGCGAAGACGGCGTAAAGCGAGTAGTAGTCGCCGGTGCCGACGGGGTCGAACTTGTGGTCGTGGCAGCGGGCGCACTGCACGGTCAAGCCCATCAGCCCGCGCGTGACCACGTCGATGCGGTCGTCGATGATGTCGTGCGTGTTGTTGCTGAAGCGCCGCCCGACCGTCAGGAACCCCATCGCCGCGAGCGGCCGCTTGTCGTCGCCCAACGGGAGTTGGTCGGCGGCGAGTTGCTCGGTCACGAAGCGGTCGTAGGGCTTGTCCTCGTTCAAGCTGCGGACGACGTAGTCGCGGAAGGTGTACGCATACGGGTAGGCGATGTTTTCGGTGAAGACGTAGCCCTTGGTGTCGGCGTACCGGGCCAGGTCGAGCCAGTACCGCCCCCAGCGCTCGCCGTAATGCGGCGAGGCCAGCAACTCCTCGACGACGGCCTCGAACGCCCGCGGCGACGGGTCGGCGGCGAACGCTCGCACCTGCGCGGCGGTCGGCGGCAGGCCGATCAGGTCGTAGTACGCCCGGCGGATCAGCACCTCCCGCGTCGCCGGGCCGGCCATCGTCAGGTTCACCGCGTCGAGCTTGGCCAGGACGAACGCGTCGATCGGGTTCGGACCGGCGGGCGTTTTCGTCGCCGGCGGTTGCGGGTCGCGGACCGGCTGGAAGGCCCAGTGCGTCGCGGCGTCGGCCGGCTTCGCCCGCGTCGTGCCCGACTTGGGGAAGGCCGCCCCGGTCTTGACCCACTGCGTCAACACGGCCACGTCGGCGGCGGGCATCGGCTTGTCCGGCGGCATGGCGTAGTCGCCGACCCGCCGCACGGACAGGATCAATTTGCTCGTGTCCGGGTCGCCGGGGACGACGACCGGCCCGCCGTCGGAGCCTTTGAGCAGGCCCTCGGCCGTGTCGAGGCGGAGTTCGGCCTGCTGCTTCTTGTCGCCGTGGCAGCGGGTGCAGTGCTCGACCAGGAGCGGGCGGACCTTCGTCTCGAAAAACTCGACCGCTTCGGACGTCGGGTCGGCGGGGCGCGCGGAAACGGGTGCGGCCGCGAGCAGCGTGACGAGCAGCGCGAATCGGGTCAAAGCGGCACCGCGGGTGTTGGCGGAATCGAAGAGGGCCAGGCAGGTGAAGATATTGTACCGCGCGGACCCTAACCGGCCGGCCGGGATTCGCCCCTTCAATTGCGAGTCGCCGCGCGGTATGCTTGCGCCACCGCCCACCCCCCGGAGCCTGTCCCATGATTCGTCGCTCGCCGATCGCCCGTGTTTTCCTCGTGGCGGTCGCCGTCGCCGGCCTCGCGGGGGTCGCCGTCGTCGCCCGGCAAGCCCCGCCGGCCACGTCCGCGATGACCGACGCGGCGACCAAACTGCTCGGCACTCTCGACGCGGAGCAGAAGAAGGCGGCGGTCTTCGCCTTCGACGACGAGCACCGCGCGAAGTGGTACTTCACCCCGCAACAGACCAACCGCGAGTCCACCCGCAAGGGCTTGCGGATGGACAAACTGAACGACGCCCAGAAGGCGGCCGCGCTCGCCCTGGTCAAGACCGGGCTGTCGGCGTCCGGCTTCGAGCAGGCGACCACGATTGTCGGCCTCGAAAGCCTGCTTGCCGAGTTGGAGCCGAAGGGGGCCAACACCCGCAACCCGAACTGGTACTTCGTCAGCGTCTTCGGCGAGCCGAGCGGCACCGGCAAGTGGGGCTGGCGGTTCGAGGGGCACCACCTGTCGGTGAACTTCACGCTCGACAAGGGCACCATCGTCGCCTCGACCCCGCTGCTGTTCGCGTCGAACCCGGCCAACGTGCTGACCGGCGCGAAGAAGGGCCTGCGGCCGCTGCCCGAGACGGAAGACCTCGCCAAGCAACTCATCGCCACGCTGTCGGACGACCAGAAGTCGGTCGCCCGCCAGAAGGTGCAATTCCCGGAGATCAAGGAAGGCCAGCCGAACGCCGCCGCCGGCGACCCGGTCGGCCTGGCAATGGCCAAGCTCGACGAGAAGCAAGCCGCCCTGCTCCGCAAGCTGATCGAAGCCTACGCCAACCGCCTGACGCCCGAAGCCGCCGCGCAGGAGATGCAACGGGTCAAGGACGCCGGGGCCGACAACGTCAAGTTCGCGTACTGCGTCGAACCGGACAAGAAGGGTGCGCCGTACACGTACCGCGTCCAGGGGCCGACCTTCGTCGTCGAGTTCCTGAACGTCCAGGGCGACGCCGCCGGCAACCCCGCGAACCACATCCACAGCGGCTGGCGACGCCTGCCGATGGACTTCGGGCTGGTAGGGAAGTAGGAGTTGGGAGCCGATTCCAGTCCTGATAAGCACTCGGGTACCACGTCGAGTTGCCGACGGGGTCTACCGCTCCATGTGGGTCTTCGGCTCCGCCGCAGGCGCGTTAGCCCGACGCGCTAGCGAGGGTCGAGCGGTCGAGGGCAAGGTTTCGGGTCGTGGACCGTACAGTCAACGTCTGTCAACTTTGTCCTCGACCGCTCGACCCTCGCTAGCGCGTCGGGCTAACGCGCCTGCGGCGGGGCCGAATACAGACGCTGCGCAGCTTATCGTGAATCGCCATGTTTGCAGATTTCGGCGAATATTGGGCCGACGTGCTCGAACTCATCCTGCGGCACCATTTTCGAGGACTCGACGGGCCTTGCCTGTGATCGGGCCTCGCCGCGAACGTTCGGCCGAATCGGCAGCGCAGAATTGGGGCGTGGGCGATGATTCCGCGACTCGCAGTCGTCGTGCTTTGGCTCGCGTCGCTCCCGGTGGGAGTTCGATCCCAGGAGCCGGGCAGCGTGACGTTCGAGATCATCGTCAAGAGTGCGGAGACGCACGCGAAGATGTTCGGCACGAACCGGCGGATCGTCGGCACGAGTCGAAGGTACGACATCGAGTCGAAGGCCGGTCAGTCCACCGCGACGTTGGCCGACGACCGGGACTTCGAGATCGTCCGCGACGCCGCGGGGAATCAGCGGTCCACCGTGACGGCATCGCGGCTCAAACCGGCGACTGTCGATGGCGGGTCGTACACGACGCCGGAGATCGCCTACTCGGTCCACAACGACGGCGGCCAGTTCACGATCAAGAACTTCGTCGCCCGCAGCAGCGACCCGTCCGGTTACGTCCGCCGCACGGCCAACGGTCCGGGGCAATTGCCTTCGTCGTTCGACGGCCACAGGAGTTTGGCCTGGACCGCGCACGTCGTGAAAGACAGCAGCCGCACGACGCACACGATTTCGGTGGGGACGCCGACGCGGACGACGCGGCTCGGGCGGGCGGTGGTTGCCGTCACGTCCGATCTGATCCCGCGCGGAGAACTGACCGGACGGGCGGGCGGCCCGGTGCGGCAAACCAGTTACTTCGACCCGGCCAACACGTTCGTCTTCCTCGGCTCCGAGTCGTCCGAACCGGCCACCAAAGAGCGACCGTGGGCGCGGGTTACGACCTGCGCCCTCGAATACGAGGCCCGCGCGGGGACGTACCCGTTGCCGAAGCGATTCACCCGTTACGTGCAGCCCGAGAAGAATGAGAAGTTGCTGGAGTTCGAGATCGACTACACCCGCTTCGAGGACTACGTCCCGGACCCGGAAGACTTCCACCTGGAGAAGCGGTACGGGCTGACCACTCCCACCGGCCCGGACTGGACGGCGACAGCCGGCTCACAATCCGCCAAATCGAATCGCGGCTGGTACTGGGGCACGCTGTTGGTCGTCTCGATCGTCGTGGGGGCCATTTTCATTCGCCGCCGCCGCCGCAATGCTGGCAAGTGACGTGCGTGTCGCCGACTCACTTCCGGTAGTCTTCGACGCCGAAGAAGTGCGTCACGCCGAGCCACAGGATCGTCGCGATCGAGCGGACGGCTTCTTTCAGGTTGACCTTCGACTTGCCGGCTCGGCGGTTCTCGAAAATGATCGGGGATTCGCCGAGCTTCGCGCCGACCAGGTGGCAGCGGAACAGCACTTCTTGCTGGAACGAGTAGCCGCGGCTCTGGGTGCGTTCGAGGTGGGCCGTCTTGAGCATGGCCACGCGGTAGCAGCGGAAGGCCCCGGAGGCGTCCTGGATCGGCATCCGGAAGAAGAAGCGGACGAGGCCGTTCACCGCCCGGCTGACGATTAACCTCACCAGCGGCCAGTTCTCGGTGCCGCCGCCGGGGGCGTACCGGCTTCCAATCATGATGTCGTGCGTCGCCATGCCCTTCAAAATCGCCGGCAGGAAGCGGGGCGGGTGGCTGAAGTCGGCGTCCATGTTCTGCATCAGGTCGTAGTCATGGTCGATGGCGTACTGCATCGCCGCGAGCGTCGCCGTGCCGAGGCCGAGCTTGCCGGGCCGGTGCAACACGTGGATGGTCGGGTCTTTGGCCCGCAGCGCGTCCACGAGTTTGCCGGTGCCGTCGGGCGAGTTGTCGTCGATGACCAGGATGTCCGCGGCCGGGGCGAACTTGCGAATCTCGGCGATGAGCGGGGCGACGTTGTCGCACTCGTTGAACGTCGCCAGGGTAATCAGCAGCCGGGGCGACGAGACGGGGGCGGCGCTGGCGGCGGTGGCGACCGGGGCGGGCGTCGATTCCATGGGTGGGGACTTTGGCGGGAGTTGGACGCGCCCCGGCCGGGGAGAACCGGGCCGGCCGTCGAGGAATTGCAGGGGCGCGGCGAGGGATGACGCTGACATCGAGGCTGTTCTCCGTTTCACTTCTGCTAACATATAGAATCGGTATTCGGAAAGTTATTCCGGATCGGGTCGGGATTTCCGTCCCCTCGTTCCCCCCGCGCCTGCCCCCGGAGCCTCGGTTCATGGCCGAAAAACTCGACATCGCCTGCCCGTCCTGCGGCAAGGGCATGAAGGTCCCCGCGGAAGTCGTCGGCAAGGTGATCCGCTGCAAGGCGTGCAGCCACACGTTCGCCGTGGCCGACCCGGCCGCCAAGCCGCGGCCCGCCGTCGCCAAACCGGCCCCGGCGAAGGCCGCACCGGTCAAGGCGAAGCCGGTCCCCCCCCCTGCCGCCGACAAAGACGCGCCGATCAAGTTCCAGGACGACGCGCCGGCTCCGACCGGTCCCGCGAAAATCGCCCGGCCGTTCGACATGGTCGAGGAGGAGAACGAGAACCCTTACGGGGTCACGAAGGACGACCTGGACGTGCCCCGGTGCCCGTTCTGCGCGGGCGAACTCGACCCGCCGGACACGAAAGTCTGCCTGGAGTGCGGGTACAACTTGCTCGAACGCAAGCGGCACGCCAGTAAGAAGGTGTACGAGACGACCGCCGGCGACTACTTCAAGCACTGGCTCCCGGCCATCGCCTGGATCGTGGTGCTGCTCGCGCTGTTCAGCCTGGCGATCGTTTCGTCGCTTCAGATGGGCAGTTGGCTGACCGGGAGCTTCCTCGAAAAGGACGACAAGAACCCGGTCACCCTGCAGCCCGAGTTCTACCTGCCGCCGTTCGCGTTCAACCTGTGCGCCTGGGTCTGTACCTTCTTCGTTTTCTCGATCGGCATCAAGTTCATTTACAAGCGGCTGATCCTCAACTGGCGACCGACCGAAGTGGTCAAGAAAACGTGACATGCTCGCCAAACTCCGCACCTTCGCCCTGCTGGGAATCGACGCTCGGCCCGTCGAGGTCGAGGTCGATTCGGCCCCGGGGATGCCGAAAATCATCCTCGTCGGGCTGCCCGAGCTAGCCGTCCGCGAGAGCGTCCACCGCATCGAGCGGGCGCTCGCCAACCTCGGGTACCAGCGGCCGACGGGCCGCGTCATCATCGCCCTGGCCCCGGCCGACCTGCGCAAGGAAGGCGGGGCGTTCGACCTGCCGATCGCGCTGGGCATTCTCGTCGCCACCGGCCAACTCCGGCCCGAGCAGGTGAGCGACTACGCCACCGTCGGCGAACTCGGCCTGGACGCCAGCGTGCGGCCGGTGCAGGGCTGCCTGAGCATGGCGATGGCCGCCCGCGACCTCGGCGTCAAGCGGTTGCTCGTGCCCGCCGCCAACGCCCGGGAGGCGGCCGTCGTCACCGAACTCGAAGTCTTCGGGGTGACCAGTTTGAGCGAGGCCGTCGGCATCCTGAACGGCTCCCTGGACGTGGACCCCGTCGCCCCCGGCCTCGACGAGTTGATGAAGGTGATGGACAGGTACGACGTGGACTTCGCCGACGTGCGCGGCCAGGAGTCGGCCAAGCGGGCGCTCGTCGTCGCGGCGGCCGGCGGGCACAACGTGCTCATGCTCGGCTCGCCGGGGTCGGGCAAGACGATGCTGGCCCGCCGCCTGCCGAGCATCCTGCCGCCGTTGAGCATCCAGGAGAGCCTCGAAACGACGCGCGTCTACAGCGCCGCCGGGCGGTTACCGGCGGGGGCGGGGCTGCTGACCGCGCGGCCGATCCGCTCGCCGCACCACACGATCTCGGACGCCGGCATGGTCGGCGGCGGCAGCATCCCGCAGCCGGGCGAAATCAGCCTCGCCCACCGCGGCGTGCTCTTCCTCGACGAACTGCCCGAGTTCCCGCGCAAGTGCCTCGAAGCCCTGCGGCAGCCGCTCGAAGAGGGGGTCGTGACGATCAGCCGGGCCGCCCACAGCGCGACTTTCCCCGCCGACTTCATCCTGTGCGCCGCGATGAATCCTTGCCCGTGCGGGTACCTCGGGGCGTCGGGCCACGTGTGCAAATGTAACCCGATGGCCATCGAGCGCTACCTCGGCAAGATTTCCGGCCCGCTGCTCGACCGCATCGACATCCACCTCGAAGTCCCCGCCGTGCCGTTCGCCGAACTGTCGAAGGTCGGCGACGGCACCAGCACGGCGACGATGCGCGCCCAGGTCGATGCGGCCCGTGCCGTTCAGGCGAAGCGGTTCGCCGGGACCGCCGGCACGGGCACGGTGAACGGGTCGATGTCGTCCCGGCAGATCCGCAAGCACTGCCCGCTCGAAGACGAAACCCGGTCGATGCTCGGCACCGCGATGGCCGACCTGGGCCTGTCCGCCCGCGCGCACGACCGCATCCTCCGCGTCGCCCGCACCATCGCCGACCTGGCCAACGCCCCGACGATCGAAGTCGATCACCTTGCCGAAGCCATCGGCTACCGCACCCTCGACCGCAAGTTGTGGGAGAAGTGAGTAGCCAAGGTATTCGGCTCTGCCGATACACTGGTTCCTGCCCTCGACCACTTGCATCCGGAGAGCGCAGAGTGTCCCGTGTTCCCACGACGTTGATGACTGGGTCTTCGGGCGAGATCGGCCACGGGCTGATCGAGCGGTTGGCCGCGGCCGGGAAGCCGATCGTGACCCTCGACGTGAACCCGCTCGCGCCGGCACTCGCCCGCAAGGTGCGGAAGGAGTTCACCGGGTCGATCCTCGACGCGCAGTTGCTCGACCGCATCACCGCCGAGTACGAGGTCGATTGCGTCTTCCACCTGGCCGCCCTGCTCTCGACGCGGAGCGAGTTCGCGCCGGTGCTGGCCCATCAGGTCAACGTCGAGGGGACGCTGAACCTGCTCGAATTCGCCCAAAAAGTCGGGGAGTCGCACGGCCGGCGGGTGACCTTCTTCTACCCGTCGAGCATCGCCGTGTACGGCCTGCCGACTCTCGCCGTGAAAGCCGCGGCGGGGCGGGTGCCCGAAGACGCGTTCAACGTGCCGACGACCATGTACGGGGCGAACAAGCTGTCCTGCGAACACCTCGGCCGGTACTACGCCCTGCACTACAAGCAGCTCAGCGCCGGGCCGGCGGCGGGCCGCGTCGATTTCCGCGGGCTACGCTTCCCGGGGCTGATCTCGGCGGCGACGGCACCGTCCGGGGGCACGTCGGACTACGCGCCGGAGATGATCCACGCGGCGGCCAAGGGCGAGGAGTACGCCTGCTTCGCCCGGCCGGACACGCGCATCCCGTTCATGGCCATGCCCGACGCCGTGGACGCGATCCTGAGACTGGTCGCGGCCCCGGCGGCGCGGTTGACCCGCAGCGTGTACAACGTCGGGGCCTTCGCGCCGAGCGCCGGGGAGATCGAAGCGGCCGTGCGGGCGGCCTTCCCGGCGGCGCACATCACGACGGAAGTCGACGAAAAGCGGCAGGCGATTCTCGACTCCTGGCCGGCCGACGTGGACGACTGCGCGGCCCGCGCCGACTGGGGCCACGCCCCGCGGTACGACTTCGCGTCGGCCTGCCGCGACTACCTCATCCCCCGCATCCGCGAACGGTACGCCCCGAACCCCCAAGGACCGTGACATGCCCCGCGACGCCGACTTGCAGCGCATCCTCGACTGCGGCCTGATCGCGGTGGTCCGCGCCGCCGACCCGGCCGGCCTCATCGACGTGGTCGGGGCGCTGGCCGACGGCGGGGTGACCGTCGCCGAGGTGACCTTCACCGTGCCCAACGCGCTCGACGTGATCCGCGAGGCGAAGCGGACCCTGGGGCACCGCGTGCTGCTCGGGGCGGGCACCGTCCTCGACGCCGAGACAGCTCGGGCGGCGCTCCTGGCCGGGGCCGACTTCCTCGTATCGCCGGTCGTCGCCGTCGATGTCATCAAGCTGGCGCGGCGGTACGACAAGGTCGTCATGGCCGGGGCGTTCACCCCGACGGAAATTCTCGCGGCCTGGGAGGCGGGGTCGGACGTGGTCAAAGTCTTCCCGGCCGAAGTGCTCGGG
>JANYHV010000081.1 GCA_025362195.1 Fimbriiglobus sp. | reverse complement strand
CCGGAAGCGTCAGCGCCCGGAGTTCGAGCGCCCGAGTCTGGAACTCCGGGCGCTGACGCTTCCGGCTCGCCGGGATTGCTACGAACGCCTGACCGGCCCCGGACCGCCGGGGCGACTGGCGGCCACCACACTAACGGCCCGCTCTCGCGGGCCAATGTCCTCAACTCGTGTCGGAGAGGGTGTTATGAAGTCTTTGAAGAGTTGGCTCGCGGTGGCGAGCGTCGGCAGTGCGGGCCTCACGGCCGTCGCCTGTACCCCGAACAGCCCGACCGGGAGCGGGTCCGGCGAGCGCAGCGCCGCCGGGGCGGCCGCGACGGAAGTCGGCGGCCTGCTGTACCCCGCCGTGCCGATGCCCGCCCTGCCGGCGAGTACGCCGGTCGGCGAGCCGGTCGTCATCCCGAACGCCATCGTCCAGTACGACATGCGGACGCAACTCCCGGCCGCGGTGGACGGCATCGTCGAACTGCTCGCCACGCCGCTGCCCGAGAAGGCGGCGTTCAACCCGAACGACCCCGACATCGTCTACCACCCGCGGGACGTGAAGAAGGAACAGCCGTACCGCAAGGTCCGCGAGGGCGACATCATCGTCCGCGGGCAAATCCTCGCCCGGCTCGACGACCAACTCGTGTACACGCAGAAGATGCAGTACAAGGCGATGATGCCGGCCATCACCCGGGCGCTCACCGCCTCGACGGAAGCGGCCAAGCTCCAGTCGGACTTGTTGGAGCAGATGCGGCCCCTCCTGACCAAAGGCGCGCTGTCCGTGAGCGAGTTCCTCCAGCAGCAGTCGCTGTGGGCGCGGTACGTCGAGAACCAGATGAACTCCGAGAAGGAACTCATCAAGACCGACGGCGAGTACAAGTCGGCCGAGACGCAGCACAAGCGGTACTGGATCGTCAGCGAGCAGAACGGCCGGGTCGTGCGGCTCTTGAAGAGCGCCCAGGACTTCGCCAAGGCCGGCGAGACGATCCTGGAAATCCAATCGACCGACCGCGTCAAAGTCGAGGCCAAGCTGGACATCGGGTACGCCTCACAGGTCCGCAAGGGGATGCTCGTGTACGTCGAGCCGACGCGGCCGCTCGGGTCGAACGCCCTGACCAACTACCACCGCCAGGAGGTCACGGCGGTCGCCGTCACCGCGCACCCCGGCCGGCCGCTGGTCGTGTCCGGCGGGCTGGACGGGGCGGCCCTCGTCTGGGACGTGACCGCGACCAAGCAATCGACGCGGCTGGCCAACCCGCCGGGCGTCGGCGTCCGCAGCGTGACGGCCACCGGGCCGAAAGCGAAGGCGCATCTGGTCGCCGTCGGCGGCGAGGACGGCAAGGTCCGCCTGTGGGACGTGTCGAACCCGGACAAGCTGCCGAAGGAGCCGGTCGGCACGTGCGACGAGGCCCACGCCGGCGGCGTGACCGCGGTCGCGTTCAGCCCGGACGGCCGGTACCTGGCCACGGCCAGCGGCCGCGACGTGTTCGTCTGGAGCGTCGCCGACCGCCGCAAGATGTACGCCCTGCCGGCCGACCACCGGGACGCCGTCACGGCCGTCCGGTTCACCCCCCAATCGACCCTCGTGACCGTGTCGAAGGACAAGTCGATCCGCACCTGGAAGGTCGGCGAGACCGGGGCGGCCGTCGCCGCGGTCATCGACCACCGCGGCGGGGCCGTGGACGTGCTCGGCGTGTCGTCGGACGGCGCGCGAGTGCTGTTCGACAAGGACGCGTCCCGGCTCGACGTGGTCAGCCTGGCCGACGAGCGGTCGGTCGGCACCGTGCAGAACCCCGGCGGCGGGGCGCGGTTCGCCTCGTTCGCCTTCTTCTCCCCGGACGACAGCCTGATCCTCACGGCCGGGGCGGACAACGACCAGAAGGGCGAACTCACCGTCTGGGACACGCCGGCCCCCGGCAACCGCGCCGCCGAGCGCCGCCGCCTGGTGACCCCGAAGAACGCCGCGATCACGTGCGCGGCCTTCTCGGCCGACCCGGCGTTCAAGTTCATCGCCGTCGGCACGGTGGACGGCGGCGTCCACTTCTGGACCTCCCCGACGGACGGGGACGGCAAGCGGATCGTCGGCGAGATCGTCTCGATCGTCCCCGCGGACGCCAAGAGCGTGCAGGTCCGCGTCGAGCTGGCCAACCCGATCGACAAGGCGACCGGCGAGGGGCTGCAAGACCGCAGCGCCGCGACGATCATCGTCCCGCCCGGCGGCGTCCCGCCGGCCGCGGTGCCGAACGTCCAGGCCGTGCCGATCGCCGCCCCGGCCCCGGTCGTCGTCCCCGCCGGCGGGGCGGTCGTCGCCACCCCCGGCGCGCCGGCCGTCCAGCCGGTGTCGGCGACCGCCCCGCTGGTCACCATCCCCCCGGTGTCGCTCCCCCCGGTCCACCGGCTGCCGACCGACAGCAGCCCGAAGAAGTGACTCAGGAAGGGCCACCCGGATGAACGCCGAACTGCTCGACAACCCGGCCGAGAGGCGCAAGGCCGTCCGCCTGCGCGTCCGCCCGGACCTGCAAATCACCGAGCAGCGCTACGAGGGCAAGGTCTTTCACGTCGTGAAAGACCCCGTCTGCCTGCGCTACTACCGGTTCAGCCGGCAGGAGTACCACGTCTTCGAGCGGTTCGACGGGACGCACACGATGGAGGACGTGCGGAAGGACTTCGAGAGCGAGTTCAAGCCGCACCGGCTCGAGTTCGCCGACCTCGAGAGTTTCGCCCGCCAGCTCGTCACCGCCGGCCTCGTCCAGCACGAGACCGGCGGCGCGGGCAAGCACCTGTACCAGCGCCGCGCCAAGCAGCGGCGGCTCAAGCGCCTGGCCACGCTGTCGAACATCATGTACTGGAAGATCCCGGTCTTCGACCCGGACCGCCTGTTGACGTGGATGTACGGCTACCTGTGGTGGATCTTCACCCCGTGGTTCTTCGCCGCCAGCGTGACCTTGATGCTCGCGGCCGTGTTCCAGGTGCTGGTCCACTTCCAGACCTTCTACGACAAGATTCCGCGGTACCAGGAATTCTTCGCCGTCAACAGCCTGCTGTACATGTGGATCAGCCTGGGGGTCGTCAAGATCATCCACGAGTTCGGGCACGGACTCAGTTGTAAAGCGTACAAGGGCGAGAGTCACGAAATGGGCTTCCTGCTCATGTGCTTCTCGCCGGCCATGTACTGCAACGTGACGGACGCGTGGACGGTCGCGGACAAGTGGAAGCGGATCATCATCAGCTTCGCCGGCATCTACGTCGAGTTGTTCATCGCGGCCCTGGCGACGTTCGTCTGGTGGTACACGCCGCACCTCGTGACCGTCAACAACATTGCGATGGCGGTGATGGTGCTGTGCTCCGTGAGCACGGTCTTCTTCAACGCCAACCCGCTGATGCGGTTCGACGGGTACTACATGCTGGCGGACTGGATCGAGATTCCCAACCTGCGGGACCGGGCCAACCGCTACCTGACCAACCTGTTTTTGAGTACCTGCCTGGGCATCGAAGTGCCGCCCGAGCAGTACATGGCCCCCGGCCGGCGGGTGCTGTTCGTCGTGTACGCGATCGCGAGTTACGTGTACCGGTGGGTGGTGACGTTCAGCATCATCTTCTTCCTGGCCGACTTCCTCGGCCCGCAACTGAAAATCTTGAGCCAGATGCTCGCGGCGTTCTCGCTGGGCACCATGTTCATCTGGCCGACGTACCGCATGATCAAAAACATCAACCAACGGGGGCGGCTACCGGACATGAAGACCAAACGCGTGGCGGTCACGGCGGCCGTGGCCCTCGGCCTGCTCGCCGTCGCCTGCCTGGTGCCGCTGCCGGTCAGCCGCGTCCGGGATATGGGCCTGGTGACCGTCGATCCGAGTTACTCCGACCCGGTCGTGCTGTCCCAGCCGGCCAACCTCGTCAGCCTGCACGTGCAGGAGGGCCAGGTCGTCAAGAAGGGCCAACTCATCGCCCGGTTCGCCAGCCGGGAAATGACCGAGCAACTGCTGCTCGCCGAGTCGCGGCGGGACGAGAAACTGGTCGAGAAGAACATCCTCAAAAACTTGATCCTGACGACGCCCCGCGGGGTGGACATTGCGAAGTTGAACAACGACATCGAGTCCGCGGGCGACGAAGCCGCCGCCCAGGACCAGGTCGTCCGCCAGACGGCAGGCGAGTTGGCCCGCCTCCGCGACCAGGTCGCCCCGCGGGACGGGGTCGTCATGGGCCTGGTCAGACCGAGCGAGGTCGGCAAGCAGTTCGACCGCAACTTCCAGCAGGCCAAGCCGATCTGCACCGTCGGCGACCAGACCAAGCTGATTATCAAGGTGCCGGTCAGCTCGATGGACCACAAACTCCTCGCCGAGGACATGCGGCCGCGCGCCGGGGACGCGCCCGGGGTCCGCCCGCTGGACGTGTCGGTGTACGTCCACGGCCGGACCGACCGCATCTTCAAGGGCAAGGTCGTCCGCCTGCCGCAGTCGAGTGCGAAGCAGGTGCCCTACGCCCTGACGAGTCGGAGCACCGGCCCGGTGGCCGTGCAGCAGGGCGGCGAGAACGGCCAGGAGTTGATCCCGGTCGCGCAGGTCTACCTCGTCGAGGTCGAGTTGACCGACCCGGACGCGAGCATCAAGGCCGGTGCCCTGGTGAACGTCAAAATCCACTGCCAGTGGCGGACCGCCGCGTGGTGGCTGAAGCGCGCGGCGAGCGAAGCCCTCGACTTCGGGCTGTACCAGTAAGGGGCGGGCGGGGCGCGGGCGGTTGTGCCGCGCCCCGCCCCGTCGATTTTCGCGGCCGCGGACAAAAATTGATTGCCGCGTCCTCGGCCGCGCGGGTAAATGATTTTCAACTCGCCGCCAGGATTCCGGACCGGGGACACTTCCCATCCGGCGTTTTCGTCGCAACCGTGTGATTTGCCGTCCTAACCCGCTCCGAGGTCCCCGCTATGTCCCGCCGCGCCGCCGCCTTCGCCCTGCTCGCCGCCGCCTTCTTGGGGCCACGCCGGCCGCCCGCGCCGACGACGAGTTGACCATGGATCAGGCCCTGGTCACCGCCCAGGCCCAGGTGCCGAACGGCACGCTGATCCGCGCCCGCACGGAAAGTGGCGGCGTGTTTTGGCTTCTACTTCTGGCAGCGGCCCCGCGTGGTCGAAGTCGAGATCAGCAAGAGCCTGAACATCAAGAAGCGCGTCAAGAAGTCCGACGAGGAAGACGTCAGCAAGGACGTGCTCGACCTCATGGAAAAGATGACCCGCGGTAAGACCAAGTTGCCCGACGGCCGCATCCGCGAAATCGCCGCCGGCGCGCTCAAGGGGACTGGCATCACCAGCCTGACGTACACCAAGAAGGACGACCGCCTCGTCGTCGTGGTCGGCGACGTGCAGATCGACGCCGAGACCGGCAAGACGACGAAGACCGTCGCCGAAGCGCCCAAGAAGTAGTCGAGTCCCGCGGCCGGCCACGTTGTCCTTTCCCCCGGGCGGTGTACCGTGGCTCGGCCCCCTTTCCGCCGATCGGCCCGCCGCCCGGCGTTCACGCTGATCGAAGTCCTGGTCGCCCTGGCCATCATCGGCCTGCTCATCGGCCTGCTCATCCCGGCCGTGCAAAAGGTGCGGGCCGCGGCCGACCGGACCCGCTGCCAGAACAACCTCAAGCAACTCGGCCTCGCGGTGTACCTGTACCACGAGGACAACCTGAAGTTCCCCCAGGCGTACAACGAGTACTGGAACTTCACCGAGCCGGGCGACGCGCCCAAGCCGCCCGACGGCCGGCCGCGCCAGAGTTGGGCGACGATGATCCTGCTCTACCTGGACCAGGTCAATCTCGCCCGCACCGGCGTCGCGTTCAGCCAGGGCCAGCTCGTCGAAGTGTTCGCGTGCCCGGCCGACGACCGGTCGCGGACCGTGTCGGACGGCGGCAGTTTCAAGAACCTGGGCAACCGCTTCGGCCTGACGTGGTACCTCGCCGTCGAGGGCCAGGAGTACACCCGCGGCGAGGCCAAGACGTACCTGTCCCTGGAGATCGCCGGGGCACGCGACGGCGTCATCTACCGGTCGTCGGACACGCAAGTCGTCCACGTCACCGACGGCACCAGCAACACCGTGATGCTCGGCGAACGCCCGCCGTCCCCCGGCCCGGACCTCGACTGGGGCTGGTGGGCCTGGAGCGGGTACGACAGCGCCCTGGCCGTGACCGAGCGGCGCAGCTTCCTGTACCCCGGGTGCCCGATGCCGATCACGTACTCGCCGGGCAAGGCCGACGACCGGTGCGACGCCCAGCACTTCTGGAGCGTCCACTCGGGCGGCGGCAACTGGCTCTTCGCCGACGGGTCGGTCCGCTTCCTGAGGTACGCAGCGTCGAGCGTCCTGCCGGCCCTGTCCACCCGCGCCGGCAACGAAACGATCAACGCCGACGACTACTGAGAGTCTTGGCCAGCGGCCCACTCGCGTGGTACCCCTGTCGCGGTGCCGTTGGGCGGGGGCGTGGCCGGCGGGCGGTCGCCACCCTGGAGTCGTCGCCGCCCGCCCTGTCGGCCCAAGGGTACTACCGGTTCCGGGTCACGCCGGTCGCGGTCGCGATCGACGCCCAGGGTAAGACGGCCGCGGCCGTGTTGAACGGGTTCGACCGGAACGAGGTGACCTCGGTGCTCGTGGCCAAGTTGGCCGCGGCCGCCCCCCCGCCGCCGTGCGCGTTCCCCGCCGCCGCCGGCCCGGCCGACGACGTCCGCTTCCTGGCCGGGGACACCCTCGTCGCCGTGCAGACGGCGAAGCGGACGGCGACGACGTTCCTGGACGCCGAGAGCCGCACGGCCGTCGCCTACGTCACCGCCGCCGGGCCGACGGTGCAGTACGGCGACCCGGCCGGCCGGCGGCTCTGGTGGCTCCTGCCGGACGCGAAGGACGCCAAGAAGTCGCGGCTCCTCGCGGCCAGCGCCGACTTCG
>JANYHV010000053.1 GCA_025362195.1 Fimbriiglobus sp. | reverse complement strand
CCGGGCGTACACGACCGTCTCCATCATCATGTACACCAGGCCTGTCGAGCGCTGCAGTTTGACGATTTCCTCGATCTGCGACTTCTCGGTCGCCATCGGCACCGTGCAGGCGACGTGCTTGCCGGCCTTGAGCGCGGCGATCGTCTGCGGGCCGTGGTCGGGGATCGGGCTGTTGATGTGGACGGCGTCGATGTCCGGGTCGGCCAGCACGTCCTCGAAGCGCGTGTACCGCTTGGGGATGCCGAACTTGTCCGCGCAGGCGGTCAACTCGGCCTCGTTCCGCCGGCACACGGCGACCATTTCCGCGTTCGGGTGGTGCTGGAAGATCGGAATGAACTCGGCCCCGAAGCCCAACCCGACGACGGCGACCCGCACCTTGCGTTCCGACATGACCGCTCCAAACGTTCGGGAGATCAACTTCTTTGCGTCGGGCCAGACTACGCTGGCACCGGGCGGCGGGCAAGGAAGAGGCTCGTCAAGCACGTCAGTTCGGCGTCCGGCTTTTGCAAGAACGCGTCGGGGTGTTGCGGGTCGGTCGCCGCGTCGTAGGCCGTCAGCGACTCCGGTGACAGGTGCGGCGCGACCAGCGCGCGGGTCTCGGCGAACCGGTAGCGCAGGAACCGGCGGAGGGCCGGGCCGAACGGCGCGACGCGGTCGGCGACGATGGTCCGCTTCGGCCCGGTGACGAGACCCGCCTCGGCCAGCCAGGCGCGGACCTTGCGGGCCGGGGAGAGCGCGGCCGCGGTGCCGTACTCGGCCCGCGTCGCGGCGGCGGTCGCCCGACTCACGGCGAGTTCGAGCGGGACCGGCCAGTTCAGGACGACGTGGTGGAACTCGTCGGCTTCGAACACCAGCACCGCCCCGCCCGGTTTCACGACGCGGCCCATCTCGCGCAAGGCTTTGACGGGGTCGGTGAGGGAAATCAAACTCTCGGCGCACCAGACGGCGTCGAACTTGGCGTCGTCGAACGGCAGGGCGTAGGCGTCGGCCTCGCGGAACTCGACGGGCGCGAGCCGGTCGTGCCGGGCCACACCCTCGCGGGCGCGGGCGAGGTACGCCGGCGAGATGTCCGCGGCGACGACGCGGCCGTGCGGGTGCAGTCGGCGGGCCAGGTGGACGGTGTAAAAGCCGTCCCCGGCCGGCACGTCCAGGACCGTTCCCCGGCGGGGGAGCGCCGCCCCGCGGACGCCCCGGACCAGGTCGCGGCCGAAGGCGCGGTGGAAGGCGAGTTGCGTCTTCGCGTACTCGGGCAAGTCGTCGGGCATCGCACAATCTCCGTCGGTGGTGTCCGCTCCCGGTGTGCAAACGCCGTTCCGCCGCTCGGGCGGATGGCCGCTTGCGAGTCGGCCGACCGCGGCGTAGACTGAGGCGAGTTCCAGCCCTCCACCTTTGCCATCCGGGTGTCGCATGATCCACGGTGTTGACCGACGCGAGTTCCTGTCCGCCGCCGTCGCCGCGGGGGTCGTCGCCGCGACCGCCAAGTGGTCCAGTGCCCGGGAGGACAAGGCGAAGGAGCCGTTCAAGATTTCGCTCGCCCAGTGGTCGCTGCACAAGGCCTTCGGCCGCAACGGCAAGGCGTCGCTCGACCCGCTGAACTTCGCCCGCATCGCCCACGTCGATTACGGCATCGACGCCGTCGAGTACGTCAACCAGTTCTACGCGAGCAAGAAGAAGGACGACGGCTACCTGAAGCAGCTCAAGCAGGTCGCCGACGACCACGGCGTCCGCAGCGTGCTCATCATGTGCGACGGCGAAGGCGCGCTCGGCGACGCCGACACGGCCAAGCGGGCGACGGCCGTCGATAACCACAAGCGGTGGGTCGAGTGGGCCAAGTTCCTCGGCTGCCACAGCATCCGCGTCAACGCCCAGTCGAGCGGCAGCTACGACGAACAAATCGAGCGCGCCGCCGACGGCCTGCGCAAGCTCACCGAGTTCGGCAAGACGATGGCGATCAACGTCATCGTCGAGAACCACGGCGGGCTGTCGTCCAACGGCGAGTGGCTGGCCAAGACGATCAAAACCGTCGGCATGCCCGAGTGCGGCACGCTGCCCGACTTCGGCAACTTCAACGTCGGCAAGAACTCGTCCGGCGTCGCCGAGACGTACGACCGCTACAAGGGCGTGGACGAGATGATGCCGTTCGCCAAGGGCGTGTCCGCCAAGTCGCACGACTTCGACGACAAGGGCAACGAGACGCACACCGACTACCGCAAGATGATGGACATTGTCGTCAAGAAGCACAAGTACAGCGGGTACGTCGGGATCGAGTACGAGGGCGGCAAGATCGGTGAGCCGGAGGGCATCCGCGCGACCCAGAAACTGCTCGAAGCGATTCGCGTCGAGATGGCCAAAGTGTAAGGGACCGACGATGCCACTGTACGTGTACGAAGAAGTCCTCGCCGACGACACCGGCGGCGAGGTCTTCGAGTTTTTGCAACCCCTCTCGGCGGCGGCCTACACGGCCCACCCCGAGACCGGCGTGCCGCTGCGCCGCCTGCTCGGGGTGCCGAACGCGCCGAAGGCCTGGACCGACTCGCAGGGCAAGGCGAAGACGAGCGACGGCAATCTCGAGCGCATGGGCTTCGCCAAGTACGTCAAGGGGTCCGACGGCAAGTACGACAAGCTGTTCGGCAAAGGCCCGACGAAGATCAACCGCCCGCCGCAAGGCGAGTGAAGTCGCCCGGCGTCACGTCTGCAGCCCGGCGGCGTAGCGTTGCAATTCCGGGTAGAAGGCCCGGAAGTCGTCGCGGATCTCGGCGTGCAACGCGGTCAACTCCGGCATCGCCTCGTGCAGCGGCAGCGCCCGCTTGGGGATGCGGTGCGCGATCCGCCGACTGACGCGCTCCAGGGTGTCGGCGATCCCGGCCGGGGTCGCGTACTGGCCCAGGCGGTCGGTCTCGCGGAACTTCACCAGGAAGTGCTGGCCCTCGGCGTTGACGTGCGGCTTCGCCCCTTCGAGCACGTCGTACATGCGCTCGACGAACTCCCGGTACGGCTCGGCCGAGTACGCGGCCCACTCGGTCGCCAACACGTAGTCGTAGTAAATGTCGAGGATGATGCCGCTGAACCAGCCCCACTTCGCACTGATGCGGGCGATGCTCCGGTTGACCACCGGGTGCGAGTCGGTGAAGGCGTCGATCTTGCGATGGGTTCGTACGCCGGCTTGAATCGCCGGCGGCAGCAACGACAGGTCGGGGCCGCGGATCAGGTCGGCGATGACGTTGCCGATGATGGCGTCGGGGGTCGGGGCGGCCAGGTGCAAGTGGGCCAGGAAGTTCACAAGCTGCCCTTGGTGCTCGGCACGCCGACCCCGCGCGGGTCGGGTTCGACCGCCTGCCGCAAGGCCCGCGCCGCGGCCTTGAAAATCCCCTCGACGATGTGGTGCGTGTTCCGGCCGTGGTGGACGATCACGTGGAGGTTGATCAGCGCCGCCCCGCAGAACGCCCGCCAGAACTCTTCCGCCAACTGCGACGAAAAATTGCCCAGCAGTTCGTTCGGCACGTCGGCCTTCCAGACGAACACCGCCCGGCCACTCAAATCGACCGCCACGGTCACGAGGGTCTCGTCCATCGGCACGGTCGCGTCGCCGTAGCGGCGGACGCCGGCCTTGTCGCCGAGGGCTTCGGCGACGGCCTCGCCGAGGAGGATGCCGCAGTCCTCGACGGTGTGGTGGGCGTCGATGTGCAGGTCGCCGGCGCACCGCAGGGCGATGTCGAAAAGGCCGTGCCGGGCGAGGTGCGTCAGCATGTGGTCGAAGAAGCCGACGCCGGTCGCCACGTCGGCCGTGCCGCGGCCGTCGAGGTCGAGGGTGAGGTCGATCTTGGTCTCGTTCGTCGCCCGTTGCAGCGTCACCCGGCGTGCCATCTGCGGCCTCAGTTCTGGCTAAAGGATGCGGCGCAACTCCGCGAGCAACTGTTCGACCTCGGGGCCGGTCCCGACCGTGATGCGCAGGCCCTCGCCGGTCGGGTAGACCATGTACCGGACGAGGACCTTGCGGGCCTTGAGCGCCTCGTAGATCGGCTTGACCGGGCGGTCGCGGCGGACGCACCAGACGAAGTTGGCGTGACTCGGCGTGACCCGAAAGCCGAGTTCGGACAGGGCGACGGTCAGTCGCCCGCGGACGGCGACGATCCGGGACCGCACGTCGGCGTAGTACGCCTGGTCTTCGATGGCCGCAGTCGCGGCGGCGAGGCTCAGCACGTCGCAGTTGTACGAGTCCTTCACCTTGACCAACTCGCGGACGATCCGCGGGTGCGTCACCGCGTACCCGAAGCGGACGCCGGCGAGCGCGTAGTACTTGCTCATCGTCCGCGTGACGACGAGGTTCGGCAACTTCGGCAGGAGGCTCAAGCCGTTCGTCTCGGCGAAGTCCGCGTAGGCTTCGTCGAGGACGAACGGCCCGCCGCAGGACTGGGCGACCCGCACGACCTCGGCGTTCTGCACCATTGTGCCGGACGGCGAGTTCGGGTTGGCGACGAGTGTCAGGTGCGCGCCGGCTCCGGGCCACGGGTCGGGCAGTTGCCAGTCGCCGTCGAACGGCAACTGCGTCAGGGTCGCCCCCTGAATCTCGGCCAGGGACTTGTACAGGACGTACCCGGGCGTCATGGTAACCACGCGGCCGCCGTCGGGGACGAACGCGCGGGTCAAGATGGTCAGGATGTCGTCCGACCCGTTGCCGACCAGGACGCCGTCGGGATCGACGCCGAGGACGCGGCCGGCGGCCTGGCGGAAGGAGTCGCCGAGGGGCTGCGGGTACTTGCGGAGCCGGTCGCCGGTCAGGGCGTCCCGCACGGCCGCGATGACGCGCGGCGACGGCGGGTACGGGCACTCGTTGGTGTTCAGCTTGACGATGTCCGGGTCGTTGAGCTGTTCGCCGGGGGTGTACCCAGCCATCGCCAGGATCGCAGGGCGGAGGCCGTCGCCGTCCGCCTTCTTTTTCGCGGCGGGCCGTTCGGGGCGGCTCACTTCTTGACCACCTTCTCCGGCTTCGGCTTGGGCCGGCCGGCCGGGCCGTTGTCCGCCGCGCGGGTCTCGACGCTCAGGGCGTGGGCCGTCAGGCCTTCCTTGGTCGCCAGGTAGATCGCGTCCGGGGCGATGTTCTTCATGCCGTTCCGGGTGAAGCGGATGATGCTCGTCCGCTTGCGGAAGTCGTTGACGCTCAGGCCGCTGCTGAACCGCGACGTGCCGCCGGTCGGCAGGACGTGGCTCGGCCCGGCGGCGTAGTCGCCCAGCGCGACCGGGGTGAACGGCCCCAGGAAGATCGCCCCGGCGTTCTCGACCTCGTCCGAGAAGGCTTCCGGGTCGCGCGTCTGGATGTGCAGGTGCTCCGGGGCCAATTGGTTCACGCAGTCGATGGCCGCGTGCTTGTCCGGGGCCAGGATGAACGCGCCGTACCGCTCCAGGCAGTCCTTGGCCACGTCGCCCCGGCTGAGCTTCGCCAGCCGCTTTTCGAGGGCGTCCATGACCTCCGCGATGAGCGGCTCGTACCAGGTGAGCAGGACCGCCGTACCGGGGTTGTGCTCGGCCTGGGCGAGCAGGTCGAGGGCCAGGTAGTGCGGGTGGGCCGAGTCGTCGGCGACGACGACGACTTCGCTCGGCCCGGCGATGCAGTCGATGGCGACCGTGCCGTAGACGAACTTCTTGGCCAGGGCCACGTACTGGCTGCCCGGGCCGACGATCATGTCCACGGACGGGATGCCCTCGACGCCGTAGGCGAGCGCCGCAACCGCCTGCGCCCCGCCGACGCGGTAGACCTCGGTGACGCCGAGTTCGTGGCAGGTCGCCAGCATGTCCGGACTGTACGCGCCGGTGGCCGTGGGCGGCATGACGACGACGATTTCTTTGACGCCGGCGGCCTGGGCCGGGACGACGGTCATGAGCAGGGTCGAGGGGTACGCGGCCGCGCCGCCCGGGCAGTAGACGCCGACGCGGTTGAACGCCCGGTACCGCTGCTGCAAGTCGTACCCGCCGGAGACCCTGAGTTCGGCGTCGCGGTGCAACAGGCCGGACTGGAACGAATTAATGTTGCGGCGAATCCGGCGGAGGGTTTCGAGGAACTCGGGCGCGGCCTTGGCGTGCGCGGCTTCGAGTTCGCCCTGCTCGACCCGGATCATGTTCGGCTTGAGCTTGACCTTGTCGAAGTGCTCGGTGTACTTGAGCACCGCTTCGAGGCCGTTCTCGCGTACGTCCAGGCAAATGCGCTCGACCGCGTCGGCGGGGGTCATCGGCTTGCCGAAGACCGCCAGCGTGAGCTTTTTGGACGCGGCCGAGACGATTTCGGAGTCGATGCGGAACTGGTCGCGGAGCTTCTTAATCTGAGTCGCGGCGTTGCTGGCGGCCAACTCGATCCGGCGGACCTTCAAAGCAGACATGGATTTCCTCAGCGGCAGGGACTCTGCCGTAAACCCGACCGCGGGTCGCGGGGGGCGTGCGGCCGAACCCGGCGCGCGAAAAGATAATTGCTGAGCCAGGGCGCGAACCGAGCGTCGTCGTCGCGGGCTTATAGACAGGATAGGAAATAGCAACACTTCTTCAAGAAACCACGCCGTTAATCGTGCGCAAGTTTCGGCCCAACAACTGTGTGGCCAACGACTTGCGACGCCGACGCCGGGTCGGGAAATTCTCCCGCCGCATCGCCCGACCGAGTTTGTCGGCACGTTCGCAATCGCGTCGGGCGGACTCTCGCAGGCGGAGCGGGTTCGCCGGGAGGTGCCGGGCATTCGGAACGCTCCGGGCGAAGCCGAGAAATTCGCCCCGGCCGCGATTCGCGGCTTGCAATTCGACCCCGCGTCCGCTCCACTAAGACACTTGCCGCCCGGCCGTTCGGGCCGCGGGCGGGTGAGTTCGAGGGAGGTCGTTTCATGCCGGTCGGCACGGATTTCTTCGAGGCGACCGCGCGGAACTGGCGGGCCAAGCTCGCCATCAGCGTGGACGTGATGAAGGAGCTGAGTTGCCTCAGCGACCCCGAAGAGATGTTCCACGCCTTCGCCCGCCGCATGAACCAACTCTACCCGACGGCCCGGCAGATTTCGGTCAGTCGCCGCGGCCTCGAAGACCCCGCCTACCGGGTGCTCCGGTTCAACCTTTGGAAGGAAGCGATCAACCCGTACAAGGAGCCGCACCGCCTGCCGACCTTCTCCGGCGGGCTGTTCGCCGAACTGCTCTACTCGGACGTGCCGCAGGTCATCGACCGGCTCGAACTCGCCCCCGACGACCCCGCCGCCGAGTTCCTCGACGGCCAGCAGTCGCTCCTGGCCATCCCGATTTACGAGGACGGGGCGGCCGTCAACACGCTGATCGTCACCCGCGAGGAGCCGCAAGCCTTCCCGCGCGAGCAAGTGCCCGACCTCGTCTGGATGACTAACCTGTTCGGCCGCGCGATGCAGTCGCAAGTCCTCTCGGAGCAACTGCGCGAAGCGTACCAGAAGGCCGATTACGAACTCCGCGTCATCGCCGAGATGCAGCGGACCCTCTTGCCGTCGTCTGTGCCGCAGGTTCCCGGCCTCGACCTGGCGGTCCACTACCGCACGGCCCAGCGCGCCGGCGGGGATTACTACGACTTCTTCCCGCTGCCCGACGGCAAGTTCGGCGTGCTGATCGCGGACGTGTCCGGGCACGGCTCCCCGGCCGCGGTGCTCATGGCGATCACGCACAGCCTGGCCCACTCGTACCCCGAACTGCCGTTGAACCCCGGCAAGTTCCTCGGCCACCTGAACGACCACCTGGCCCGCCGGTACGTCGGCACGTCCGGGCACTTCGTCACCGCGTTCTACGCCGTGTTCGACGTGCCGCACGACGAGGTGACGTACGCCAACGCCGGCCACCTCGCCCCCCGGCTGCTCCGCGCCGGCGAGACCGTCTGGGACTCTCTGCCGAGCCAACTCCGGCTGCCGTTGGGCGTCAACGGCCGGCAGGGGGATTATCCGGTCCAGACGGTGCCGTTCGCCCCCGGCGACCGGACCTTGCTGTTCACCGACGGCCTGATCGACATGCCGAACCTCGACGGCGACCGCTTCGGGTACGACCGCCTCAACGCGTGCCCCGCGGCCGCGACGATGACCAGCCAACAGGTCGCCGATCTCGTGTTGAACGAGCTCGACCTGTTCTCGACGACCGCGGCCGTGCCCGACGACCAGACGATGGTCGTCGTCGGCCGCGTTTGACCCGCCGAAACCCTGTCCCGTTCCCCCTTGGAGTTGACCGTGATGACCCTCTCCCGGCGTTGGTTCGCCCTCCTCGCGCTCGGCGCAATCCTCAGTGCCCCGGCCGTCGCCGACGACACCACCAAGGCCGGCGCGAAGAAGCGGGTGCTACTCGTGACGCACTCCGGCGGCTTCATTCACGACTCCGTCGGCGTCGCCGAGGACGTGTTGAAGAAACTCGCCCCCGAGAACAACCTCGAAGTCACCTGCTACCGCTTCACCGGCGACCCGGAGGCCCGCGTGAAGGTCAAGGACAAGAAGGACGGCCCCGAGCGCGAAACGTCCGCCGTTGAGGCGTACTCGGCCGAGTTCCGCAAGCGGACCGGGAAGTCGGTCGAGGCCGAGAACTGCGGCCGCATCAACAAGGCGACGCTGAAGAACTTCGACTGCGTGCTCTTCTTCACGACCGGCGACCCGGTCACCAAAGGCGAGTTGACCGACCTGCTCGACTGGGTCAAGGCCGGCGGGGCGTTCGCCGGGACGCACTGCGGCACCGACACCCTGTACGGCCAGCCGGCCTACGGCGAGATGATCGGGGCGTACTTCCGCACCCACCCGCCGGGCCTGCAGAAGGTCACCGTCAAGGTCGAGGACGCCAAGCACCCCGCCGCCGTCCCCTTCGCCGAGGGCGGCATCTACGAGGACGAAATCTACATCTTCAAAGACGCCCCGTACTCCCGCGACAAGCTGCACATCATCCTGAGCGCCGACGGCTTCAAGCCGATGGCGGGCAAGAACGACATCGCCCGCAAGGACGGCGACTACGCGCTGGCGTGGTGCAAGGAGTCCGGCAAGGGCAAGGTCTTCTACACGGCCTTCGGCCACCAGAAGAAGGTCTGGGACGACGCGAAGTTCCAGGCCCACTTGCTCGCGGGCCTGAAGTGGTCGATGGGCCAACTCCCCGGCGACGCGACCCCGACCGGCGCGGGGAAGTAACCCGGCGGGCCGGAAGCGCCAGCGCCCGGAGTCTTAACGCGCGTTAAGACTCCGGGC
>JANYHV010000493.1 GCA_025362195.1 Fimbriiglobus sp. | reverse complement strand
CGTTCGCGGTTACTTCACGAACACGAACTCCTTGACGTTGAACAGGGCGTGGGCGAGGTCGGTCCAGGCTTTGGGGTCGGGGCCGGCGGCGAAGGCGGTCGCGGCGGCGAGTTCGGCGGGCGTCGGCGGGCGGGCGAAGGCCTGGCGGTACATGCGGTCGATCCGCTCCTCGGGCGTGCCGGGGGCGGCCAGCGTCCGCGCCGCCCAGAGGGCTGCCTGGGCGTGGACGAACGGGTCGTTCATCAGGATCAGCGCCTGCGCGGGGACGTTCGACGACTGCCGCCGGCCGACCGTGCTGAACGGGATCGGCGTGTCGTAGGCGAGCAGGAACGGGGACAGGAAGTTGCGGCGGACGGCCAGGTAGACCGACCGCCGGCCGTCGCCGTCGAGCGGGCCGGAGGCGGGGCGGCCGCGGCCGTCGAGGAACGGGGTGAGATAAATCGGCGTCGAGGGGCCGCCGGCCTTGGCCAGGTCGAGCCGGCCGCTGACCTGCAGGATGGCGTCCCGGATCGCCTCGCCTTCGAGCCGGGCGGCGCGGAAGTGGTGCAGCAGCGCGTTCGCCGGGTCGCGGTCGTCGGAGGTCGGGCGGGAACTCATGGCGTAGGCCCGGGTCAGCATCAGCCGCTTCAAGAACGGCTTGACGCGGCGGCCACTTTCGGCGAACTCGACGGCCAAATAGTCGAGGAGTTCCGGGTGCGTCGGGGCTTCGCCGAGGACGCCGAAGTTGTCCGTCGTCGGCACCAGGCCGCGTCCGAACAGGTGGTGCCAGAGGCGGTTGACGATCACGCGATCGAACAGCGGGTTGCGGGCCGCGTCGGTCAGCTGCGCGGCGAGTTCGCGGCGACCACTGCCCGGGCCGGCCGTGATGCGGGCGGTGCCGGCGAGGGCTTCGAGCGACCGGCGCGGGACGACTTCGCCGGGCGCGCGGGGGTTGCCGCGGATGAAGACTTGCTCGTCCACGCCGTCGGCGTCCCAGAGTGCCGGCACCAGCCGGGACGACCAGGTCACGCCCTTGGCCAGGTCGGCTTCGAGGGCCGACCACGCGGCGGCCTTTTCGGCCGGCAGTGGCGTCGGCTTGTCGGCGGGGCCGGGGGCCGGCGGGGTCTCGTCGGACTGCACGACCGCGGCGACGGCGAAGTCGGTGCCCTGCGTCGCGGTCAACTCGACGTGCAGCCGCCGGCCGACGTAGTTGCCCAGGTCGAGGGTCACCCAGCGGTACGCCGGGGCGTCGGGGAAAGTCTGGACGAGCGCGCCGTGCAGCGGGCCGGCGATGATCGTGTGCCCGCCGACCGCCGCGTAAGCCAGCCCGCCGCCGCGGACGAGGAGGTGGACCCGCTTGGCTTCGAGGGGGAAGTGCGGGGTGCGGACGGTCAAGCCGGCACGCGGCTGCTGACCGAGCGCCAGGGCGTCGAGGGGGCTACCGGGGGTCACCTTGAGGCGGTCCCAGAAGCGGTCGTAGACGAGCGCCCCGCGCGGCTCGACGCGGACCCCCGCCGGGCCGCAGGTCGCGCGGCCGGCGGCGGCGTGGCGGAAGGCGGGGCCGTCGGCCGTGTCGGCGGTCGGCGCGGTCGCGGAATAATCGACGACGACCTTCTGCTTCGCCAGCCACGCGGCGAGGCGCGCGTCGGCCGGCGGGTTCCCGGCCGGAGGCTTCAGGGTTATGGCGAACTCCTCGGCCCGCGCGGCGAAGCGCCCGGCGAGGTCGCGGTGCTGGTCCATCGTGTCGAAGCGGGCCTGGCGGAAGCTGCTGCCTTCGAGCACGCCGTACAGGGCGGCGTAGTCCTTGGCCGAGATCGCGTCGAACTTGTGGTCGTGGCAGCGGGCGCAACTCACGGTCAGCCCGAGGAACGCCTTCGACAGCACGTCGATGCGGTTGTCGAACCGGTCGGCCTCGTCCTGGCGGATGTCCACCGGCGAGTGGACCTCTTCGCCGAGGTGCCAGAAGGCCGACCCGATGACCGACTCGTTGGCCCCGGTCGCCGGGTCGCGGCGCGGGGCCGGGTCGGTGTCGCCGGCCAGGTGCTCCCGGACGAACCGGTCGTAGGGCACGTCGGCGTTGACGGCCCGGACGACGTAGTCGCGGTACTGGTAGGCGTTCGGGATGTCCGGGTCGAACTCGTGGCCGCGCGTCTCGGCGTACCGGACCACGTCCAGCCAGTGCCGGCCCCAGCGCTCGCCGTACTGCGGCGACGCGAGCAGCCGGTCGATGGCGGACGCCCGGTCGGCGGCCGGCAGGAAGGCGTCGAGGTCGGCCGGCGTCGGCGGCAGGCCGGTCAGGGCGAAGGTCGCGCGGCGCAACCACACCGCGGGGTCGGCCGGCGGCGCGGGCGTCAGCTTCGCCGCGTCGAGCTTCGCCAGCAGGAAGCGGTCCACGGGGTCGCGCGGCCAGGCGGCGTCCGCGACGGCCGGGATTGCGGGGCGGGCGACCGGCTGCCAGCACCAGTGCGCGGCCTTCCGCCCGGCCAGGTCGAAGGCGTCCTTTTTGACCGTCGCCCCGGCGTCCGCGGCGACCTCGTCGGGCCACGCCGCGCCGGCCTTGACCCACGCCTCGAAGTCGGCGACGACCGCGTCGGGCAGCTTGCCGGCGGGCGGCATGAGCAGGTCGGTGTTCTTGTACCGCAGGGCTTCGAGCAGCGTGCCCTTGGTCGCGTCCTTGGGCACGACCGCCGCCCCGCTCTCGCCGCCGGCGAGGAGGTGCGCGCGGCCGTCCACGCGCAGCCCGGCCTTGAGCGACTTGGTCGTCGCGCTGTGGCACTTGTAACAGTGCTGCACCAGCACGGGGCGGATCTTCGACTCGAAGAAGTCGTCGGCGCGGGCGGCCGGCACGACGGCGAGCGCGAGCAGCAGGGCGGGAGCGAGGGCGAGGGCACGGGTCATCGAGAAAGGCTCCGGGGCGGGGTGCCCCATTCTAGCACGGCCGCGCCCCACTTCCGCCGGGGAATCGTGGCCAGTCCGGGGCGGCGGCGTTACAATCCGAAGACCTAAACTCGTGTGAGTTTGGGGCACATCTCCCGGTTTCTCGGAGGCTACGGCCATGGTTCGACGAATGCTCGTTTCCGGTTTCGCACTCCTCCTGCTGGTCGGCGTGGCGGTCGCGGCCGACGCCCTCGTCGTCGCCCTCAAGGACGCCAAGTACACGGACGCCGGCGGCAAAGACACGGTCGCCGTCGGGTACGACGAAGGGGAAGGCAAGGCCTTCTTCTACACCAACGGGATCGCCAAATCGACCGTCAAAGCGGACGACGACGGCGACTACACGCTCACCATCGAGGCCTCCTGCGACGAGGCCAACAAGACGCTGGCCAAGGTCAAAATCCTGCTCAACGAGAAGAGCGTCAAGGACGACTTCGCCCTGACCGAGGCGGGGATGAAGGCGTACAAGTTCGACGTGAAACTCACCAAGGGCGAGAACAAGCTGCACGTCGAGTTCTTGAACGACACGTACAAGGAGAACGAGTACGACCTGAACCTGTACCTGCACGCGGTCAAGTTCGAGAAGAAGGCGAAGTAGTCGCCCCCCCCGAATAAAGTGGGGCCGGCGCACCCGACCGGGCGCGCCGGCCTTTTTTCACTTCGCCAGATCGACGCAGATCAATTCCTTGTCGTTGCGGACGTACATCTTCTTGTCCGCGAACGCCGGCATGCACCAGACGACCTTGCGGCCGAACGCACTGCTCGTCGGGGCGATCAACTTCGTCCGGTCGATCTCCTTGTACCCGTCCTTGCCGATGGTGGCGAGGACCAGTTCGCCCAGCTCGTTGAACAGCCAGACGCGGTCGGCCTGGCGGACCAGGAAGGCCGTGCCGCTGGGGGACTTCTTGCCCTCGGCGAGCGGGGCGTCGCTCTCCCACAGCCGCTTCCCGCTGGGGATTTCCACGGCGTACAACTTGCCGTCCGAATCGACCCCGTAGATCAGCCCGTCCTGCACGTACGGCTGGACGTTCACCGGGGAAATGTAGTGCTTCGACTTGTTCAGCGCGACGACCTCGACGCCCGGCTTGTCCGCCGTCAGCTTGAGGAGCAGGTTTTTGTTGTTGTACCCGCCGATGAACAGGTACTCGCCGATCACGACCGGGGTCATGATGATCGACCCGCTGTCGGCCGTGTACGGCGTCGTCCAGAGGCGCTTGCCGGTCTCGGGGTCGACGGCCTTGATGGCGGTCGGGCCGCAGAGAATGAGTTGCCGCACGCCGGCCGCCTCGATGATCGTCGGCGGGCTGTAGCCCTGCTCCTCGGACGACTCCGTCTTCCACAGTTCCTTGCCCGTCGCCTTGTCCAGGGCGACGAGGTGCGACCCCGGGCCGCCGGCGAGGGTGAGCAGCTTCTGGCCGTCGATGAGCGGGTGCCCGGCGTACCCCCACAGCGCCGCCTTGGTGCCGTAGGTCTTGCGCAGGTCGAGCTGCCAGGCGATGTCGCCGGTGGCGGTGTCGCACGCCAGCAGGTTGCCCTCGGCCCCCAGGAAGTAGACGAGTTTGCCGTCCACGATCGGGGTGCAGCGCGGCCCGGTCGGGTACGAAATCGTGTACCGGACGGGGTACTTCTTCTCCCACGTCCGCGCGCCGGTCTTCTGGTCGAGGGCGAACACGGTCTCCTCGCCGTCGGCCTCCTTGCGCTCGAAGTTGCCCTCGCCGAGGTTCACGGCCGACTTGTACTCGCTACAGAAGACCAGCCCGCCGGCGACGGCCGGGCCGGCGTACCCGCCGGCCACGGGGGCGCGCCACAGGACCTTCGGCCCGCCGTCGGGGAACTTGTCCAGCAGCCCGGTCTCGCGCCAGACGTTGTCGCGCTTCGGCCCCATCCACTGCGGCCAGTCGTCGGCGTGGGCGACGGTCGGGGCGAGAACGAGCGCCGCCAGAATACGGAGTGTCGCGGTCATCGGTGATCCTCCTGAGACGGGCCGCCGGCACGCGCCGGCGGGCGAGGGCTGTTGTAGGATATTCGCCATGCCCCTCGACGGCCGCCACCACCGAACCGGCCGACCGATCCGCGTGACCGTCACCGGCGGCACCATCGCGGCCGTCGTGCCGATCCCGGACCGGGCCGGCCTGCCGACGCTCGCCCCGGGCTTCTTCGACCCGCAGATCAACGGGGCGCTCGGCGTCAGTTTCAACGCGCCGACGCTGACCGCCGACGGGGTCCGGGCGGTCGTGGCCGAGTGCCGGGCGCACGGCATCGCCGCGTTCGCGCCGACGCTCGTGACCGGGCCGTTCGCCGCGCTCCGGCACGGCTTCGCCACGCTGGCGGGGCTGGCCGAGTTGGCCGACGTGCTGCCGGTCTTCCACCTCGAAGGCCCGTACATTTCTCCCGCCGACGGGCCGCGCGGGGCGCACCCGCGGGAGCACGTCCGCCCGCCGGACGCCGACGAGTTCGACCGCTGGCAGGACGCCGCCGGCGGCCGCATCCGGCTGGTCACGCTCGCGCCGGAGTTACCGGGGGCACTGGCGTTCATCGAGCACATGCGCAAGGGTAACGTCGTCGTCTCGATCGGGCACACGGCGGCCACCCCGGGGCAACTCCGGGACGCCGCGCGGGCCGGGGCGACGGTCAGCACGCACCTCGGCAACGGCTGCGCCGCGACGATGCCGCGGCACGACAACGTCGTGTGGGAGCAACTCGCCGACGACCGCCTGACGGCCGGGTTCATCCCCGACGGCGACCACCTGCCGGCGAGCCTCGTGACCTGCCTCCTCCGCGTCAAGACGCCGGCCCGGCTGTTCGCCACCTGCGACGCCAGCCCGCTCGCCGGACTGCCGCCGGGCCGGTACGCCGAGTGGGGCGACGAGTTTGAAGTCACGCCGACGGGCAAGGTCGTCGTCCCCGGCACGCCGTACCTCGCCGGCTCGGGGCACTTCACCGACCACTGTTTCGAGGTGCTGATGAACCGCCACGGCGTGAGCCTCGCCGACGCCCTGACGATGACGACCCGCACCGCCCGCGTGCTGCTCGGCCTGCCAGTGCCGACGCTGGAAGTCGGCCAGCCGGCGGCCCTCATCGCCGTGACGGAAACGCCCGACGGCTGGCGGGTGCGGCCGGTGTCGGACGGCGGTCGCTAACGTGGGGAACTCCAGTCGCTAACGCTCCTGGCTCGCCGGGGTTTCGGTGCCGCGGTAGTAGACTCGGCGTCGGCCGTGGTCGCCGGCCAGTAACAGCTCATGGGGGTCGCCGTCGGCGTCGGGCAACGGGACGGCGACGAAGTCGGCCGACTTGCCGGGGTCGAGGCTGCCGCACTCGGCGGCGAAGCCGAGGCTCTCGGCCCCGCTCAGCGTTGCCATCCGGAGCAGTTGCGGCCCGGGTGCGTCCGGGTGGGTGCGGCGGAGCAGGCGGATTTCGGCCAGCACGTCGAGGTCGGGGTTCGACGCCAGGCTGTCCGTCCCGACGGCGACCCGCACCCCGGCGGCTGCGAACATCGGCCACGGGTGGGGCGGGTGCCCGAAGGCGGCGTGCGTCCGCGGGCAGACGATCAGCGTCATCGCCGGCGTGAAGTGCTTCCGGTGTTCGGTAACGCTAAGGTAGTTGCCGTGGACGACGAGGCTCCGCGTCCGGCTCAGGGCGTCGAGGACGGCGGCGACCGACGGCGCGAGGTCGCCGTCCGCCCACGCGCCGATCGATTCGAGGAAGTCGCGCAGCGGCCCGGCGTGCGTTCGCAGGAAGTCGGCTTCGCCCGGCAGTTCCGCGACGTGGCTCGCCAGCATCACGTCCCCCCAATCCTGGTAGCCGGCGAACTGCGTCGTGTACGGGGCGTGCGGGCTAACCCCGCGCCGCACAAGACCCCGGCGAGCCAGGAGCGTAAGCGACTGGAGTTCCCCGTCGAGCCAACTCCGGCAACTCGATTGCGTCGCCGCGAAACGCTCCGGCTTCAGCCCGATCACCTCGTGGAAGACCACCGCCCGCACCGGCGCGTCGGCCAGCAGGTCGAAGCTCGTGCCGTCGGTCGAGATGTCGCCCAGGAGGGTCGTGCCGTACCGCAGCGACTCGGCCAGGCCGGCGCGCACGGCCTCGGCGACCGGGGTCGGCGATTGCCGGCGGAAGGCGACGACGGCGTGGAGCCAGTCGGTGAACTGGGCGGCCGGGGTCGGCGGGACGGCCCCGCGGGCGGCGCTCAGGTCGAGGTGCGTGTGCGCGTTGACCAGGCCGGGGATGAGCGCGGCGTTGCCGAAGTTGGTGTCGGCGGTCCGCTCACCGTGCGGCAAGACGGCCGTGATGCGGTCGCCCTCGACGGTGACCGTGCCGCGCGCCAGCGGCGGGCCGCTAACGGGGAAGACGTGGCGGGCGGTGAACGTCGGCATCGTCACATCCCCGAGACTTCCTCGATCTTGCCGGCCCGCCACGCCTTGTCGAGGCTGCGGCGGTAGTACCACTGCGACCCGACCAGCAGCACGACGGTCGTGACCGACAGGGCCAGCGTCAACTCGCCGTCGGTCCACTTGGCCAGCGGCGACGACGCCAGGGGCGAGCCGGCGGGGGCGGGGCCGGTCAGCGACCGGCGCATCCCTTCCAGCCAGTACGTCGTCGGCAGGCACAGGCCGACCACTTGCAGCCACCCCGGCAAGACGCTGAGCGGGAAGACGACGCCCGACAGGAAATAGACGACCCCGGCGATGCCCTCGCTGAGGAACGACCCGCTGCGGGACATGTTGAGCATGGCCGACGCCAGGACCATCCCGGCCGACCACAGCATCACGCTGCCGATGCCCAGGTAGACGAGCAGCCCCAGCACGTTAACGTTGGCCGGGTCGAGGGCGGCGCGGACGGGCGGCAGGAACAGGCCGGCGGCCAGGGTGATGACGGCCCCGCCCAGGCCTTCGGCCATCTTGGCCAGGCCGCGGCCGAGGAAGTAGACCTGGAACTGCGCCGGGCTGATGAAGATGTACTTCAACATGCGGTACGATTCGCGGTCCGAAATGACGACGCTGCTCATGCCGAACATGACCGCCCCGATGAGGCCGTAGCAGGCGTTCGACACGTACACGTAAGGCAGAAACTCCATCGGCACGCGGCCGGCCGTGCCCCCGGCGTTCGCGCCCAGGTCGGCGGCGTACTTGGCCGCGTAGAACATGCAGACCAGCATCATCGACCCGGTGATCGGCTTGACGACCAGGTACAGGACGAACAACTTCCAGTTGGCCCAGTTCGACTCGATCTGCCAGCCCAGCCAGGTGGACCAGCGCAACGTCCGCCAGGGTTCGGTCATCGCGGCGCGTCTCGCAAGGGTACGGGGTCACGCCTTATTTTAGCGATCCCCCCCTGACCCGGAAGCGGCCCCGCCCGGAGTTTCCCGCGCGCGGCCGCCCGACGGCTAACCGACCGCGACCGCGTTCCACTCGTCGGCCCAGCCGGCCGACGCGCTCGCCGACGCGGCGACGGTCCACGGCGTGCGGGCGGCGAAGTCGAAGCGGGCCGGGGCCGCGTCAGTTTGCACGTCCGGGGCGTTCCGGCGGGCCGGGGGCGTTGCCGCGCTCGGGGCTTGCGGGCCGGCCGGTGCCGGCGTCGCCGCGAAGACGGCCACGTTGCCGGCGGCCGCAGCCCGGAGGCTCGCCGGGCCGCCCGACCCGCCGCCCGACTCGCCGCCGGCGACGAGGCCCGCGCCGCCGGGCGGGGTGTACGCGTCCACGGCGTTCAGGTTGACCTGGTAGCCGAGGTCCCCGAGGGAGGCGACGGTGACGCGGCTGAGCGGGTTCGCGCCGCGGTTCAAGAAGCCGGTCATCAACTCGTTGTTGAACGTCGTCTCGCGCCAGTGGCCGTCGGCCGTGCCGGGGCCGCCGGTGCCCTCGACCGGGACGCTCGACTCGGCCCGGCCGAAGATTTGGTTGTACGCCGCGGTCGCCTGCGGTCCGGTGAACCGGGGGTCGGCCGTGCCCGCGCCGGCCAACAAGCCCCGCGCCTGCCAGATCGTGCCGATGCCCAACACGTGCCCCATCTCGTGGAGCACCGTGGAGAACAGTTGCCCGGACGCTTCGAGTTGGGCAAGGTCGGCGGAATCGAATTCCATCGCGCCGTGGATCGGCAGGAACGTGCCCGACCGGACGAAGTCCGGCCCGGCCTGCCCGAGGATACCCCCCGGGCCGTCGATCGGGGCCGCGGTCGCGTCGATCAGCACGTCGTCCACGGCGACGCCGTTGTAAGTCGCGGCCGGGAGGTCGCCCGTGATCGCCTGCGACCACCGGGCGGCCGCCTGTTGAAAGATCGCCAACTGGCCGGCCGTCAACCCGGTCGTCCGCAGGGTGATGTCGAAGCCGGTCGGCGTGGGCACCGGCGGGACCGGCGGCGCGACCGCCGGGGCGTCGATCGCCCACGTGTAACTCCCGCCGGCGGTGCCGACGTAGTTCGTCACGCCGAGGTAGTACGTCCCCGCGGTCAGGGTCACCGTCGCGCGGCTGTCGGTGTTGCCGGGGTACGAGATGTCGTCGTTCGACGCGACCCGCCGGCCGGAGGCGTTGTACAGCCCGAGGACGGTGTCGAGGTTGCTGGTCGGGGTACTCGCCGAGAACGTCGCCGACCCCGCGGCGACGGTGAACCGGTACCAATCGACCTCGTTGTTGGTGATCGCCGCCTGACCGGAGGCGTCCCCGCTGGCGTTCAGCGCGACGGCCACCGGACTGGCCGGCAGGGCGAGCGCCGACGGGGGTAGCCCGCCCCACGACGGGGTCAGGCGGTCTTCGAGGGTTTCGACGCGGAGTGCGAGCGTGAGGCTCCGACGGAGCCGGCGAGAAGGCTGCGACATGGAAGAGTCCCGAGACGATTACGCGGATGGGGAAAGGGCGTATCGCCTCGATTATTCCCGCCCGCCGAATCCGAGTCAAGTTCCCCGCCCCGGACTCGACCGATAATAATTTTCGCGCGAGAACGGACGCGCTTCGATTGTCCCCGATTCCGTCCACGACTGCCGTCGGCGCTATCCGGCAGTGCGAACCCTTTTCGGCGATCCCCGTCCAAAAGCGGCCGCGCCCGGAGTTTCCCGCACGCGGCCGCCCGACGACTAGCCGACCGCGACCGCGTTCCACTCGTCGGCCCACACGGCCGACGCGCTCGCCGACGCGGCGACGGTCCGCGGCGTGCCGGCGGCGAAGTCGAAGCGGGCCGGGGTCGCGTCAGTTTGCACGTCCGGGGCGTTCCGGCGGGCCGGGGGCGTTGCCGCGGCCGGGGCTTGCGAGCCGGCCTGTGCCGGCGTCGCCGCGAAGAAGGCCACGTTGCCGGCGGCCGCGGCCCGGAGATTCGCCGGACCTCCCGACCCGCCGCCCGACCCGCCGCCGGCGACGAGGCCCGCCCCGCCCGGCAGGCTGTACGCGTCGGCCGCGTTCAGGTTGACCTGGTAGCCGAGGTCGGCCATCGAGGCGATGGTCATGCGGCTCAACGCCAGGTCGCCGCTCGCGTAGCCGGTCATCAACTCGTTCTGGAAGACCGACTCGCTCCAGTGGCTGTACCGCGTGCCCGGCCCGCCGCCGCTCTCGACCGGCACGCCCGTCTCCGCGCGGCCGGTGAGCACGCTGTACTCCGCGACCGCCTGGGGGCCGGTGAAGCGGGGGTCGGTCGTCCCGTTACCGGCGAGCCGGTCTCCCCACAGGGTGCCGACGCCCAGGATGTGGCCGATCTCGTGCATCACGACGCCCCGCAGCGCCCCGTTCGCCTCCATGTTGGCGATGTCGGCGGTGTCGAAGGTCATCGTGCCGTGGGTCGTCAGGCCCCCCGGACGAACCGCGTCCGGGCCGGCCCCCCCGAGGATGCCGCCGGGGCCGTCCATTGGGGCCGCGGCGGCGTCGATGAGCAGGTCGTCCACGGCGACGCCGTTGTACGTCGCGTCCGGGAGGTCGCCGACGATCGCCTGCTCCCAGCGGGCCACCGCCGCCTGGAAGATCACCAACTGGCTCGGCGTCAGGCCGTCCGTCCGCAGGGTGATGTTGAAGCGCGTGTCCGTCGGCGGCGCGACCGGCGGCGTAGGGGTGTTGAGCGACACGGTGTAGGTGCCGCCGGCGGTGCCGTCGAAGTTGGTCACGCCGAGGTAGTACGTCCCGACGCCAGGTTCACCTTGACGCGGCTGTCGGTATTCGTGCCCGAGATGTCGTCGTTCGAGGCGACGAGTCGGCCGGCGGTGGTGTACACGCCGATGACCGTGTCGAGGTTACTCCGCGGCGTGGTCGTTCGGAAGACCGAGTCGCCGGCCGCCGCGGTAAAGCGGTACAAGTTGACCTCGGTGGTCGAAATCGCGCCGGGGAAACTTGACGTCGCCGGTGGCGTTCAAGGCCACGTCGGCGAGGCCGGTCGGCAGCGCGACCTCCGACGGCGGTACGCCACCCCACGACGGGGTCAGGCGGTCTTCAAGGGTTTCGAAGCGGAGCGGGGCGGCGACGGCCCGTGGGCGTCGGGCAGAGAACTGCGACATGGGGTGTCCTGAACGGGAGTGAAAGGTGCGACATGAGCGAACAGGGAACCGGTATTGACGCGGCGAATTCGCGGCGAGTTCCCGGCCCAGGACTCATCGGGCTGTAATTTTAGACGGAAAAACGGACAGCATTCTCCGCGCGGGCGCGGAGGAAACCATCGTTCTCGGGTGCGGTCACCAGATGGGGGCGTTTTCTCCGCACGGGCGCGGAGAAAACGGTCGTCAGTTACTCCGCGCGGGCGGAGATTCGCAGGCCGTCGCCTTGCAGTTGCAGGCCGAGGTGGAGGTCCTTGGCGTTGCGGGCGAGCTTGACCACGATCGGCGTCCACCCGGCACTCAACGGCACGTCCGCCTTGCCGGCCACCGGGCGGGCGAAGGGGATCAGCGGCTCCTTCTGCTCGAAGGCGATCTTGCCGCCGACGCGGACGCGGACGGCGTCGTCGGCCGACACGCTCAGCGTCACCGTCTGCGGCTTCTCGGTGAAGACGTAGGTCACGGCGTAGACGCCCGACTTCGCCCCTTGGGGCAGCAGCGGGGTCAGGTCGAGGCGGCCGTCGGGGTCGGCCGCGGCCGGCTGGAGGAGCTTCGCCGGGATCGCCTTCGGTAGCGTTTCCCACACGGCGGAATCCTTGAGCCGCAGGGCCTGGCCGGTCACGACGTTGTAGTCGAGGACCGCCCCGCGCAACGACTCTTGCACCGGCCGGGACTTCAAGAACGCGAGCAGGTCGATGAACTGGTCGAAGCTCAGTTGGCTGACGGCGTTGTCCGGCATCAGCGACAGTTTGGTCGTGCTCAACTGGTCGAGGTCGGACTTGAGGATGAGCACGTCCCGGCCGCTGGCCTCGCGGAGGACGACCTGCTGGGCCGTCTCGGAGATCTTCAGCCCCGAGTAGACCTGTCCGGCCGTCGTCGCGGCGGAGTACGACTGGTAGCCCTCCTTGATCTCCTTGCTCGGCTCGACGATCGCTTCGAGAATCTTGTCCAGGGTCATCGTGTCCCAGAGGCGCGTCAGGTCCGGGCCGACGGCCCCGCCGACGCCCTCCATGCGGTGGCAACTGGCGCACGACACGAGCTTCGTGTTCAGGTACAGGAGCTTGCCGCGGGCCGGGTTGCCCTGAGTGACGACGAGCTTGCGGATCTGCTCGGCGCGGGCCGGGTCGAGGGACACGAGCAGGCCGCCCTTCATGACCTCGCCGTACAGCTTCGTGACGACGGGGTCGGTCTGGAACTTCTGCAGCGTCTCTGTGACGCGCTGGAACAGGTCGCGCGGCAGCTTCTTGGCGACGAACCGCTCGCCGACGAGGATCGCCCCGGGCTTGGTCGTGCCCAGCACCAGCACGGCCTCGTTCAGGAGGCTCGGGTCGGGCTGGTCGAGCAGGGTGACGGCGATCTTGCGGGCCTCGTCCACGGACGCGGCGTTCAACGACTTCAGGGCTTCGACTTTGAGCGTCGCCGGTTCGGGCCGGTTGAGCAGGTCGAGGAGCGGCTTGACGGCGGCCGCGCCGGCGGCGGAGCGGAGGGCCTTCAAGACGCTCGACCGCTCGGCCGCCGGCCGCTTGGCGTCGGCGAGCATGGCGACGAGCTTGTCCGTCGCGGCGGCGAGCCGGCTGCCGGCGATGGCGACCAGGGCGCTCTCGCGGGTCTCGGCGTCGGCGGCATCGAGTTGGGCCAGCACGAACGCGACGGCCTGCGGGGTGTCCAGGCTGCCGGTCCCGGCGAGGACTTCGACGCCCGCGATCTTGACGGCCGGCGACTCGTTCGGCCGGGCGGTCAAGAACGTGGCGACGGCGGCCATCGGCAGCGGCGGGTCGAACTGGTAATTGGCATAAGACCGGAGCAGGGCGGCGCGCTCGGCCGGGGGCAGGTGCGCGTCGGTCAGCATCTCGGGCAACGCCTTCACGGCCGCCTCGGTGCGGAAGGTCAGGAACGCCGCGGCGGCCCGGTCGAGGTCGGCCTTGTTCCCGGACCGGGCGACGGCCAGCAGCGCGTCCATGCCCGGCTTGCCCAGGCGCTCGAGGCCGCGGGTGATCGAGTCGGACAGGAAGGCGTCCTTGCCGTCGTCGGCCCGCCAGGCGTTGATGAGCAGGTCGGCCGTGCCGTCGGCCTGCAACCGGCCGAGGCCGATCATCGCCGCGCGGCGGACGGCCGGGTGGTCGTCGGCGACCATCTTGGCCAGCGCCTCGAACTCCCGCGGGTCTTTCGCCTTGGCGTGCCGGGCGATGGCCTCGACCGAGAGCCGGCGGACGTCCGGCGAGGCGTCGTTGAGCAGTAGGCGGAACAGGTCGGCCACGTCGCTCGACCAGTTGGCCTGCAACACGCCCAGCGCGGACAGCCGGCCGGCGTCCGTGTACTTGCCGCTGACGAACCGCTTGAGCACTTTGTCGCGGCCGGTGACGCCGCGGCGGACGAGTTCCTTGCGGGCCTCGACGCGGTCGGTCATGTCCGGGGCGTCGAGCTTGGCGGCCAGTTCGGCGGTCGGCAGGGCGACGACCTTGGCCCACGAGTCGAGGCCGCGCAACGGGAGCGCGGGGTGCTCGGCCGTGCCGACCCACTTCATGCGGTAGATGCGGCCGTTCTTGCCGTCCCCCGACAGGCGGCCCGCGCCGCCCGAGTCGGTCCGCCAGTCGCACACGTAGATCGCGCCGTCCGGCCCGGTGACCATCTGGCACGGCCGGAACAGCGGGTCGTCGCTCTTCAGGAACTCGAACTCGTAGGGGATTTCGAAGGTCGAGCCGGCCTCGCGGAGCTTGTACGCCCGGACATTTTTGCGGAACACGTCCGGGTAGTACATCAGGCCGCGGTAGTGCTCGGGCAGCCGCGTGTCGTTGTAAATGAGCACGCCGGCGGGGGCACCGCGGCCGGTCTTGAGCATCGGCGGCAGCTTACCGGGGAGTTCCCCGGCGACGGCCCCGCGGGTCATGTCCGGCTGGCAGCACCGCGCCCCGGTCCGCAACCGCCAGCCGTAGTCGGCGTCCTCGGCGACGTGCATGAGCCGGCACCCGGTGAACTTGCTCCCGTCCTCGTTGTCGTTGTCGGCGTGGAAGAAGTTGAACTTGTCGTCGGCGGCGATGTCCCGGTACGGGTTGCGGTACCCGAGCGAGAAGGTTTCCATCTGCGAGCCGTCCGGGTTGCAGCGGAAGATCGCCCCGGTCCGGAGCACGGTGGCCCGGCTGCCGTCGGACCCCTCGACGAAGTTGTCGTCGTCCCCCGAGGTGATGTACAGCTTGCCGTCGAGGCCGATGGTCAGGCCCGACACCTGGTGGTGGTGGAAGCCGCAGAAGCCCTGGGCGATGGTCTCGCGCAAGTCCCACGGGCCGCCCGGCCGCGTCTGCTTGTACCGGCGGACGGTGCCCCGCCCGGTCGTGTACAGCCAGCCGTCGTGGATCAGCACCGTCGAGGGGAGTTCGTCGGAGATGATCGTCTCGGCCTTGTCGTACTTGCCGGTCGCGGGGTTCAGCTTGAGCACCTTGACGGGGTCGGTCGTGAACTTCCGCATGGTGGCGACCTGCTTGGTCGAGCCGTCCCGGTAGCGGAAGGTCTCCTTGAACTCGAACCACTTGTTGCCGGTGATGGCGTCCACCGACCATTCGAGGACGAACAGGGTGCCGTCCGGGCCGAAGGTCAGGCCGACGGGGTTGACGACCGTCGGGTCACTGGCCACGACCTCGACTTGAAAGCCCTCCGGTGCGAACATCCCCTTGAGCGCCGGGTCGAACTTGCCCTGATCGACGTAGTTGACGGCGAACGGCGGCGGCTTGGGCGGCGACTGCGGCTGGGCGAAGTCGGCCGGCGGGGCGGGCGGGCCGGCGAACGCCGGCGCGGCGGCGAGCAGCAAGACCGCGAAGGCGGGTGAGAGGCGCATACTGGGAAGCTCCGGGGAGACGGAACGGGAATGGCGGTCGGGCAGGTGAGGTATTCTGCGCTACGAACCCCACCGAAGTCAACGAGGAACCCGGGCGACCGTGCGGCCGCAGGCGAACCGCGCAGGCGCACGCGGAGCGGGACGCGGCGGCCGGACGATTTCCCGGGCGACCGGCTCACCAAATCCAACACAGCAGCCCGACCACCAGGACAACGATCAGCAAGCCGATCAACTCACCCGCGACCTCCTTTGCGATTGTGCCGGCGGAGAAGTCGCGGAGGTCGGC
>JANYHV010000460.1 GCA_025362195.1 Fimbriiglobus sp. | reverse complement strand
CGCAACCGCCTCGTCGAACGACTTCGCGTGCCAGTCCGGCTTCGGCTTCGCGTACTCCGCCAGCCGCCGCGCCATCTCCGCCTGAAACGCCGCGTACTTCGCCTTGTCCCGCACGACGATCTTGCCCCCGTCAATGAACGCCACCCGCTTCCCGTCCGGCAGGTCCGCGCGCGTGACGAAGGTGAGGCCGGCGGGGATCGGCTCGTCTTCGAGGAGCTGACCGGTGGTGAGAGACCAGACAGTGTCGAGAATTTTATCCGATCGAGCTACGAGTCGATTGACTCCTGTACCCATTGCGAGTGAGTGTACGACATCACCTGATGTGTTGGCGATCGCATTTTCATAACGCTGGATTGGTGTGTTCCAAGTGGTTCTCACTTGTTCGTCACCGTCATGGACAATTCCACGGCCATCCGTGGTAAACTTGACAGTCATCCATGCAATAGTTCCATTCCTGCATTCCAGGCTCTTGAGTTCGGACCCTAGATTCGTGTCCCATATCTTCACCGTCTTATCTAAACTAGCCGATGCGACACGTTTACTATCTGGGCTGAATGAAGCGCTCTTCACCTCGCCAGTATGACCTACAAAAGTGTGTATAATTCGCCCCGTAACGGCATCCCAAACACGAACCGTCTTATCGTCGGCAGCTGAAACCAGCAGACTGGCATCCTGATTAAACGCGGCACAGTTTACCGAATCGGAATGCCCACTTAATGTACACACCTCGTGTCCCGTGCTAGTATTCCATATTTTTATAGTTTTGTCAGCACTCGACGTTGCAAGCAAGCTACCGCTGGTACTGAATGATATATCGTTAACTTTTTCTGTGTGACCATTCAACTTGCGAACCAATTTGCCAGTTGACGTGTTCAAAAGCTCAACCTGGCCATTCCGACTCGCCCACGCCTCGTGGGTGCGGTCGGGACTAAAGGTAACTCCGATAACTATCTGCTTGTACCGTGTGAGTGTCGGTTGCGCGCGTCCAATAGTGGCGTCCCACAACTTAGCGGTACCGTCTATGCCCCCCGACGCGAGGCATCCGTCGTCGGGGCTAAAGGCGACACTTGCGACCGACCCCGTATGACCGTTTATCGTGTGCTGCTTGCGGCCGGTCGCTGCGTCCCATAACATGACGGTCCCGTCCAAACTCGCCGATGCGATGCGGGTTCCATCGTGGCTGAATGTGGCATGGCTCACCCGCCCCGTGTGCTCGGCGAGTGTCTGCTGTTCGCGGCCGGTTGCGGCGTCCCACAGCTTGACAGTGTGATCGCCGCCTGTTGACACTACGCGACTGCCGTCGGGGCTGAAGGTAGCGCTTGTGGCCGACCCCGCGTGCCCGGAAAGAGTCCGTTGCTCGCGGCCAGTGGTTGTGACCCACAGCTTAACAGTGCCGTCCAAGCTGGCCGATACGACGCGGGAACCATCAGGGCTGAAGGCAACGCTTACGACCGACTTGGTATGTCCCGTCAGCGTCAGTAACTCGTACCCTGTAGCGATGTCCCACAACCTGACGTTGCCGTCGCCGCCCGCCGTCGCCACGAGATTTCCGTCGGGGCTGAAAGCGGCACTTGCAAACGACCCCGTATGCCCAGACAGCGTTTGGCAAACTCGGCCGGTGGAGATGTCCCATGACTTCGCGTTGCCGTCGATACCCGCCGACACCATGCGAGTGCTGTCGTAGCTGAAGCCGATGCTTGTGACTGACCCCGTATGCCCGGACAATGATTGTCGTTCGCGTCCAGTGGCGATGTCCCACAATTTGACAGTTCCGTTCCCGCAAGCTAAAGCTAAGCAGGTGCCGTCCGGGCTGTACGCGACACTCGTGACACTCCCCGTGAGTCCCGTTAAGGTGAGACCCATTGCAAAGAATTGCGTTGTGAGGTAGTCGTGTTCCCAACCTCTCATATCCCATCGGGTGCGATTGAGAGAGCCGACTGCAGCATCGGTAGCACCTGTTCGGAACATTCGATCAGCTGAGTTGATCTGAGAAGCGTAGACGAGCCGCTCCGCCCGGTCGAGTTGCTTCTCGGCGCGGTCGGTCTCCGCCCTGGCTTTCGCCGTTTCCCCATCAGCACGTTCCGCCTCGTCGCGCGCCTTGACTGTTTCGCCGTCGGCCCGCTTCGCCTCGGCGAGCGCCCGCACGGCGGCCACGCTCGTGGCGGCCATCCCCACGCACAACGCTAGCACCACCACGCCCGCCGCCGTCACGAGGCCGCGG
>JANYHV010000433.1 GCA_025362195.1 Fimbriiglobus sp. | reverse complement strand
GTGCGAAGGCCGGCGTCACGAAGCGACCGGGGGCCAAGGCGAAGTCGGTGATCCTCGTCTACCTCGGCGGCGGCCTGTCGCACCACGACACCTTCGACATGAAGCCCGACGCCGCCGCCGAGATTCGCGGCAAGTACAAGCCGATCGCGTCGAGCGTGCCGGGCTTGCAGGTTAGCGAGAAGCTGCCGATGCTGGCGAAGGTCATGGACAAGCTCGCCCTAGTGCGGTCCTGCACGCACAACAACGACCACCACGAGACGGCGACCAACTGGGTGCTGTCCGGCCGCTTCGGCTCGCCGTTCGGCGACTACCCGGCCATCGGGGCCGTCGCCGCGCACGACTTCGGCTTCACGACGACCCTGCCGCCTTACGTCGCGGTGCCGAACAACCCGTCGTTCACCTGGGAACTCGGCAAGAGCGCGTTCCTGGGCGGCCGCTACGAGTCGTTCAAGGCCGGCGACCCGAACGCCGCGAACTACAAGGTCGAGAACCTGACGCAGACCGACGCCGCAGAGCGCGTCCAACGCCGCGGGACACTTCTAAGTGCGGTGGACGGACTGGCGAAATCGATTGAGGGCAACGACCAGATCGCCACGTACGACGAGTTCCAGCAGCGCGCCGCCGCGATGATTCTCTCCAGTGAGACGCGACAGGCGTTCGCCGTCGGGGCCGAGTCGGACAAGCTGCGCGACCGCTACGGCCGCACGACCTTCGGCCAGTCGGCGTTGCTGGCCCGGCGGCTCGTCGAGGCCGGCGTGCGGTTCGTCACGGTCAACCACAGCGGCTGGGACCACCACGCCAAAATCTTCGAGAGCCTCGACAAGAAGCTCCCCGACCTCGACCGCGGCCTCTCGGCCCTCGTCTCAGACCTGAGCGAGCGTGGCAGCGACAAGGACACGCTGGTCGTTGTGATGGGCGAGTTCGGCCGCTCGCCGAAGGTCAACAAGGACGCCGGGCGCGACCACTGGGGCCAGGCGGCGTCGATGCTGTTCTTCGGCGCGGGCGTCAAGCCGGGCTTCGTGCTGGGCAAGACCGACAAGGTCGGCGGCCACCCGACGCAACGCCCCGTCGCCCCGGCCGACGTCTGCTTCACGATCCTCGACGCCCTGGGCGTCAACCCGCGCAAACAAGTCCACACGCCCGACGGCCGGCCGATCGAAGTCCTCGACAACGGCGAAGCGATCAGCGAGCTGTTCTCGTGATCGCCCTGCACCTCGCGCTCGCGGCCTTCGCCCTGCCGCCGGTCGCCGCCGCCGCGAAGGAGACGACGCCGCCGGTCAAAGTGGCCCAGCGGGCGAAGTACCACTTGCCACTGGCCGTGGCCCCGGGCTTCGCCGGCAAAGTGACGGTGCGCGGCGTCGGCCTCGACACCGCGACCGAAGTCACGGCCGCCGGCGTCGTGGTCAAGGTCGTCGGCAAATCGCGTAAGGCTCCGCCGCCGCAGAACGTCCCGTCCGAGTTGACCGGGGACACCGAAGTCGATGTCGAGTTGACGCTGCCGAAGGACTTCGCCGCCGCGCAGGTCGCGCTCAAAGTCGGCACGGCCGACGCGGTGAAACTGCTCGTCGTGCCGAATCTTGTCGCCGAGAAGGAGCCGAACGACGGCTTCGCCACCGGGCAACTGCTGATCCTGCCGGTGACGCTACACGGCACCATCGACAAGCCGCGCGATGTCGATGTGTACCGCTTCCTCGGCCGCAAGGGGCAACGCTGGACCTTCGCCGTGACCGCCCGCAAGCTGGGGTCGCCGGTGGACGCCCTACTCACGCTCTACGACGACCGGAAGCGGGTCGTCGAGTCGTGCGACGACGCGGGCACCGACGCCGACCCGTCGTTCACCGTGACCCTGCCCCGCGACGGCGTGTACTTCCTGAGCGTCCTCGACAGCCACGACCAGGGCGGCGGCATCTTCCCGTACCTGCTGAGTATCACTTCCCCGTCGCCAGCCAGTCCTTGAGTCGGCTCAGGCCGGCCGTGATCGTCGCGCGGTCGGTGGCGAACGACATGCGGGCGAAGCCTTCGTTGCCGAAGGCGGCACCGGGGACGAGGTTGACGTGCGCCTGCTCCAGGCAGGCCGTGCAGAAGCTCATCGAGTCGGTGACGACCGTGCCGTTGAACGCGTTGCCGAAGTAGTCGCTGACCTCGAAGAAGGCGTAGAACGCGCCGTCGGCGCGGTCGAACTTCAGGCCGGGAATGGTGGCGAGCGTGTCGTAGGTCAACTCCCGCCGCGCGGCGAACTCGGTCCGCATCGCCTCGATGCAGACGGCCGACTCGGGCGACTCCAGCGCGACGACCATCGCGGCCTGGCTGACGCTCGACGGGCAACTCGTCTCCTGGCTCTGAATGCCGTCCATCGCCTTGACGAGGTGCGCCGGGGCGACGGCCCAGCCGATCCGCCAGCCGGTCATCGCGTAGCTCTTGCTCGCCCCGCTCACGGTAATCACGCGGTCGCGCAACTCCGGCCGCAGGGTCACGACGCACGTCGGCGTGGCGTCGCCGTAGCACAGGTTTTCGTAAATCTCGTCGCTCAGGATCGCCGCGTCGGTGTGCTTCACGAACTCGTCCACGAGGGCCAACAACTCGTCGCGGGTGTAGACGGTGCCGGTCGGGTTCGACGGGCTGTTGAGCATCAGTAGTCGCGTTTTGGGGGTGATCGCGGCCTTCAACTGGGCCGGCGTCATCTTGAAGCGGGCGGCGAGGGTCGTCGGGACCAGCACGGGCGTCGCCCCGGTCATCTGCACGAGGTCGGAGTAGCTGACCCAGTACGGGGTCGGGATGATGACCTCGTCGCCGGGGCCGACGGTCGCCGCGAGGGCGTTGTGAATGCTGTGCTTCGCCCCGTTCGAGACCAGCACGTTTTCGGGGCCGCACTTGAAGCCGTAGGTGCGGTCGTACCAGGCGGCGACGGCCTTCTTCAACTCGGCCGTGCCGCCGGCCGGGGTGTAGTGCGTCTGGCCCGCGGCCATCGCCTTCTCGGCCGCGGCGCAGATGTGCCGGGGGGTGTTGAAGTCGGGTTCGCCGAGGCTGAAGTCGTAGACGGTGACGCCCTGGGCTTTGAGGACGCGGGCCTTGGCCCCGGCGGCGAGGGTGGCCGACGGTTGGACCGACGACGCGAGCGTGGAGATGCGGATCATTGCGGACGCCGAGCCTCGAATAGCGTAGCGGGGACTTGGACCGAAGCGTATCGTATCGCCTGGGCCGCCCTTCGGAGTGACTAATTCCCCATGCACCTCGTCCACGCGCTGCACCGCTACCCGCCGGCCCTCGGCGGGGCCGAGAAGTACGCCGCGGAGTTGACCGCGTACCACGCCGCCCGGGGCGACACGGTCACCGTCTGGACGAGCACGGCCCACGACCTCGAAGCGATGCGGGACGCCGGACACGCCGAACACCCGGCGGGCCTGACCGACGGCGTCCACCGCTTCAAGCCGTTGCACTTCCCCGGCCGGCGGTACGCCTTCAAAGCGCTGTCGATGGTCGGCCCGCCGGCGTGGCGGGCGCGGTGGCTGCCGTGCAACCCCGTGATGCCGGCGATGCTGACGGCGGCCGAAAACTTCGCCGGCCCGCTCGACGCCGTCCACGCCTTCGCCTTCCCCTACTCGTTCCCGATCCTCGCCGGCCTGCGGCTCGCCCAGCGCCGCGGGGTGCCGTTCGCGCTGACGCCGTTCCTGCACCTCGGCGACCCCAAGGACTACCGCGACCGCACCTTGAAGCAATACACCTCACCGCCGCTCCGGTGGCTGCTGAGGCAAGCCGACCGCGTGTTCGTGCAGACGCCGTCGGAGTTCGCCGCGTGCGTCAACCTCGGCGTGCCCGAATCGCGGTTGACGCTGCAAGGACTCGGCATCGACGCGGCCGAATGCACCGGCGGCGACCGCGAGCGGGCGCGTCGGTCTTGGGGCGTGACGCCGGACGAAGTCGTCGTCGGGCACCTGGCCAACTTGAGCCGCGAGAAGGGCACGCTCGATCTCGTTGAGGCGATGAGTTGGTCGAGTCGACGGACGATCTTGGCGGGGCCGGCGATGCCGAACTTTACGCGTTCGTTCGTGCCGTCGCCGAATGTCGTGCGACTCGGGCCGCTGACTGAAACGGCGAAGCACGACTTCTACGCGGGCATCGACCTGTTCGTGCTGCCGTCGCGGTCGGACTCGTTCGGCCTGGTGCTGCTCGAAGCGTGGGCCAACGGCAAACCGGTCGTCGCCTACCGCGCCGGCGGCCCGGCCGACCTGGTGCGTCATCAACGTGACGGCCTGCTCGTCCCCTGCGGCGACGTGTCCGAGTTAACGGCCGCGGTTGAGCGGTTGGCGGGCGACGCAGACTTGCGTGATCGACTCGGGCAATCAGGGCGATGCCGGGTCGGCGAGGAATTCGTGCGCGACGAGCGCTTGGCCGTGGTGCGCGACGCGCTGCTGGCGACGACGGCCGGTGAGGTCGCCCATGCTGCCCGTTGAAGTCATGCGGCAGATTCGCCGGCTACAACTCCGGGCGCGGCGGGCCGTGCGGACGCTGTTCGGCGGCGAGTACCGGTCGGCGTTCAAGGGGGCCGGGCTGTCGTTCGAGGAGGTCCGCGAGTACCAGCCGGGCGACGACGTGCGGAGCATCGACTGGAACGTCACCGCCCGCATGGGCACGGCCTTCGTCAAGCGGTACGCCGAGGAGCGCGAACTGACGGTCGTGCTCATGGTCGATTTCTCCGCGAGCCGGTTGTTCGGCACCGGGGCGACGACGAAGCGGGCCGTGTCGGCGGAGTTGGCGACGGTCCTGGCGTTCGCCGCCGTGTCGCACAACGACCGCGTCACGCTGCTCGGCTTTACCGACGAAATCGAGCGGCACGTGCGGCCGGGCAAGGGCACGCGGCACGCCCTGCGGGTCTTGCGCGAGGTGCTCTACTTCGAGCCGCGCTCGACGCGGACCGACCTCACCGCCTGCCTCGATTCGCTCAACGCCCTGCACCGCCGGCGGGCCATCGTCTTCCTCGTAAGCGACTTCCTCGACGCCGGGTACGAGGACGCGTTCAAGCGGACCGCCCGCCGGCACGACCTCATCGCCGTCCGCACTTCGGACGCGCGCGAACTCGACTGGCCGGCCGCGGGGCTGCTCCGCCTCGAAGACGCCGAGACCGGCGAGCAGGCGGTAATCGACACGGACGACGACGCGTTCCGGGCGCAGTTCGCGGCCCGGTCGGCCGAACGCCGGGCCGCGTTCGACCGGCTCGCCCGCGCGGCCCGCGTGGACGTGATCGACGCGACGACGGACGGCAAGCACTTCGACGCGCTGCTGCAATTCTTCCGCACCCGCGAACGCCGCCGCCGGGTGTCCCGATGACCCCAGTGCTCCTGATCGTCGTGGCGTTGGCGGCCGGCCCGACGACGGCGACGGTCACCGCCGACCGCGCGGACCTGCGGCTGAGCGGGCACGCGACACTGACGCTGATCGTCGAAGGCGACACGCCGTTGCGGGTGACCCCGCCCGCGGCGTGGCTGCCCGGCGCGGACCCGACGTGGCGACTGCGCCCCCTCGGGCCGGCGGTCGTCGAAGACCTGTCGCCGACCCGGCAACGCTGGACGTTGAGCCTGCGCGCCGACCCCGACGTGCCGGGCGAAGCCGCACTACAATTAGCCCCGGTCCGGGTGCTGGCCGGCACCGACGACGTGCCGCGCGAAGTCACGTTCCCGCCGTTGACGATGAGCGTCGTGGCGACGGTCGTGCTCGGCCGCGACGGGCCACGGCCGCCGACGGATGTCGAAGCCCCGGCCCCCTCGGCCGCGTCCGCGTCACTCGCGCTCCCGGTCACGATCGGTGCCGCGATCGCCGCACTTGTGCTGGCAGCGGTTGTCCGGGGTCGGCGAAGCTCCGCGCGGTCGAGTGTGCAAGACTCGGCGCGGAGTCGCTTCGAGCGCGAGCTCGCGAGCTTGCGCGGCGACGGCGTGCCGGACGCGCTGTTCCCCGCGCACCTCTCCGCGGCCGTGCGGGCTTACGTCGAGGACGCGGACGGGCTGCCGGCGTTGCGGCGAACGCCGCGCGAGATCGAGCCGCTCGCGGTCGGGGCGGAACGACTGCTGCCACTGCCCGAGTTGCTGCGGCAGTGCGACGACGCGCGGTTCTCCGACACGCCCGTCCGTGCCGAGACCCGTGCGCTGTTGCTGGCGGCGGCGGCCAAACTCGTGGAGGGGTCGGCGTGATCGCGTTGTACCACGAAGCCGACTTCACCTTCCGCTTCGCCGAGCCGCGCGTCGTCGGCCGCTTCCACCTGGACGGGGTCACGCCGGGGACGGTCGTCGCCGTGTGCCGGCTGCAGTCGCCCGGCGATGTCGTCGGCGAGGTGCTGGCGAAGGCCACCGTCGGCGCGGGCGGTTGGGTCGAAATTGAGCCGGCGTTGCGCGTCGATGCGACGAACGGTTTCCGCGTCCGTTGCGTGCGCAATTAATGGAGAAGCCGATGCCGACCGTCGCCGACGCCGTGGCCTTCCTGGACGCCTTCGCCCCGCCCACCGGCGCGGCCGACTGGGACAACGTCGGCCTCATCCTGGGCGACTCGAAGACGCCGCTCGCGCGCGTGCTGACGTGCCTCACCGTGACCGCCGAAGTCGTCGCCGAGGCCGTCAACGAGCGGGTCGAACTGATCGTCGCGCACCACCCGGTCCTCTTCAAGGCGGTCAAGAAGCTGACGGCCGCGACCGCCGACGGCAAGCTGCTGTTGCCGCTGTTGAAGCACGACATCGCGGTCTATTCGCCGCACACCGCCTTCGACAACTGCGCCGGCGGCATCAACGACGGCCTCGCCGCGCGACTCGGGCTGACCGGCGTGCGGCCGCTGCGACCGGACAAGCCGGCGGCGCGGTTCAAGCTGGTCACCTTCGTCCCGGCGGCGGATCTCGCCGGCGTGTCCGACGCCCTCTTCGCGGCCGGGGCGGGCACGATCGGCGCGTACCGGGAGTGTAGCTTTTGCACCGACGGCACCGGCACTTTCTTCGGCACGGACGCGGCCAACCCGACCGTCGGCGTCAAGGGCCGGCGCGAGCAAGTCGCCGAATCGCGGCTCGAAGTGGTCGTGCCGGAGGCGCAACTCGCGGCGGTCCTCGCGGCCTTACGGACCGCCCACAGCTACGAGGAGCCGGCGTTCGACGTGTACCCGTTGCGCGCGACCCCGGACGGTTCGAGCGGTGCCGGTCGTATCGGCGACTTGCCCCATGAACTCAAGCTCGTCGATGTCGGCGAGGCCCTGCAGCGCGCCCTTCAGTCGAAGGGAATGCAGGTCATCGGCTCGCGCGGCCGCCCCGTCCAACGGGTCGCCGTGGCGTGCGGCGCGGCGGGCGAGTACCTGGCGGACGCGGTCCGCGCGAAGGCCGACGTGTTCGTCACCGGCGAACTCCGCTTCCACGACGGCCTGGCGGCGCACGCGGCCGGGATCGCGGTGCTGTTGCCCGGGCACTACGCGACCGAGCGGCCGGGGGTCGAAGACCTGGCGGTCCGGTTGCAGGCCGCCTTCCCGGCGCTGCACGTCGCGGCGTCGGCGATGGAACGCGACCCGTTCGGCGTCCTCGCGTAGAATCCCGGCATGGCCACTCTGCACATCGACCGCCTGCCCCGCAACACCACCCCCGGCGAGGTCGTCCGGTTCGCCTGCAAGTACGGCAAGGTCGAGGGCAAGTCCTTCGGCCGCGTCGCCTTCCTGGGGTCGAGTGCCGTCCTCACCGTCCCCGACACGCAGGCCGCGAAGCTCGTGGCGGCCCTCGACGGCGCGACCTTCCGGGACTACCCCGTCCGCGTCCGGTTGACGAGTGCCCTGCCCCGCGGCGACGGCTCCGGGCACTTCGAGCGCCTGGCCGAGTTGCTCAAACTCGAAGCCGACGCCGAGCGCAAGGAGATGAAGCGGCGCGCGGCGCTGGGCGAGGCCCCGGACGGCACGACGATCACGAAACTCGTCGTCCGCGGCGAGGAAATCGGCCTGGGCGGCCGCTTTTTGGTGACGCTGACGCGCGGGAAATCGGCGACGATCTTGCCGCCCAACCGGTTGCAACCGGGGGCACCCGTCGTGCTCACGCAGACCGGCATTCCCCGGCCGGCGAGCTTCCGCGGCGTGGTCAGCGACCGGCACGCCCGCACGATCACCGTCGCCCTCGACGACTCCGACGACGACCGGCCCGACGACGCCACCTGGCGGCTCGACCTGTCGCCGGACGAGGTCTCCCGGCAGCGGCAACTCGCCGCGCTGCACCGCACTGCTGCTGCGCACAGTGAGCGCCTGGCGGAACTGCGCGACGTGCTCCTCGGTACCCGGCCGGAGACCCTCGACCCGCGGCCCGAGTCGGAGTTCCGCGCGCCGTCGCCGTTGAACGAGAATCAGGAGTCGGCGGTCCGGTTCGCGCTGGCGTCTCAAGACGTGGCCGTGATCCACGGTCCGCCGGGGACGGGCAAGACGACGACTCTGGTCGAGTTGATCCGGCGCGCGGTCGCCGGCGGGGCGCGGGTGTTGGCGTGCGCCCCGTCGAACGCCGCCGTGGACAACCTGCTCGAAAAGCTGCTCGGCGTCGGGCTATTGCCGGTGCGCGTCGGCCACCCGGCCCGCGTCGCCGAAGCCTTGCGCGACCGCGCCCTCGACTCCCTGGTCGAGAAGCACCCCGAGGCGCGGCAGGCCCGCAAGTACACGAAGGAGGCGCAAGCGCTGTTGAAGCGGGCCAACAAGTGGACGAAGGAAAAGCCCGTGCCCGGCGAGCGGCAGGCGCTGCGGGCCGAAGCCCGCGAGTTGCTGGCCGTCGCCCGGCGGACCGCTCAGACGGCCGTCGAGCGCATCTTGGCCGAGGCCTGGGTGATCTGCGGCACGCTGACCGGCACCGACTCGGGCACCCTCGGGCAAGCCCGCTTCGACCTGCTCGTCATCGACGAGGCGTGCCAAAGCCCCGAGCCGGCGTGCTGGATCCCGATCGTCCGGGCGGACAAGGTCGTCCTCGCCGGCGACCCGTGCCAATTGCCGCCGACGGTCCTGTCCCAGGAGGCGACCGACGGGGGGCTGGCGATCAGCATGATGGAGCGGGTCATGGGCGCGTGCGGCCCCGGCATCTCGCGGCTGCTCACGGTCCAGTACCGGATGCACGCGGCCATCGCGGACTTCTCGTCGCACGAGTTCTACGGCGGCGAACTCGTCCCGCACGCCAGCGTCGCCGGGCACCTGTTGCGCGACCTGCCCGGCATCGCCGACGTGCCGCTGACCGCGTCGCCCGTCCAGTTCATCGACACGGCCGGCGCGGGCTACGACGAGGCCCGGGAGGCGGACACGGCCAGCCGGTTCAACCCGGGCGAAGCCGAGGTCGTGGTCAAGTGCGTGCGGCAACTCCTCGCCGCCGGCCTCCCGGCGGACGACATCGCCGTCATCACGCCGTACAACGGCCAGGCCCGGCTGATCCGCGAGAAACTCGAAGACACCGCGGTCGAGGTGGACAGCGTGGACGGCTTCCAGGGCCGCGAAAAGGAAGCCGTCGTCATCAGCATGGTGCGGTCGAACGTCGAGGGCGGCATCGGCTTTCTCGCGGACGTGCGGCGGACCAACGTCGCCCTCACCCGGGCGCGGCGAAAACTCGTCGTCGTCGGGGACAGCGCGACTCTCGGGGCGCACGACTTCTACAAGCGGATGCTCGACTACTTCGACGCGATCGGTGCGTACACCAGCGTGTGGGACGAGGGGTAACGAAAACAGCCCGGGACGGCCCGGGCTGCGACTCGCGTCAACGATTTAGCGCCGCCCGGGCGGCGGGGGCGACCCGGGGCCGATCTTACCCTGGATCACGTCCTGGGCGCGGCGCTGGAACTTCTGCATCTGGTCGCGGAGTTGCACGTCGCCGCGCTGCATGATTTCGAGTTCGTGTTGAATCTCGGCACTCAGCCGCTTCAACTCGGTCTCCTGGCGGGCCATCAGCGCCCGCTCCCGGGCCATGCCGACTTCCATCTGCCGCATCTGGTTCTCGGACGACTCCTCGTCCTCGCGCAACTGCCGGCGTTCGTGTTCCAGCTTCTTCCGCTCCTGAGCCAGGATCGAGTGGTCCTTCTCCAGTTCGTCGGCCCACTCTTCGAGTTCGGTGCGGGTCTTGGGCACGACCACGGCTTGTTGCGGGCCGAGTGCTCCGCTCGAGATTTGATCCTCGATCGACTGCAACTGGGACGACAGTTCGTCGATGTGCCGCTGGCGTTCGGTGAGCGCGCCTTGCAGTTCCAACTGGCGGGCGGCGTACTGCTGTTCGCTGTCGCTCGCCTCCTGGAGGAGCTGCTTCATCTCGCTCAAGAGTTGGCGGAGTTCTTTGTTCTCGGCCTTGAGCCGCGCCGTGTCCGGGCTGGCCGGGTCGTCGGGCAGCGAGCGACTGGCGTAGCCGCGGACGCCGGAGCCGGTGCCGCCGGCGTACCCGGACGGGGCCGGTTGGGGCGGGCGGACCGGCGCGGGCGGGGCACCGTAGCCGGCCCCTTCGAGGGCGGCGACTTTCGCGCTCATCGCGGTCCGGCCCGTGGAGGCGTCGGGCGGCGTGGCGTAGGACGACGCCGGCTGACCGGGCAGGCGCAAGCGGGCGAGGGCGTCCAGGCCGTTCCCCGGGAGGGCGTCGATCTCCGCCGGCGTCAGGACGGTGGACGCCATCGGCGGCGGGGTGGACGACAACAACCGGCGGCGCAGTTCGGCTGCGGAAATCGACGGCTGCGGGTCGGGGGGCGAGTTCGGGCTGGCCATAAACCGAGGACCTTCCCAGCGGAGGTTCCAGAACTGGACGGGGGTGAGCACCAGGTCGGATCGTGCCCGCGAAAGTCGCGGCGGGCGGCGGTCCGGTCGGCGTCTGCATTCTAGGCGTAAACCTATCGAAACGTAGGTTGCCAGGGGGGCATGTCAAGCCAAAATGTGCCGCCGGACCGGTCCGCCCGCCCGCCGGCGAAGATTTCTCTCGACACGCGTCTCGGATTCGGGCATACCCCCGGCCTTCACACCAGGACGACGCAGGGCCAGGGGGGGTCGGATGCGCAGGTCTCGGGCCGTCGGTACATCGTTCGCCGTCACAATCGCTCTGACCGCTACGGCGGTCGGGCTGGGGTGTTCCACGCTCCGCGACCGGGGCAAGCCGCCGCTCGCCCCCCAAGTGTCGCAGCGGAGTCAGGACGACGCCGGCCGCACGGCCAACTACCCCAACATCGAGCAGCAGACCTACGAAACATTGGCCGCAGCCCTCGCGGCCCGACCGGGCGACGCGCCGGCGGGACCGGTCTCCGCGGTCGGACCGCCACGACCGTTGCAAATCCTCGCCGTGTCCGGCGGCGGCCAGTACGGGGCTTACGGGGCCGGTCTACTCGTCGGCTGGACGCAGACCGGTCAGCGGCCGGAGTTCGACGTGATTACCGGCATCAGCAGCGGCGCGTTCGTGGCCTCGATCTCGTTCATCGGCCCGAAATGGGACTGGTTGCTCACCAAAGTCTTCACGACATCGACCACAAAGGACCTGATCAAGACCCAGCCGGTACGGTCCCTGTTGACGACGCAATCGCTGAGCAGTTCGGCCCCGATGAAGACGTTGATCGACCGCGAAGTGAACCGCGAGTTCTGCGACGACGTGCGGGCGCAGCACTGCCGCGGCCGGCGGTGCTTCATCGGCACCATGAACCAGAACACCCGCCGGGTGGTGATTTGGGACCTGGGGGCGATCGCGTGCAGTGGCCGGCCGGACGCCGACGACCTCGTGCGCAATGTGTTGCTCGCGGCGGCGGCCGTGCCATTCTTGCTCCCGGCCGTCGAGTTCGACGTGACCGTCAACGGGGTCAACTACCGGGAAGCCCACAACGACGGCGGCACGGTGTGCCAGTCGTTCGTCCGGTTGCCGCCGAGTGCCCCGCCGACCGACCCGGCCGACCCGGCGAAGCGCTGGCTGGCCGGGTCGAAAACGTACGTCATCGCCGGCGGCAAGGTCTTCCTCGACCCGGTCGAAGGCCGGCCGAGCGCCCTGGGCCGCGCCCGCGGGGCGGCGTCGGGTTCGCTCTACGCGCTGTACCGGGCCGACTTGTGGCGGGTGTACGCGATCTGCGTGGCGTCCGGCATGGAGTTCCGGCACACGGCGGTGCCCCAGGACGCCGTCGTGTCGCCGTCGGCGTTCGAGTTCGACCCGGTGGCGATGACGAAGCTGTATAAACTCGGCTACGACCGCATCCTGTCCGGCGAGGCGTGGTCGCAAACCCCGCCCGGCACCACGCCCGACGAGGCGGAGTTGCCCCGCGCCGGCTTCGACTTCACACTACCTCCGGCAAAATAGCGATTACGGTCGGCAACTCGGACTTGGTTCGCAAGTACGCGACGTACCCGACGAGGCCGATGACCCACTCGGCGACGCGGAGGGTCAATCGCCCGGCCAAGCCGACCGCTTCGCCCTCTTTGCCGCGGAGCAGTTCGTAGAGTCCGCCGAAGGTCAACTCGGCCGCCCCGAGGCCGCCCGGCAGCGGGATCAGGGCTTGCGCGATGAACCCCAGCGGCGCGATGATGAACGTCTCGGGGAGGGTCGCAATCAGCGCCGGGTCGGCCGGCGGGAAGGCCTGAACGGCCGTGTGAAAGGCGTAAATCAGCCCGGTGTGCGCGAGCCACGACACGCCGACGCACGTCAGGATCGTGCCCGGCCGTTCGCGGTACCGCCGGGCCGCGTCCCACATTTCGCCCAGCGCGCCACTCAGGCGGCGCAACCGCTCGCCGAGGGAAGCCGGAAGGAGGTTCAAGACGCCGTACCCGACGACGAAACAACTCGCCAGCACGATGCAGACCGTCACGATCGCCTTGAGGGAGAACTTCGCCTCGATGCGTTCGTCCCCGTTCGCCCAGCAGACGCCCCCGACGACGGCGGCGTACAGGATCAGGCCGAACAGTCCCAACAGCCGGTCGGCGATGACCGTCGAGACGGCCGCGGCCCGCCGGGCCGGTTGGCCCTTGGCGATCAGGTACGCTTTGACGAAATCCCCGCCGATGGCCCCGGGCAGGAAGGTGTTGTAGAAGGTGCCGACGAGTCCCAACCGCAGGGCGTAAAAGACGGTGAACGGCAGGTCGAGCGCCCGCACGAGCAGGTACCACCGGAAGTATTGCAGCGAGATGACGACCAGCATCAACAGGAGCGTCGCGGCGAAGTAAATCGGCTGCGGGTCCCGAGAAAAGAGGTCTTTGAGCTTCGTCCAGTTCAGGCCGACGACGAGCGCGAGCAAGGCGACCGCGACCAGGTACTTCACGGCACCCTTGATTAACCCGGCGGACGGTTTCACGCGGCACCCTCACTCGGTGGAGCAAAGGGACTGTGATACGACGCTCGCCGGGGGCGTCAATTCGCGGGGCGGGTCGGCGCGGGCGGGGCGACCGTCTCGGGGAGCGCGCCGGACGGGTGGCCGAGGGCGCGGTAGAGGCGGAACTGGGCGCGGTTGTAGTCGCCGACGGCGGCGTGGAAATCGGCATTGGTCTGGGCCAAAAGTTGCACCGCGGCGACGACTTCTTGCGGCCGGACGATGAGCGTGACGAGTTCGCCGGTGCGGCGCGTCTGGCCCAGGCCGTCGAGGCTCTTCTGCACCAACTCAACGGCGTCCCGCAGGGCCGGTTCGGCGAGGGCGAGCCGGTCGGCGGCCGCGCGGGTCTGGGCGTGGGCCGTACTCACCTCGGCGGCGACGCGGTCCTGCGTGCGGAACAGTTCGAGGATCGCCACCTCGTACTCGACCTTCCGCTCGCCGGCCCGAATCTTGTTGCCGAAGCCGAGCTGCTGGAACTCCCACATGACTTGCAAATCGACGTCGTACCGGCCGCGAAAGTTGCCGACGGTGTCGCCGTGGCCCCCGCCGAAGGCTCCGTAGCCGATCGAACCACTCGGGTTAGTCGAGACGCTCCGCAGGGCGATACTCGGCACGAGCGGGCGGATTTTCTCTTGCTTCAAGCGCACCAGCGCCGCCTGCACGACGGCCTGTTGCCCGGCGAGTTCGGGCCGGGACGTGAGGGCGACGGGGATGAGCGCATCAACGGTCGCGCCGGCGTCGATGACCGTGACCGGCAGGAAGGTCGGCTCGGCCGGTTCGAGGACCGCCCCGGCGTCGAGCCGCAGCAGGCGGGCGAGTTCGGCGGACGCCACGGCCCGCCGCTCCAGAGCCGTCGATTCGGCCTGGCGACGGCGGGCGAGTTCGACTTTCGCGCGGGTCGCCTCCAGCGGCGGCGCGAGGCCCTCGGCCAGCCGCGCGGCCCGGCGCGAAACCTCCTCGGCCTGCTGGGTGGCGTAGGCCGCGCCGCCCAACTCGCCGCGCGCCTGTTGCAGCGTGAAGTAGGCGTCGGCGACCTGGAACGCGGTGTCGTTGGTGACCGCTTGCAAGACCGCCCGCCGCGCCCGCACGTCCTGCCGCGCCGCCAGCGGGGAATAGATCGCGTCGGTCACGCCGAAGACGACGTTCGGGCCGACCCCGACCATCGCCGAACTCCGGCTCGACGACACCAGGTCGCCGGCGAAGTTCTGCTGCAAGCCGTCGTGGTGGAAGTAATCGACGCCGGTCGAGATGTTCGGCAGCCACAACAACTTCGCGCGGTCGTAAGCCTTGGCGGAGAGTTCGACTTGCCGCGCGGCGATTTGCACGTCGATGGGGCTGGCCCCGGCCAGTTGCAGCGCGGTGGCGAGGTTGATCGGTTGGGTGCGTTCGGCCGCTCGCGCAACCGTCGGCTCCGCCGCCGGGACCGGCGACGAGAGCGCGAGCGGCGGGATGCCGGGCTGTTGCGCCGCAACTCCCGCCCCGTGCCCCAACAGGGCGACCGCGATCCACGCCCGCATTCGCCGCCCCCCGCTACCGAGAACCGGCCCGGCGCATAACCCGTTCGGCCATCCGCGTCAATCGTGATTGTCCGTGCCGCGCGTCTCGGTTAGGATGGCGTTCGTCTCGCCCGCCCTGCCGTTTCGGAGTCGAACGTCATGCCCTCCCGCTGGTTCCTGGTCGCCACGTTCGGACTCGTCGCGGCGACGCTCACCCCCTGTCGGGCCGAGGACAAGAAGCCCGAGGTCCTGGGGTCGGTCGAGCGGAAGGACCCGAAGTTCGACGAACTCGTGCCCAAGGACGCCGTCATCGAAGTCCTTGCCGGCGGGTTCAAGTGGTCCGAGGGGCCGGTTTGGGTGAAGGACGGCGGCGGGCACCTGCTCTTCTCGGACATCCCGAACAACCGCGTCTGCAAGTGGTCCGAGAAGGCCGGCCTGCAGGCCGACTTCTTGAAGCCGAGCGGGTTCACCGGCACCACCAAATTCGACGGCTACGAGCCGGGGGCCAACGGCCTGGCGCTCGACAAGGCCGGCCACCTCGTGCTGTGCCAGCACGGCGACCGGCGCATCGCCCGGCTCGAAAAGGACGGCAAGTTCACGACGCTGGCGGACAAGTACAACGGCAAGCGGCTGAACAGCCCGAACGACCTCGTCTACCACCCCAGCGGCGACCTGTACTTCACCGACCCGCCCTACGGCCTGCCCAAGCAGATGCAGGACCCGGGCAAGGAACTCGACTTCCAGGGCGTCTACCGGCTCAAGCCGAGCGGCGAAGTCACGCTGCTGACCAAGGAGTTGACGCGGCCCAACGGCATCGGCCTGTCGCCCGACGGCAAGACCCTCTACGTCGCCAACTCGGACTCCGACGCGCCGATCTGGAAGAGCTTCCCGGTGAAGGCCGACGGCACCCTCGGCGAGGGCAAGGTGTTCCACGACTGCACCGCCGCGGTCAAGGCGAAGAAGCCGGGCGGACCGGACGGCTTGAAGGTCGATGCCAAGGGCAACCTGTTCGCCACCGGCCCCGGCGGCGTCTGGGTCTTCGACCCGGCCGGCAAGCACCTCGGCACCATCGTGACCGGCGTGCCGACCGCCAACTGCGGCTTCGGCGGCGACGGCTCCACCCTGTTCATCACCGCGAACGACAAGCTCGTCCGCATCAAGACGACGACCAAGGGCCAGGGTTTCTAGGCTGATCGGAGCAATCAATGGACCGTCGAGAGTGGTTGAAACTGGCGTCCGTCGCCGCGGTGCCGCTGGCCGCCCGGCGGGCCGGCGCGCAGGCCGTGCCCGCGGCCCCGGCGTTCCCCGGCATGACCGTGCGGATGACCGAGCCGCGCAACCTCGAGTTCCCGTTCGCCGAGTTGAAGGACTTCCAGACGCCGACCGAGCAGTTCTACGTCCGCAGCCACTTCGCCCTGCCGAAAGTCGATGTCGCCAACTTCAAGCTGACCGTCGAGGGCGAGGTCGAGAACCCGTCCACGCTCACTCTCGACGAGTTGAATCGGCTCGGCGAAGTGACGATGCCGCTGACGCTCGAATGCGCTGGCAACGGCCGCGTCTCGCTCGTGCCCCAGTCGCGGGGGTTGCAGTGGGGTCTCGGGGCGGTCGGCACGGCCGAGTGGACCGGCGTCCCGTTGGCGGCGGTTTTGGAGCAGGCGAAGGTCAAGCCCGGGGCGGTCGATGTCGTCCTCGTCGGCGCGGACTCGGGGGCCATCGCCGGCGACGCCCCGTCCCCCGGCGTCATCCCCTACGACCGCGGCATCCCACTCGCCAAGGCGGTGCAGCCCGAGTCGATTCTGGCCACGAAGATGAACGGTGAGAGCCTGACGGCGTCGCACGGGGCACCGCTCCGCGCGGTCCTCGGCGGCTGGTACGGCATGGCCTCGGTCAAGTGGCTGACGCGGATCGTCGTCACCGCCAAACCGCACAACGGCTTCTGGCAGACGATCGACTACTCGATCTTCGAGCGCCGCGGCGGCATGGCGACGCTTACGCCGGTCACGCGGGTGCAGCCGAAGGCGTCGGTCGCGCGGCCCACCTTCGGCGAAGTCGTCCCGGTCAACCGGCCGACGACGATCACCGGGGCGGCGTGGGCCGGCGAGGACGTGCAGCGCGTCGAGGTCAGCACCGACGCCGGCACGACCTGGGCCGACGCCCGGTTCACGACCGACGCGAAAGCCTTCTGCTGGCGGCTCTGGGAGTTCGCCTGGACGCCGACCACACGCGGCCCGGTCAAGCTCGTCGCCCGCGCCACCACGGCCGGCGGGGCGACCCAACCGGCGACCCGCGACCCGGACCGCCGGACGTACGCGATCAACCACCTCGTCCCCGTCGAAGTCCTCGTCAAGTGAGGGATGCCATGACCCGATCGCGCGCGGTAATCTCGGTACTGGGCCTCGTCCTGTTCGCGGCGAATTGTGTCGCGGCCGACGCGCCGGCCGACCCCCGGGTCGCCGCGGCGATCGCGCGCGGGGCGGCCGCGCTGCAGCGCCTCAACGGGCAGGCCGCCGGGGGCGACCACGGCATCGGGTCCGCGGGGTTGTCCGGGCTGGCGATGCTCGAAGGCGCCATCAAGCCGGACGACACGGCCGTCCAGAACATCGCCAAACTCGTCCGCACGACCTGGACCACCGACACGAAGACGTACAACGTGTCGCTGGCGATTTTGTTCCTCGACCGCCTGGGCGACCCGGCCGACATCCCGACGATCCAACTGCTTGGCACGCGCCTGTACGGCGGCATGGGCCGGGACGGCGCGTACTCCTACGAGTGCGCCGACCTGGTGCCGATCGACCAGGCCGGGAAATCGTACGCGGAACTGACCGCCGGGAACCCGCCCAAGGCCGAGCCGGCCAAGCCCGAACCGAAGAAGCCGGACAACGGCTTCCCGACCGCCGTGAACAAGAAGCCGAACGCCCCGGGCGTCAACCCCGGCAAGCTGCACGCGAGCGTCGTCGGGTACAACTCGGCCGTGCGCCTGGCCGTTCAGTCGAACGGCCGGCAGGGCGGCGGGGGCGACAACTCGAACACGCAGTTCGGTCTGATCGGCCTGTGGGTCGCCGCCCGGCACGGTGTCCCCGTGGACGATGCATTCCTCTTGCTCGAAGCCCACTTCCTGACGACGCAAAACGCGACGGACGCCGGGTGGGGGTACGCCGGGGCCGTTTCTCACTCGACGACGGCGATGACCTGCGCCGGGCTGCTCGGCCTGGCCATCGGCACCACCCGCGGCCAGCCGGCCGAAGCCGCCCCGGCCGCGCCCCCCGGCGACAGCGACGACCCGTTCAACCGGACGCCCAAAGCGCCGAAAGCCGGCAGCGGGGTCAAGCCGGTCGGCGTCAACCCGCTCACGCCGCACATCTCCGCCGCCATGCGCAAGGCCGCCATCGACAACGCCCTGAAGTCGGTCGGCGCGGTCATCCAGTCGGCCCAGGCCGGGCAGATGCCACTGAAGCAGTTCGTCGGACTGGGCGACGAGTACTACACCCTGTGGTCGATCGAGCGCGTCGGCATGGCCTACGGCCTCGACACCATCGGGGGGATCGACTGGCACCAGTGGGGCACCGGCTACCTGTTGCCGATCCAGGCCGAAGACGGCAGTTGGCCGCAGGGGTCGCACGGCGGCCCCGAGGTCTCGACGTCCTTCGCCGTGCTGTTCCTGTCGAAGTCGAACTTCGTCAAAGACTTGACGCGGATGATGGGCAAGGTCAAGGACCCCGGGAAGGCCGAGCTGCGGGCCGGCCGCGACTTCAAGCCGCCGCTCGTGGCCCCGCAAGCGAGCAACCCCGGGGCCGGGTCCGAACCGGGCGTCCGGCCGTCGGACCCGGTCGTCCCCGCCGGCGTGGCCGCGCTCGCCGACGCCCTGGTCAGCGGCGTCGATTTCCCCGTGAAGCTTCAGGAAGTCCGCGACACCAAGGGGACCGAGTACACGGCCGCGCTCGTCAAGGCGATCCCCCGGCTCAACGACGAACGCCGGGGTCTCGCCCGCGACGCCCTCGCCGAACGGCTCACCCGCATGACCGCCAAGTCGCTGCGGACGATGCTGGCCGACCCCGAGTCCGAACTCCGGCGGGCCGCGGCCCTGGCGTGCGCGATGAAGGACGACAAGACCCACGTCCCCGACCTGATCGACCGCGTAAGTGACCCGGCGGACCTCGTGGTGCAAGCCGCGCGGGCCGGGTTGAAGAGCCTCACCGGCCAGGACTTCGGCCCGCCGGTGGGGTCGGACGAGGACGCCCGCAAGAAGGCCGCGAGCGCCTGGAACAAGTGGTACCTGACCGACGGCAAGAAGTGACCGCGACCCGGCCTATTCGAGGTCGAGCGCCATCGTGTTCGGGCCGGCGACCACATCGAACCGCAACGGCGACGTGCCGACGGTCGTGTACTTGGCCGCAGGCCCCTTGCCCGTGATCATCACCGCGTACTGCCCCGCCGGCAATTTCTCCGCGAACTCGAACGTACCGTCCTCTTTGGTCGTCGCCGTCACGACGCGCGGCACCGCCTGGTCGAGGCTGACGACGGTCACGTCCACCCCGGCGAGGGGCTTGCCGGCGAGCGTCAGCGTGCCCGCGAGTGAACCGGGCAACTTCGCGGCGGCGGCGGGCACCTCCGGCTTCTTCTCGACCGGCTTGACCGGTTCGGGCGTCTTCGCGGGTAACGCAGCCGGCTTCATTTCGGCGGCCACTTTGGCCGCCTCCGCTTTCAGGTCCGCGCGGACTTGCTCGATCACCTCGTGCAGGCGGAACGCCTGAATCTTCGCGCCGTCGGTCTTGGCCGTCTCGTTCAAGCCGTCCTCGATCGCCTTGAGAATTGCCGGCCGGTGGGCCACGAACGGCCGGACGGCCGACAGCGCGCCTTCGTACATGCGGTAGGCCGCGGCCGGGTCGCCGCGGTTGTACAGGTCGGCCCCGCGGTTGTGGACTTCCTTGAGCGCGTCCGCCGCCGCCTGGTCGAGTTGCGCCGCACTCAAGCCCGCGGCCGGGGCGGGAACCTGCGCGAACGCCGTGCCGGAGGAGAGCATGAGACAAGCCCCAATGAGTAGACGTTGCCAGGGTGTCACGAGAGTCCTCGCCGCGAGTTTAGGGTTTACGGCGATGATAGCACACCCGTCCCGGCCCGCGAAACCAAACTTCGGCCGGTTCGCGCGGTCACTGTTGACTTTTATGATCAAGTGTATTACTGTCCAAATTATGTCGCTCGAATCTTGGTGGCGAATGTTCTGAGTGCGGACCGAACTCGATCCGAGACCTTGCACGCGAACTGGCCGTTCGGCAGAGAATGACAATTCCATGAGTGAAACCTTGCACGCGTCTTTTGTCAGGCTTAAGAAGTCCACAGTGCGATTGAATAAGACCGCCGACGATGCGACGCGCGTCGTACTGGGCGTGGAGGCATTTCTGAGCCGGCAGTGTACTGTCGGCGTGGCGGCGTGTATCTTGGTTTCTCACAAGTTGATCGAGTTCGACGGGTCGATGCAGTTCACGTCGCTCTGTTACGAAAGCTACCAAGGCAAATACCGAATCGCTGTGATGACCGGCACTGCCGACGAACCGAGTTCTTCACGCCCTTGGTCGGACACGGATCGCACCGTGCAACTCGAAACTGTGACAATGTTGCCCGAGCTACTTGTACGAATATCCGAAGTCGTTGACGCCCGCATCGCGGCCGCCGAGGACGCCACGGCGAGCGTCTCGGAGGTTCTGCAATCAGTTTCCGATGTCGGGTCGAGCCGGCTCGCGACGGGTCCGGCGGGCGGCACACGACCCGCGTCGCGGTCCGAGTCCCACAGTCCGCCCGACTCTCCGACCTCGGCGGCGGTCCGTCGGAGTGCATTGGTTGCTGCGCACCGTGCTTCGTTTTGCCGGCTTCGAGCGGAGGGGCCGGAGCCGGCGCGAGATCGCCAAACAGCGGGGATCGATGATCCGGTATTCGCACTGACGGCTCGCGGCCCTGGCGGGGGGTGACTCAGCGGGGCAGACGTCCGCGGCGAAGTCGATCGCACGCCGTCGAGTTCCGGCCCGAGTCCTTACACTACCGGCATGTCCCATCCGAATCAGACGCTGCACGCGGCCATGCTCGGCACGGGCATGATCTTCGACGAGACGTACCGGCCGTTCTTCGAGCAGGCGGGGTACTCCCGGTTCCTCGCGGGGGATTGCGTCGTCGATGTCCGCCTCGCGGCCGTCGGCACGCGATCCGGCACGCGGGCGGCGGCTTACGCGGCCGTCGCGCCGCCGCGGACTTCGGGGTTTCAGTCGTTGAGTGGGCCGGATTGCGTCGGGCGATTGCTCACGACGCCGGTGGACGCCGTGTGCATTGCCACCCCGGACGACCGCCACTTCCCCGCCGCGCTCGCGGCGTTGACCGCGGGCAAGCACGTCCTCGTCGAGAAACCGTCGGTCCTCACCCTCGGCGAGCGCGAGCAGCTTTTGGCCGCGGCGCGGCGGGCCGGGATGCTCGTGAAAGTCGTCTACCACAAGCTGGCCGACCCCGACCACAAGAAGCTCCGCACGCACGTTTCGGACGGCACCCTGCGGCACGTCAACACCGGGTACTGCTCGCTGCTCGAACCGCGGTCGGTGAGCCGCGACCAGTTCGCCGAATGGATCGTCGGCCGCAACCCGGCGACCTACGTGGCCGTCCACTACTTCAAGCTCATCGACTTCACCTTCGGACCGGACTGGCGGCTGTCCCGCATCTCGGCGTCCGGGCAGCGGGGCATCGTCGGTGCCGCCGACGGGCCGACATTCGACTCGGTGCTAACGCACGTCGTGTACGCGTACCCGGACGGCCGGGAGGCGGCGTTCGACGTTCACACCGGTTGGGTCGCCCCGGACAACTTCCCCGGGTACGTCGATCAGGAGGTCCAGTTCCGCTTCGACAACGCGGTCTGGAACGCCCACCAGCGCAAGCGGGGCGTCGAGGTGACCGTCGAAGGGCGGACGCCGCACGACCTGAAGGAGACGCCGAACCACCACTACAACGGCACCTTTCTGGAGCCGTGGGGCGAGCGGTCGCAGCGCGGCTACGGCATCGAGGTCGTCCGGCGGTTCTTCGAGGAGGTCGCCCACGTCGAGTTCGGCGGGCCGGCGGCGACACGCCCGGAGCGGCTCACGGCAATGACCGCGCTGCGGTACAACGACCTGTCGGCCGACCGTAACGTCGTCGCGGTCGTGCAAGCGGTCGAGGCGATCTTGGCGGAGCAAGTGGCCGGGCACCCGGGGAGTGTCGTGTTCGTCAATCACCCGCGCGGCGAACTGGTGCTGTACCGCCCCGGCGACCCCGAACCGGTCGTCCTGCACGCGGGGGCCGGTTCCGCCAACCCCGTCTCCCTGCGGTGACGAAACTGGCCTGTGCGGCGAGTTCACTTTTCGCCCCGGCCATGTTAGAGTGACACGATGCACCCTACCGATTCCGCCATCGCTCACGCCGGCGAACCGATCTCGAACGATTTGCGAAAGTGCCTGGGGCGGGCCGAACCGCGGGCCTTGCGGACCTTCACGCCGACGCAGGCGGTGCTGCAATCGAGCGCCGGGGTCTTCCATTGGACTCCCGAAGGCCGGCGATTGTACGACTTCACGTCGGGCGTACTCGTCGCCAACCTGGGCCACAACCCGACCGCCTGGATGCGCAACTTTTCGGCCCGGATGGGCTGGCCGGTCTCGTTGCCGGAGACCCCGGGCGGCTTCTTTCGCGGCGTGACGATGACGGCGTACAACGCCGTCACCCCGGTCGAAGTCGAGGCGAGCCGCCGTCTGCTCGACTGCCTGCAAGCCCGCTCGGGGGGCGACCGGTTGGAGGTGGTCCTGTGGGCGGCGTCCGGGTCGGAGGCGGTGCAAAAGGCCCTTTGGGCGGCGTCGGCCCGGGACCGCGACCGCCCGTTGATCCTGGCGACCCGGCACGGCTTCCACGGCAAGAAGGGGCTGGCCGGGGCGGTCAGCGGGTCGGAACACGACGGCGAGCGCGACCCGCGGGTGAAGTTCATCGGCTTCCCGATGCGCGAGTGCCTCGACGTGTCCCTGCGCGACGCGCCGTTCGACCCGGCCCCGTAC
>JANYHV010000360.1 GCA_025362195.1 Fimbriiglobus sp. | reverse complement strand
GCGATGAACGCCTCGGACCTGGACATCCGGACGGACATTTACAGCCTGGGGGCGACGTTCTACACGCTCGTGACCGGGAAGCCGCCGTTCCGCGGGAACACGACGCAGAAGCTGATGCAGCACCAGATCAAGGACGCCCCGGCGCTCGATTCGCTGGACAAGACTTTCCCGCCCGACCTGTCCCGGGTGGTCGCCAAGATGATGAAAAAGCGTCCGGCCGACCGGTACCAGACGCCGGGCGAGGTGATGGCGGCGCTCGGGCCGTGGCTGTCGAACACGTCGCACGTCGTGGCCGCGTTGTCGCGGACCGAGTCGCGGAGTTCGATCGACTTACAACAGACGCTCACCGAGGTTGTCAGCGGCAGCACCAAACGCCTCCCGTCGGTGATCGCCACCGGGGACCGGAAAATTCCCGCGCTCCCGCTGCCGTACGTGATCGCGGGGTTGGCGACCGTCGCCTTCGGTCTCCTGGTTCTCGGCGGGCTGGCCGTCTACGCCCTGAGTGGCTCCGCCGAGAAGAGCAACGTCGTCGCACGGCAATCCGCCGCGCCGGTGCCGACGCCAATGGCGACGCCGGCACCGGCACCCAATCCGGGTCTCGCGCGTCCGCCCCTTGGAAATCGCCAACCCGTGGCCGGCAGCGACCGACAATTGCCGAAGCGCGGCCCGGTGTACGAGTTCAACCCGGAATCGCTCGCCATTTTCCGGGAGCAGTGGCGGACCACCCGGAGCAAAACTAACCCCGGCGCGCTCGAAACGACCGTACTGGGGAACTCCGGGGACGGCGCGCTCCCCGAAGGCTGGGAGCGCATGAACTACGGTGCCGTCACGGTTTCTGAGATCGCCATCGACTCCGCGGGTGGGGCAAAGGCGTTCGGCTTGACCACGTTGGAGGGCGAGCGGACGACGATGATCTTCGCGGCCCCCTTCAAGAGTAGTGCCGCGAACCTCAAGTTGAGAATCGAGTACATGACCGAAGGAAGTTTGGGGGACGGGTACCTGAAGTTTCGCCAGACGTTGCCGGCGTCCGACGCCAACGGGTGGGAGGTCGGCAAACTCCCCGCGACCAGCGGGCAGTGGACGACTTCCGAATTCCCCCTCGACGGGAAGATGTCGAAAATGGGGCAACTCGAATTCCACACCGGCTGGCTCGAACTGGGCAAAATGCTCTGGATTAAATCGGTCGTCGTCACCGAAGACCAGGGCGAGAAAGTCACCGCACTCCCGGCCGGCAGTAAGGTTCTGTTCCGCTCGAAGTTCGACGCGTTAGAGCCGTTCCGGGAGACGAGCACGACCGCCGATAACGACCAAAAGCAAAAGGTGTCCAAAGTCAGCGATCGGGCCGGCACCGGGGACGTGCCGGCGGACTGGCTCTTCATGTCGTGGAACGCCGAGACGGTCCAGGAGTGTACCGCCGCACTCCGAAAGGGTACGACGGCGTTCGGCATCCGCACCGTGCGGGGGGAACCGACGACGATGCTCCTCTCCCCCGATATTGTCTTCCCCGGGCCGCGGATCCGCGTCCGCGTCGAGTACGCCATCGACGGTGATACGGGCGAGAGTTTCGTCAAGCTGCGACAGAAAGCGCCCGAGGTCCTCGACGCCCGTGTCGTGTCGAAGTTGCCCGCCAGCGCGGGCGAATGGCAAACGGCCGACTTCGAACTCGACCAGCGTGACGCGACGGCCGGGAGCCTGGAGTTCCACACGTACGGGCTACCGCTCGGCGAAACCGTCTGGCTGAAATCGATCGTGGTCTACGAAGTGGCCAAGTGACTGGGGCCGGCCGCGGGCGTGAAGTCGTCGCGGAATCACGGCATCCGGGTCGGTCCGGGCCGATTCTTGCCGTTCTCGACATCGGTGTCGTCGAAAGCGAGATACGATAGGAAGAGCGGCCGAACTCTCCCTTCCTCTCGTTCCCCGGGCCAAGTATGGCTGCCAACACCCCCGCGTCCGCGTTCGACCTCCTCGACGTGCTCGCCAAGAGCCTCATCTGGCCGGACGACGAGTTGCGTACTCGGCTGGCCGCGATCCCGGACCTGCCCCAGGACGCGACCCGGGCGGCCGCGCAGCTGGTCAAGCACGGGGTGCTCACGACGTTCCAGGCGCGGGTGCTGCTGACCGGCAAGTACCGGGGGTTCCGCCTCGGGGCGTACGTGATCCGCGAGCAGATCGGTCAGGGGGGTATGGGGTCGGTCTACCTCGCCCAGCACGAGACCCTCCGCCGGCCCGTCGCCATTAAGGTCCTCGCGCCGGGCAGCGTCGGGGCGCAGGTCAAGGTGAACGTCGAGCGGTTCTTGCGGGAGGCGCGGTCGGCGGCGGCGTTGGACCACCCGAACATCGTGCGCATCTTCGACGTGGCCCAACTCGGCGAGACGCACTACCTGGTCATGGAGTACGTCGAGGGCCAAAACTTAGAACAAATCGTCGCGGTCGGCGGGCCACTGAGTTGCGGTCGGGCGGTAGAGTACGTGTTGCAGGCGGCGGCGGGTCTGGAGCACGCGTCGCAGAAGGGGTTCATCCACCGGGACATCAAGCCGGCGAACCTGATTCTGGCGAAGGACGGGACGCTGAAAATCCTCGACATGGGCCTGGCCCGGTCCGAAGAATCCTCGGACCAGGTGACGGAGGTGTTCGACAAGGGCGCGGTGGTGGGGACGGCGGACTTCATCTCGCCGGAGCAGGCGATGAACGCGCCGGACCTGGACATCCGGACGGACATTTACAGCCTGGGGGCGACGTTCTACACGCTCGTGACCGGGAAGCCGCCGTTCCGGGGGAACACGACGCAGAAGTTGATGCAGCACCAGATCAAAGACCCCCCGTCGCTGTCCGCCCTGGACAAGACCTTCCCGCCCGCCCTGGCGACGGTCGTGAGCAAGATGATGCAGAAGCGTCCGGCCGACCGGTATCAGACGCCGGGCGAGGTGATGGCGGCGCTCGGGCCGTGGCTGTCGAACACGTCGCACGTCGTCTCCGCCCTGTCGCGGTCCGAGTCGCGGGGTTCGGAGAAACTCCGGGAGACGCTCACCGAAGTCGTCAGCGGCACCTCGAAGCGCCTCCCCTCAGTCGCCGCAACGGCGTCCCATCGGGGCGTCCGGTCTGTGCTCCCATACGCCGTCGCCGGTGTGGCGGTGACGGCCGTCGGAGTGCTGGGCCTGGGGGCGGTGGTCGCCTACGCCCTCAGCGGCCGGTCCGACACGACCGCCGTGGCCGCACAGCAACCGCGACCGCCGGCCGCGGCGGCACCACTCCCCGCCCCGTTACCCGCGGTGCCCCCGACCGTCGCCCCGGCGGTGCCCCCGGTGCCCGCCGACAGCCGGGTGTTGTACCGCTCGACGTTCGAGGCGTTGGAGCCGTTCTGGGAGGCGAGCACGACCGTCGAGAACGAGCAGCGGCACAAGGTGGCGAAGGTCAGCGACCACACCGGGACCGGCACGTTCCCCGCCGACTGGTTGCTCGTGTCGTGGAACCCCAAGACGGTCCAGGAGAGTACCGCCGCGGTACAAAAGGGCGTGAAGGCGTTCGGCGTCCGCACCGCGAGCGGG
>JANYHV010000351.1 GCA_025362195.1 Fimbriiglobus sp. | reverse complement strand
GGTCGTTGACGATGTCGGGTGTTGTCGTCACCCGTCCGCACCGTCAACGACCTTTGCTCCCCTCGCTGGCGCGTCGGGCTAACAAATCCCCTGGCTCGCCGGGCGTCGGTCGCTAGCATAGTGTAATTGTGTCCAGTCCATCCGAAGTGAGCCTCACACTATGGCGGGTACCGTCCACGTCGTTTCGATCGCCGAGGAGGCCCGCACCCGCTTCCTGCGGTACATGGTGTCGGTCGTCAAAGGGCGGGCGCTGCCGGACGTGCGGGACGGGTTGAAGCCGGTCCACCGCCGCATCCTGTACGCGATGTACCACGACGCTAACCTGACGTTCGACCGCAAGGCGACCAAGTGCGCCAAGATCGTCGGCGAGGTCATGGGCAACTACCACCCGCACGGCGACAACGCCCTGTACGAAGCCCTCGTCCGCATGGCCCAGTCGTGGGTGTTGCGGCTGCCGCTGATCCACGGCGAGGGCAACTTCGGCAGCGTCGACGGCGACCCGCCGGCGGCGTACCGGTACACCGAGGCCAAGCTCGCCAAGGCCGCCGAGAGCCTGCTCAACGAACTCGACTCGGAGACGGTCGATACGGTCGCCAACTACGACGGCACCCGCCGCGAGCCGGTCGTCCTGCCGGCCCAGTTCCCGAACCTGCTCGTCAACGGCACGTCGGGCATCGCCGTCGGCCTGGCGACCAACATCCCGCCGCACAACCTGGGCGAGGTTCTCAGAGCCTGCGTGCTACTCATCGACGACCCCGAGGCGACGGTCCCGCAACTGCTCGAAAAGGTCAAGGGGCCGGACTTCCCGCTGGGCGGGAAGATCGTCACCGACCGCGCCGCGCTCCGCAAGATTTACGAAGAGGGCAGCGGGAGCATCAAGATTCAGGGCGAGTGGAAACTCGAAGAGTTGGGCAAGGGCCGGCAACAAATCGTCGTCACGTCGATCCCGTACAACGTCGAAAAGGCCGCGCTTGAGAACGCCATCGGCGGGCTGATCGAGGACAAGAAACTGCCCCAACTCCTCGGCTCGCACAACGAGACCAACGAGAAGGAGGGGATGCGGATCGTGCTGGAAATGAAGGCCGGGGCGGACGCCAACCTGGTCATGGCCTACCTGTACCGGCACACCGAGTTGCAGAAGAACTTCTCGTACAACGTGACCGCCATCGTCCCGTCGGCGGACGGCACGACGATGGTCCCCCGCGACGGCCTGAGCCTGAAGGAACTCCTCCGCTACTTCCTCGACTTCCGCCTCGGCGTCGTCCGCCGCCGCTTCGAGTACCAGTTGCGGGTGTTGCAGAAGCGCATCCATTTGTTGAACGGGTTCGCCATCGTCTTCAACGCCCTGGACCGGGCGGTTGGCATCATCCGCACGAGTACCGGCAAGCCCGACGCGGCCGTCAAGCTCATGGCCGAGTTCGCCCTGGACGACGTGCAGACCGACGCCATCCTCGACGCGCAGTTGTACAAGCTGGCGAGCCTGGAAATCCAGAAGATCCGCGACGAACTCGCCGGGAAGCAGAAGGACGCGGCGAAGATCGAGGTCGTCCTGGCCTCGGAGGCGAAGCTCTGGGCCGTCATCCGCGGTGAGTTGGAAGCCCTGCACGCCGAGCCGTTCGTCACCCGCCGCCGCACCCGCATGGCCTCGGACGAGGACGTGTTGGAATTCAACGAGGACGCCTACATCGTCCGCGAGAACACCAACGTCGTGCTGACCCGCGACGGCTGGATCAAGCGGGTCGGCCGGCTGGCGTCCATTGAGAGTACGCGGACCCGCGACGGGGACGAGGTCGTCGCCGTGCTGCCCGCTTCGACCCTCGACGCGGCGATCTTCTTCACCGACGACGGCACGGCCTACACGATGCGGGTCAACGAGGTCCCGGCGTCGAGCGGGTACGGCGAGCCGATCACGAAGTTCTTCAAGATGGCCGACCAGGTCAAGGTCATCGCCGCGTTCACGAGCGACCCCCGGTTCACCCCGGCCGACCGGCCCGACGGCACCCCGCACGTCGCCGTCGCGCTCACGAACGGATACGTCTTCCGCATCCCGCTGGCGGCGTACCGCGTCGAGTCGAGCAAGTCCGGCCGCAAGTTCGCGCGGCCCGAACCGGGCGACAAGGTCGTCATGGCCCGCCTCGTCGGCGGCGAGTCGGGAGTGATGCTGGCGTCCCGCGGCGGGCACGTCATCCACTTCGCCCTCGACGAGGCCAACGTCCTGGCCGGGGTCGGCAAGGGCGTCATCGGCATCAAGCTCGACGCCGGCGACCAGTGCATCGGCGGCACCCTCGTGTCCGACGGCCGGCGGAACGAGCAGAATCGCATCTCGCTCGAAATGGACAACGGCAAGCCCGACGACTACACCCCCGAGAAGATCAAAGTCCAGGCCCGCGGGGGCAAGGGCGAGAAGGTCCGGCACCGCGTCGAGTTCGTCCGCGTCACCCCGCCGCCGATCGAACTCGTCAACTGGGACGAAGTCGAGGGCCGGCCCGAGCGCAAGCCGAAGGACGCCGAGCGCAACGGGCACGCCGAGTCGTAAGCGAGTGACACCGAGTTGACACCGAAGACTTACCGCACGAGACGAGTATGAGCACAGTTGCCGCGAAGTACACCGCCGCCGACTCGATCCAGGTCCTCGAAGGGTTGGAGCCGGTCCGCAAGCGGCCGTCGATGTACATCGGCGGGGTGGACGCCAAGGGGTTACACCACCTCGCCTGGGAGATCGTCGATAACTCGGTGGACGAGCACCTGAACGGCCACGCCGACGAGATCCGCGTCACCCTGCACAAGCCCGGCGACGCGCTGACTGTCAGCGACAACGGCCGCGGCATCCCGACCGACATCCACCCGAAGCACAAGAAGTCCGGCGTCGAGTTGGTACTGACGGTGCTGCACGCCGGGGGCAAGTTCGGCGACGGCGAGAGCGGCTACTACCACTCCGGCGGCCTGCACGGCGTCGGCGCGTCGGTCGTCAACGCCCTCGCCCGCAAGCTGGTCGCGACCGTCAAGCGCGACGGCCACGAGTACGTCCAGACCTTCGCCAAGGGCGTGCCACTGACGAAGCTCGAAAAGGTCGGCCCGGCCCGCGGGCACGGCACGACCATCTACTTCGAGCCGGACAACAGCATCTTCAAGGTCACCCGGTTCGACGCGGACACGCTGAAGAGCCGGCTCGAAGACATGTCGTTCATCCACTCCGGGTTGAAGATCACCTTCAAGAACGAGGTGACCGGCGAGACGACCGAGTTCAGCCACCCCGGCGGCATCCCCGAGTACCTGGCGAAACTCGTCAAGCGGACCGAAAAGGCGACCGTCACCGAGGCGATATTCGGCGTCAAGCGCGACACCGGGGAGCGGGTCGAGTGCGCCTTGCAGTGGACGGAATCGACCGACGAGTCGATCAGTTCCTACGTCAACGGCATCCGCACCCCCGGCGGCGGCACCCACGAGAACGGCCTGAAAACGGCGGTCCGCAAGGCCGTCCAGAACTACTGCGAGATCCACCCCGAGGCCAAGAAGGCGATCAAGGGGTTGAAGATTTCGGCCGAGGACATCCGCGAGGGGATCGTCGCCGTCCTGTCGGTGTTCGTCCGCGAGCCGATGTTCCAGGGCCAGACGAAGGAAAAGCTGAACAACCCCGAACTCGAAGCGGCCATCGACAACTTCATCCGCCCCGCCCTCGAGACGTGGTTGAACAATAACAAGTCGGCCGCCGACCTGATCGTCGGCCGGATCGTGCTGTCCGCGCAGGCCCGCGAGGCGAGCCGGGCGGCGGCGACCGAGGTCAAGCGGAAGACGACGACGAGCCGGCGGCTGAGCCTGCCGGGCAAGCTGGCCGACTGCAAATCGACCGACCGCGACGACACCGAATTGTTCATCGTCGAGGGCGATTCGGCCGGCGGCTCGACGAAACAGGGCCGCAACAACGTCTACCAGGCGGTCCTGCCGTTGAAGGGGAAAATCCTCAACGGCGAAGACCTGCCGACCTACAAGGTGATGCAGAACCAGGAACTCAGTGACCTCGTCACCGTCATCGGCACCGGGGCCGGCGACAAGTTCCGGTACGAAGGCCTGCGGTACGGCAAGATCATCCTGCTCATGGACGCCGACGCCGACGGCCACCACATCACGACGCTCATGCTCGACTTCTTCTTCCGCCACCTGCCCGAACTGATCAAGCGCGGCCACGTCTACATCGGCCAGCCGCCACTGTACAGAATCGACGTGGGCAAGGAGACTCACTGGGCCCGCGACGACGACGACAAGGAGCGTATCCTGGCCGGGCTGAAGGCGAACGCGAAGCCGGAGATCACGCGGTTCAAGGGCCTCGGCGAGATGGACTTCAAGGCCCTGTCGATGACGACCCTCGACCCGCGCTCGCGCACGGTGTTGAAGGTCCGCATTGACGAAGTGCTCGAAGCGGCGAATACGTTCAAAGACTTGCTCGGGAAGGACGCCCAGCCGCGGTACGACTTCATCATGCAGAAAGCCGACCAGGCGGCGGACGAAGACCTGGATGTGTAATCGAAAACACATCTCCCGCAAAGGCGCAATGGAAAGGCCAAGAAATCCTAATTTATGATTGGATTTCTTGGCCTTTCCTTTGCGCCTTTGCGGGAGATATGTTTTGTTCTACTTGCCCCGCACGACCGACATGCCCCCATCCACGCTGATCATCTGGCCCGTCACCCAACTCGTCTTCGGGTCGAGCAGCCACGTAATCGGCGTGGCGATGTCGTCGGGCTGACCGATGCGGCCGAGCGGGTGCATCGCCGTGGAGACCTTCAGCGTCATCTCGCTCGACGTGATCTTCGTGGCCAGCGGCGTGTTGACGAGGCCCGGCGCGACGCCGTTGACGCGGAGGCCCCGGCCGGCGTAGCTCGCCGCAGCGGACTTCACCAGGCCGTTGATGGCCCCCTTCGCCGTCGAGATCGCCTCGTGGTTGGCCAGCCCGATTTGCGCGGCGACGGTCGAGGCCAACACGATTGAGCCGCCGCCGGTCATCATCGACTTGACCGCGGCGCGCAGGGTGTAGAACGCGGTGCGGACGTTGAGGTTCAGGGTCTCCTCGAACTCCTCGTCGGTCGTCAGGTGCGCCGGCTTGATAATGATCGAGCCGACCAGGCAGGCCGCGCCGCTCAGCTTGCCGAACGCTTCGAGGGCCGTGGCGAAGACGGCATCGATTTCGGTCGACTTGGTCGCGTCGAGCGTCGCCGTTCGATAGTCACCGGGGTTCACCTCTTGCAACTTCGCCACGAGCGCGTCGAGCTTGGCGGCGTCGCGGCCGGCGAGCATCAGCCGTGCGCCCTTGGCGGCGAGTTGGTGGGCGGTCGCGGAGCCGATGCCGCCGGAGCCGCCGACGAGGACGTAGGCGGGGAGTTCGTCAGCCATGATGCGGGACTCCGGGGGTGAGCGGGTGGGCGCGGCCCTTCCAGCCGACCGGCTTGCCGACCGCGCTGCGCGCGACCGA